>DATNPU010000003.1:0-10338 GCA_036703105.1 Microcoleaceae cyanobacterium
GCCCCAATTCTGCTACTACAGTCACTTGTTACGCTGCGGTGGCACATTTGCCTCCCAACTGACGCAGCAGGTATTGACGGAATTAATCGATAGCAATTTGTTTACCGGTGCAGATCAACGGGCGTTGATGGTGTTATGTAAGGAACTATCGTGGAAAAATACGATGGCAGCGATGCGGTAGGGCGTGACATTTAAAACAAAAAACCGACGGTCTCAAAGAAACCTGTCGGCCAGTCGTGTGTTCCCTGTTGATGACTCGGCTAAAGTTGAGTCTCCTTTAGTATCCTGGTTTCTACCGATCGAGGGAGCGATCGTGGTCAGACGACCTTGTGATTTTGATCACTACCAGCTAGAATCCTTTAAAACAAAAAACCGATGGTCTCAAAGAAACCTATCGGCCAGTCGTGTGTTCCCTGTTGATGACTCGGCTAAAGTTGAGTCTCCTTTAGTATCCCGGTTTCGGTTAATTAAGTGAGCGATCATCATCAGCCTATCCAGTGATTCTCGTCACAACGGAAATTGGCTTTAAAACAAAAAACCGACGGTCTCAAAGAAACCTATCGGCCAGTCGTGTGTTCCCTGTTGATGACTCGGCTAAAGTTGAGTCTCCTTTAGTATCCTGGTTAATCTAACTTCGGGAAGCGATCGTGATCATCCCTACCTGTGATGTTTGTCACATTAATTTGTGATTTAGTTTTATCTTGTCATCCTACTGGTTCTAAGTTAGCGATTCACGGCAGCCAGCGCCACGCCTAGCAACATGACTCCGGCACCGAATAGCACGGTGACTCCCGGAATTTCCCCAAAAATCCAGTAACCCAAAATACTGGACACAACCGGTTCAAACAAAATCACTAATGCGACTAGGGTCGGAGAAACCCAGCGGACTGCCCAGTTGAAACTTGTGTGCCCAACTAACTGCGGTAACAAGGCCATCAGTATCATGTAGCCATAAGTGAGAGTTGGATAGCCACTATAGGACGTTCCCATGATTAGCGGTAATGGCAGTAGCACGATCGCGGCAACCGTATAAGCCACCGTCGCATAGCTGCCAATTCCCAGTCCTTGTCGTTGGGCGGCTCGGCCAAACAGAAAATAGGCACTAGCGGCCCACGCTCCTATTAATGCCAAACCATTGCCTAACCAGGGTTGGCCAATGATGACAGTAGAGGACTCACTGCCTAAACTGATCAGAATGCCGCCGGATAGCGCGATCGCAATCCCAGCAAGGGTCAACCGGGACGGAATTTCTTTCAACCAGATCCAGGAGAACAACGCCACCCAAATCGGATTGGTCGTTACGAGGGTGGTAGAAGCCGCGATCGAGGTGTAAGACAGTGAGGTAATCCAGGTGGCAAAGTGGATGGCTAAGGCAATTCCGGCCGCTGTCGCATAACGGAAAGCCGCGATCGACGGGGGGTGATGCTGAATTGATCGCCAGGTGGGTAGTAGCGCGATCGAGGCAATGGTTAACCGAGATGCCGCTAATACTAAACTAAAGCCAACCCCGCTGAGATTCGCTGTGGCGATCGCGAGTCGAATTAAAATGGCGGCTGTAGAAGCAGCGAGAATCCCAATGAGCAGAACCAGGCTAATTTGCCAATGGCTGGGTGGTTCCGAGGTAGGCTGGCTCAATCCGGATGGTTCCTAGCTAGGTTGTTGTTGCAGATGCAGAAAAGCTTCTACTTCGGCGGCAGTTGGCTGGGCGGCGATCGCGCCGGGTCGGGTTGTGGTCAATGCTCCCACGGCACTGGCATAAGTCACCATCTGATGGGCGATTTCTGGATTAGTGAGATGTTGGACACCGAATTTACAGAGTTGATGCAAAAAGCCAGCGACAAAACTATCCCCGGCTCCAGTGGTGTCTTCTACTTCCACCCGGAACACAGGCACCTTACCTTCATTGCCACTGAGGTAATAGGCACAACCTTTTTCACCCGCTGTGACTAACACGCCTTCCACATGCTCTAAACGGTGAGCAATCACACCTGGATCGGTAGTGTCAAACAGCCATTCGGCTTCTTCATCCGACAATTTGAGAAAATCCACCCGCGCCATTAAGTCGTGAATCATTTTGGATGCGATCGCTGGATCTGACCAGAAGACAGGTCGCCAGTTGACATCCAGCAGAATTTTGACATAGTGTTCATCGGCTAATTGCAACGCCCGTTCGATCGCTTGCAAACTATCGGGATACGCCATTTCTAATGTGCCTAACACGAGATATTCCGCCGACTCAAATAGGCTGACCGGAATCTGGTCTGCTTGCAAATGGGTATCGGCGAACTCTGTGGTTTGATAGTCACCAAACCCAGCAAAACTGCGATCGTTGGTTAGCGATCGCACGACATAAACGCCTCGGGTCGGAGCTGTGGCATGGCGTTGAATCCCAGTCCCATCCACCCCAATCTCGCGCAACAATTGCACTAATGATTTGCCTAAGTGATCCTGTCCGACACAACCAATAAATCCGCTGGATGTACCTAACTTGACTAATGCTGTCGCCACATTTGCCGGAGCACCGCCTGGATAGGGAGTCCAAGATTTAACTTGGTCCAACAGCAATCCTGGTTGGTCGGCCAGAAAGTCATACAGAATTTCACCAAGACAGAGAATGCGGGGATGGCTCACAGTTGGTTTAAAGGGAATGAGTGCTGATAGCCATGCTACTACGAGGCTCGTCAGCGATCGCAGTTCTCAGGGTCATCTGGGCAGAATTCTAATTGAATTTTTAGCTTCAGTCGCCCAGGTTGAGCCACGGGGACATTGGGCTGTAATACATCACAGGCAATCCCTTGCTGAAACCATGCAGGCGAATTGACCCGGCTCCATTGTCCCTCTGGTGTATATCTGCCTAAATCAATTTCAATTTCTTGAGCTTGCAATTCCGTCATCATTGCCTCTGCCATCTGGCTGTTGGCTAGATCCAGAGCATAGCGGAGTTCACTCATTTTCAACGTCACATTTTTAAACACAAGAATAGCCTGATCGCTCAAGCCTACCAGAGCGTTTTGAAAGCGCATTGGAAATCTCCTAATGTGATTTTTATCACTCTTTATGAGAAAAAGAGTGGTGAAAATTCAGACAATTTTGATTCAGCAAATTCTGCGATCGCGAGTAGCCGTGTGTAATACAGTCACCAGATTAAAGAGCGGCTCTCCTACTTCCCATCATGCACAATTATGAGAGGGAGTGTAGTAAATATTACAATTCCTTGATATTCGCTACACCCAAACCAAAATGATGCACAACGAATACGAGCTTGACTCAGCTCCGCCAATAGATTCGCCTCACCGTCATTATTGGCGGAAGCGATCGCACCGTGCCTCTATCCCAAGCTAAATTCTGCTGTTTAATCGACTGGGCGATAACTTTTCTCAGGGCTTGTAGCTGGAGCAAAAGTTGGTTATTTCTTGAGTACGGCAATCACCCGTGATGGGGGGGGTGCTAGCCGAACCCCGATCGCTAACCTACTCGTTACCTTGGATACATGCAGAAATTATTCATGTCCCTTGGCGAGAGTGAGAGGTTAAACGCAGATGGCTAAAGTGGTTGGAATTGACTTGGGTACGACGAACTCCTGTGTCGCTGTCATGGAAGGTGGTCAGCCTGTCGTGATTGCCAATGCGGAAGGAACGAGAACAACTCCTTCTGTAGTGGCCTATGCCAAAAATGGCGATCGCTTAGTCGGGCAGATTGCCAAGCGGCAGGGCGTGATGAACCCTGAGAATACCTACTATTCGGTGAAGCGCTTCATTGGTCGCAAATACGATGAAGTTGGGCAGGAATCGAAGCAGGTTGCTTATAAAGTGGTGCGGGATGGTAGCAGCGTCAAGCTAGAGTCTCCGGCTCAGGGCAAGCAGTTCGCCCCGGAAGAAATCTCGGCTCAGGTATTGCGGAAGTTGGTGGATGATGCCAGCAAGTATCTGGGTGAAAAGGTGACACAAGCGGTGATCACGGTTCCAGCGTACTTTAATGATTCCCAACGGCAAGCCACGAAGGATGCGGGGAAAGTGGCCGGAATTGAAGTCTTGCGGATTGTCAATGAACCGACGGCAGCCGCACTGGCGTATGGCTTAGACAAGCAAGAGGATGAAACCATCCTGGTGTTTGACTTGGGGGGCGGCACGTTTGATGTCTCCTTGCTGGAAGTTGGGGATGGCATTGTGGAAGTGAAATCCACTAGTGGGGATACTCACTTAGGTGGTGATGACTTTGACAAGAAGATTGTGGATTGGATTGCAGCGGAATTCCAACGCAATGAAGGGGTTGATCTGCGCAAAGATAAGCAAGCCTTGCAACGCTTAACGGAAGCCGCCGAGAAAGCCAAAATTGAGTTGTCGAATTCAACCCAAACGACAATTAACTTGCCCTTTATTACGGCAACCCAAGATGGACCAAAGCACATTGATTTAACTCTGACCCGATCGCAGTTTGAGCAAATGTGTTCTGACCTGCTCGATCGCTGTCGAGTGCCAGTGGAACAGGCATTACGGGATGCCAAGATGACGGCTAAAGACATTGATGAAGTCGTGTTAGTCGGTGGTTCCACCCGGATTCCAGCGGTACAAAATCTGGTGCGGCAACTGACCAACAAAGATCCCAACATGACGGTAAACCCGGATGAAGTGGTCGCCGTGGGGGCCGCGGTGCAAGCGGGTGTGTTGTCGGGTGATGTCACAGGGATGGTGTTGCTAGATGTGACGCCGCTCTCCTTGGGTGTGGAAACGATGGGCGGAGTAATGACTCGGATCATTCCGCGTAACACGACCATCCCCGTCCGCAAGTCGGAAACCTTCTCGACGGCGGCTGATGGGCAGAGCAATGTGGAGATCCATGTGCTGCAAGGCGAACGGGAAATGGCCGGCGATAACAAGAGCCTGGGCACCTTCCGGTTGGATGGCATTCCTCCCGCACCACGAGGGATTCCCCAAATTGAAGTCAGCTTTGATTTGGATGCGAATGGGATTCTTTCGGTGTTTGCGAAGGACAAAGGCACAGGGAAAGAGCAATCGATTACCATTACTGGCGCTTCGACGCTGGATGATGCCGAAGTCGATCGCATGGTGAAGGATGCCGAGCGCAATGCCGACGCCGATCGCCAACGTCGCGAACAGATCGATACCAAGAACACAGCGGATTCTCTGGCCTACCAGGCTGAGAAGCAACTGCAAGATCTGAATGGTCAAGTACCGGTTGCCGACAAAGAGCGGGTGCAAGCCTTAGTCAAGGATCTGCGGGAAGCGATTACGGCCGAGAACTACGATGGTATGAAGTCGCTTACTGCTGAACTGCAACAAGCCTTGATGCAAGTCGGTCAGGCGATCTATGCCAATGCGAACAATGGCAATGGTTCTAGTGATGCCAATGGCTCGACCGGGTCTACAGGTGGTCAGGATGATGTGCTGGATGCTGATTTCGTAGAATCACGCTAATTCTGAGTCGGGGTTGGTCTTGAAGTGAACGCTGATCTCTAAACCTGCCCCGACGATCGCTCGAAATTGAATTGAAATCAGTGCAATTGATTGTCCTCCTAGTTTTTCTGGATTACAGAACAGCTAGGGGGATTTTTTCTATCGCGATCGCTATAGACTATGGAAGATCTCACGCAACTCTACATTATGGGCAACTCCTTCTTAGCCCCCTGATTAAGGGGGTTGGGGGATCGGCTGTTAGTAGGATTGGGTGGAGATCCCCCTAAATCCCCCTTAATCAGGGGGACTTTGACGAACAAGTTGTCTAATTTTGACGCTATTTATCCCGCATGACTTTGACGCTATTTCTGCAAAACGTCCTTAACGGTTTATCGATCGGCAGTGTCTATGCCATTTTTGCCCTGGGCTATACGTTGATCTTTTCAATTCTCGGCATCATCAACTTTGCGCATGGTGCGGTGTTTACGTTAGGAGCGTATTTCACCTACTTCTTGATGGGGGGTAGCACGGGCTTTAATGGGTTGTTGGCGAATGCTCAGTTACCGATTAATTTACCGTTTTGGTTGGCGGCGATCGTCAGTGGTGGGTTAGCCGGATTAGTCGGAGTGGCGATCGAGCGGTTAGCGTTTCGACCGTTGCGGCGGAAGCGGTCTGATCCGTTACTCACGGTGGTGTCGAGTTTGGGGGTGGCGTTGGTGATCGTTAACTTAATTCAGTATCTGGTGGGAGCGGAGAATTACACGTTTCCGGCGGATACGTACGGTAGTTTGCCAGCGGCGATCAACTTTGGCACAGCCGATAATCCGATTCCAATTCGCACGGTGCAGATTGTCATCTTTGGTGTTTCGGTAGTGATTTTGGCGATTCTCACCTATTTGATTAATGCCACTAAATATGGCAAGGCGATGCGGGCCGTAGCGGAGGATGCGACGACGGCCAGTTTATTAGGGATTAACCCCGATCTCTTTATTGTGATCACCTTTTTTGTCAGCAGTTTCTTGGCAGGATTAGCCGGAACTTTAGTGGGTTCCAGCGTCAGTATTGCGGGACCTTACTTTGGGATTGGGTTTGGCTTAAAGGGATTGGCGGTGATTGTGTTAGGGGGACTGGGAAGCATTCCCGGAGCAGTCGTCGGAGGCTTACTGATTGGTTTGGTTGAAGCCTTTGTGCCCGGAGAGTTTTCGGCTTACAAGGATGCGATCGCGTTTGGTTTGTTGTTTGCCATTTTGCTGATTCGCCCCCAGGGATTACTCGGACGATCGTTTGTCCAGAAGGTTTAGAAGTTGTTCTACCCACCTCTATTCCGCCTCACTGCATTCTTCCATCAGCAAGATTACGCCTTGAGTTTGCCCCTGGATTCCCACTAGCGGTGTACAGGTGACTCGGCAAGCAAAACTGCGACCGCGACGGTTAATCGCTTCCAGGATTACTTCTGACACCTGATCGGATAAACCGGATAAACACGATCGAATAGGTTGTCGGAGTTGCTCAACGGGTAAACCCAGATCCAGATTCAGGAAATTCTGTGCTACGGCTTCTTCAGCCCGTAACCCCCACAGATCCTCTGATTTACTGTTCCAAATCTGCACTCGCAGATCGAGATCGACCACTACTACCCCACCTTTTAAGCTGGTGAGAATGGATTCTAAAAACGCATTGGTTCGATTTAGCTCTTCACTACTGCGTTGCAATTCATCATTCACCGTCTGCAATTCTTCATTGGTGGACTGCAACTCTTCATTCATCGTCTCCAATTCTTCATTGGTGGACTGCAACTCTTCATTCGTCGTCTCCAATTCTTCATTGGAGGATTGCAACTCTTCATTCGTCGTCTCCAATTCTTCATTGGTAGACTGCAATTCTTCATACGCCATTTCCAATTCTTGATTGGAATGTTCTACTTCCTCTTGCAGGCGTTTGTAGCGGGTCACATCCGCAAAGTTAATACTGACTCCCAGAATCTGACTATTGATGGTGTCGAACAGGGGAGCTACCTGGATATTCAGGTAAAGCACTTCGTTTTGGGAGGTGTGCCATTCAATATCGTATAAATTGACCGATCGCCGATCGACATAGGTTTGCTCGATGCAAGAGCGCAATTCTACCGGACGGTAGGAGATTTCCAGGTCTTGCAGTAACCGACCAACATCTCGCGGATTTAGATTGAACAATAGGCGAGCGCGTTCATTCACAAGGGCGAGTACCCCATTGTAATCGACGATAATTCGGGCGATGGGGCCGCTATCAAAGGCGGCTTCTCGCAGTCGGACATGATTTGATAAATGCTTCTCAGTACTGTTGTATCCGGTTTGTCCAATTACCAGGAGCCGATCGCGCAGATTCAGCTTCGGGACTTTGGTAAAGATGCGGCATTTGAGATGGACAGGGGTAAAGATATTGGTATGCGTGAGCAGCATTTCCGCTTTTCCCAGAAACAAAAAGCCACCGTCCTGCAAGGCAAAATGAAACCGCGATACAATCCGGCTCTGGGTTTCCGCATTGAAATACATCAAGGTGTTGCGGCAGACCAATAAATCAATCCGCGAGATAGGCGCATCCTGAATTAAATCATGGCGGCCAAAAATCACTGCTCGTCGTAGGTCTTTGCGGAAGGTATAGCGATCGTCTACGTGGTCAAAGAATTGCTCGAGTTGCCGAGCGGTTAACCCGCCCATATCTCTGGCCGAATAGGTCGCCTGACGGGCCTGGTCGAGCGCTTCTTCATCCATATCGGTGGCATAGATTTTTACCCGCTCCCGAAACTGCTCTATCCCAATAATTTCGGCCAGGATAATCGCGATCGTGTAGGCTTCCTCTCCGGAGGCACAGGCGGCACTCCAGACCCGAATCGGCTCATTGGCTTCCTTACTAGCAATGATGCGAGGAATGACTTCGCTAGCTACATACTCCCAAGCGTCATGATCACGGAAAAAAGCCGTGACATTAATCAAGAGGGTGTTGAAGAGATGGTTAAATTCTTCGGGATGAACTGCCAGATAATCCTGATAGTTGCTATACCCTTCAATCGTGACGGCTTGCATCCGCTTCGACACCCGACGCATTAGACTCGCCCGTTTATAGCCGGTAAAGTCAACCCCTCGGCTCTCCTTGATGTAGTCTAATAACGCTTCAAAATCGATGTTCTCGCTCGCATTAGTCATCTGCTTTTCTGTTCTTCCACATCAGGTCCACTAGCATGGGGGCAATTTCAACTAGAGGTAAAACAAAATCGACCGCTAAGGTTTGAATGGCCGCCTGGGGCATACTAAAAAATTCTGCCGTGGCCTGGTCTTGCGCGATCGTCATCCCTCCAAGTTGCTTGATGCGTTGAATGCCGATTGCCCCGTCTCGGCCCTTACCCGTCAGAATTACCGCAATGGCTCGCTGGCGGAAACTCTCGGCGACCGATTCCAGCAAGACATCGGCAGACGGACGAGCATAGTTGACTCGTTCTGTATGGGCTAACGTTATTATGCCGGATGAAGTGATCAGCAGATGTTGATCGGGGGGCGCCACATAGACATGGCCAGCCTGTAACTGAACGCCCGCCACCGCTTGTTTGACCATTAACTGAGTCCGACGGTTGAGGATGCCTGGCAACAACCCTGGGCCTTGAGGTGATAAATGTTGCACGATCGCGATCGGGACAGGGAAGTTCTTGGGCAAGTCAGCCAAGATTGTCTCTAAGGCATGTAGCCCACCGGCTGAAGTGACGATCGCCACCAGATCGAACGCGGGCTGGGGCAAGAGAGGATCTGGGGCGGAATCGGTGTTAGGCATGGCTCTTAATTACGTTTCATTCACGGCTTCAGAATGGGGTGAGGATTGAGGCTGCTCTTGTTGCAAAATGATTTGACGCAATAATGCAGCATGTTGCTCAGATTCCTGAGCCCGAGCCAAAAATTGGGCTTCTGACCGGGTGCGGTTGTGCTGCCGAGCCTGCATAGCCATCCGTCGTGCCAGAGTTGCTTTTTCTTCTAACGCCCGATAAGCCGACCATAGGGCTTTTTCCACATCGTCCTCCTGTTCTGCGGCCATACTTTCGATCGAGTACGCATGACCGACATGACAGCGAAATCGTACTAAATGACCTTCTTGCAATTCCCATAACACCCCTCCACATTCAGGGCAGGTTAACGGTGACGGATCGCCTGGATACTCTCCCCGTTCGCGCGCGGCTTTATCGTCTGCCACAATCATTTCTTCACGGTCTAACTGCTTGGACACAGAACTGTTCTCCTTGATCGGCTGATAGATGAACTGGTTTAAACAGAATGCTAAGTCAGCTAGTTTAACAATGTGGTCAACGGCGACATACTTCAGCGCACTGCGAGGCATCCCACTAAACAAAGCCTCTTCAGGATCTTGCACGATCGCTAGTCCCCCGTGGGCTTTAATCGTCATTAAGCCAGCCGTGCCATCATCCAACGTTCCAGAGAGGATTATCCCGATCACCCGTTGCCCATAGGCCCAGGCGGCTGACCGAAAGGTGATGTCGATCGCTGGACGAAGCCCATGTTCGCGGGGCGACTGACTCAACTGGATATACCCTGGCTGAAGTAATAAATGATAGTTGGGGGGCGCAATATAGATCTGTCCTGGTGTAATGACGGTGCGATCGGTAGGATGCGAGGCAGGCAACTTGCCAACTCGATTGAGGATTTGGGGCAGAGCGCTGACGCCAGAGGCGGGAAAATGCAGAACGATAAAGATGGCGGCGGGAAAATCAGCCGGTAGGTGTTTGATGAACTGGGTGAGTGCCTCTACTCCGCCGGCCGAAGCGCCAATAACGATAATGTCGCGATTCGGCATGGCGCTCTCCTCATCTAACAGTCAGCAGATCAAACGTTGAGTGATTAAGCTGGTTATATCAGATCTCTATAATGTTTCCCTCCCATTTTAG
>DATNPU010000005.1:0-9008 GCA_036703105.1 Microcoleaceae cyanobacterium
AGGCTGTTGTACCAGGTGTTAAATAAATTCTTCCGTAGCCAGAAAAAGACTGTGTTGGAGGAAGTAGGGGGAGGAGACATTGCAATTCGTCAACAGGCATCAGACGGCTTGACCCTCTGACTGTATCCTGGCAATGGAGTCTAAACAACGCTTGACAATTCAGGAATCTAGTCGGCATACTGGTAAATTGTCGTCTATTCCTGCTCGGATCAGGTCAGACACAATTAAACGCCTTGACAGGCTACCTGTACGGCAATCTCTAGGGCAATTTCATGGCTTACGCAATTATTGAAACGGGCGGAAAACAACTTCGGGTAGAGCCAGGTCGGTTCTATGACGTAGAACGGCTAGCAGTGGAACCAGACGGTTCAGTTAGCATTGATAAGGTGCTGTTTGTGCAGAACGATGGCGACATCACTATTGGTCAACCTTGGGTGACTGGAGCCACAGTGGAAGGCACGGTTATGCGTCATCTGCGGGGTCGCAAGATCATCGTCTACAAAATGCGCCCGAAGAAGAAGACCCGCAAGAAGCAAGGTCATCGTCAGGAACTCACCCGGTTAATGATCAACAGCATCAATGTGGGTGGAACCGCGATCGCAACAGCAACAACCGCTGAATAGGTAGCTCTGCTAACGTGTCAGTAGGGCATTTCAATCCTGACAATCTTCTATAGTCACGATCGTAAAGACGAGAGGAAACAATGGCTCATAAGAAAGGGACAGGTAGTACACGTAACGGCCGGGACTCGAATTCCCAGCGCTTAGGTGTCAAACGGTATGGTGGGCAAGTTGTCAAAGCTGGAAACATCCTGGTACGTCAACGCGGCACCAAGATCCACCCCGGCAATAATGTCGGACGGGGTAACGATGATACCCTGTTCGCGCTAGTTCATGGGATTGTCACCTTCGAGCGGTTTGGTAAGAACCGGAAAAAAGTGAGTGTCTATCCTGTGGCAGCCGAAGCAACAGCGGAAGCATAATCTTATCTCCGATAGAAACTTCGATCTACGAAGCTGTCCAGGTCACCTGGGCAGCTTTCTTTTTGGGATTGGCTTTGCTATAAACAACGATCGCCCTTCCTAGAGAAAGGCGATCGTTGCAATAGAAACTGAATTGGTGCTTGGATGTTAGGCGCGACTGGTGGCTAGTTCGGCGCGACTATTGAACTTGGCGACTAACGCATCAACATTCTTTTTGGCATCTCCAAATAACATCCGTGTGTTTTCCTTGTAGAACACTGGATTATCGACTCCCGCATAGCCACTGGCCATACTCCGCTTCATAATCACAACTGTTCCAGACTTCCAGACTTCTAGGACCGGCATTCCAGCGATCGGGCTATTCGGATCTTCCATCGCACTGGAGTTCACCGTATCATTGGCACCGACGACTAACACCACATCGGTTTCTGGGAAATCTTCGTTAATTTCCTCCATTTCCAACACAATGTCATACGGCACATTAGCCTCTGCTAGCAACACATTCATGTGCCCCGGCATCCGTCCAGCTACTGGGTGAATGCCAAACCGGACGTTCGTGCCCCGATCGCGCAGGTATTTCGTAATCTGAGAGATTGGGTACTGAGCTTGTGCCACAGCCATGCCATACCCCGGCACAATAATCACGCTCTTGGCATTTTCCAGGAGTTCGGCGGTTTCTTCCACATTCGCTTCGGTCACGCTGCCTGTGGGTTGAGCAACCTGACTTGTTCCTGTTGCACCAGATCCAAATCCACCCATAATCACACTAATAAACGAGCGGTTCATAGCGCGGCACATAATGTAGCTGAGGATGGCCCCACTACTGCCCACTAGTGCCCCGGTGATGATTAGCAGATCGTTGGAGAGCATGAATCCTGCGGCTGCGGCTGCCCAACCGGAGTAGCTGTTGAGCATTGAGATTACTACAGGCATATCGGCACCACCGATCGCCATGACTAGATGCAGACCCAGCACCCCCGCGATCGTACTCATGGCGATCAGCGCTTGCAGTCCAGTCAGGACACTTCCACCCATAAACTCTACTCCTAACCATACACACGCCAGGAGCATCGCTAAATTGAGGAAATGACGGGCTGGGAGTGTCAATGGCTTACTGCTGATAATGCCGCGTAGTTTGCCAAAGGCAATAATCGACCCTGTAAAGGTAATTGCCCCAATAAACACGCCGATGTAGATCTCAATTTCATGGATCGTCGCTTCAACTCCCTGGAGCGAACTATCCGGACTGAGATAATTGGCAAACCCAACTAGTACCGCCGCTAAACCAACAAAGCTATGCAGAATTGCGACTAGCTCCGGCATCGAGGTCATCGCAACTCGGGAAGCTAAAATCGCCCCAACGATCGCGCCGGGTAAAACGACTCCTGTAAGCAAGCCATAGGCACTTACACTACTAACCGCAGTAGCAATAAAGGCAATTAGCATTCCAGCAATACCAAATGTATTGCCTTTGCGGGCAGTTTCCTGGTTGGATAAGCCCGCCAAGCTCAGGATAAACAATGCACTCGCCGCAATATAAGCGACTGTCAGCAGATTATTCGACATAGACCTTTTAATTCAAGGTGGAAATGGGATGAGGCAGGTGGGTCGAATCAGGCGGGTGAGGTAGCAGGATCTTGATGACCTCATGCCTGATTCCTGGACAGAACAGGGATGCTTACCGCTGAAACATCTTCAGCATCCGTTGGGTTACCAGGAAGCCACCGGAAATATTAATCGTGCCAATTAGAATCGCGATCGCGCCCAAAATTGTGGTGGCAGAATTCAACGATCCAGAAATTTGCAACATGCCACCAATGATGATGATGCCGCTAATTGCATTGGTCACACTCATTAATGGCGTATGTAGGGCAGGGGTGACATTCCAAATCACCTGCCAACCAACAAAACAGGCCAATACAAACACGGTGAAGTGAGATAGGAAGGAGGGGGGAGCGACGCTACCAATGCCAAACAGTAGTGCTCCGATCAATCCCATCCAAACCAAACTCGTATTGGCTTTGGAAGTTTTGGCCGGAGTAGCAGTTGCCACGACAGTTGGAGTTGGAGCAGGCTGAGGAGGGGTGGGTGGGGTTGCTGGTTTAGGGGGTGGGTAGGTAATGGATCCGTTGTGCAGGACTAATGCTCCCCGAATCACCTCATCATCCATATCAACTTTGTAGCCTTCAGCTCCGCCCATATCCTCGAGGAGATAGCAGAGGTTCTTGCCATACAGTTGACTGGCTTGGTTCGCCATCCGGCTTGGCAAGTCGGTTAACCCAATAATCGTTACCCCATGATGCTGGCAGACTTCTCCTGGCTGGGTGACTTCACAGTTACCCCCCTGTTCAGCGGCCATATCGACTACTACTGAGCCTTCTTTCATGCTCTCAACCATGTCACGGGTAATCAAAATCGGCGCCCGCTTACCCGGAATTAAGGCTGTCGTGATGATGATATCGACTTCTTTGGCTTGGGCCGCAAATAGCGCCATTTCAGCGTCAATGAACTCTTTGCTCATGACTTTGGCATAGCCACCTTCGCCTGTGCCATCTTCAGCAAACTGAAGTTCTAAAAACTCGGCTCCCAGACTTTGCACCTGTTCTTTCACCACCGGACGAGTATCAAAGGCGCGGACGATCGCCCCTAAACTTCTAGCAGTTCCGATCGCGGCTAGCCCAGCGACTCCGGCTCCAATAATTAACACTTTGGCTGGGGGAACTTTACCCGCCGCTGTAATTTGTCCCGTAAAAAAGCGACCAAACCGATTCGCGGCTTCAATCACGGCCCGATATCCGGCAATATTGGCCATAGAACTCAGAGCATCAAGTTTCTGAGCGCGGCTGATCCGCGGGACGGCATCCATGGCCAATACCGTTGCCTGCCGTTGAGCTAGCTGGTCTAACAGGGTGGCATTTTGAGCCGGGTAAATGAAACTAATTAAGGTTCCCCCTTCTCTGAGCAACTCGGCCTCATGTTTGCCCAGGGTTGGATGCATCTCGGGTGGACGCACCTTCAGTACAATGTCTGCTTCATGCCATAACGTAGGTGCATCGGCAACAATCTGGCAACCGGCTTGTTGATACGTATCATCGGAAAAGTTGGCTGCCTCTCCCGCCTGATGTTCAATCAATACCTCAAATCCAAGCTTTTGCAGAATTTTGGCTGTATCCGGAGTGGCTGCAACTCGACACTCATTTGGAAAAATTTCTTTGGGAATGCCAATCTTAAGATGCGTCTTGTCTTCAGTGAGACGCTGTTCGCCTTCAGCCGCTTGTTTATCAATCGCTATGGTCATTGGCTCTCACAACTCTAAAATCAATGCTGATGTGAATTATCTGTAGCAGGGAGCAGACAAGCTGCTTGATGACATGCAAACAACAGAATTAACTCCGGCGATCGTGGTCTAACCATGTTCTCCAGGGATATTTTCAAGTTGAAAAATTAGACAGTTCGTTAACCCCAAACCGCTTAATTTCAACCCGTTGTTATGCAAATTTACACTTTCGATATTCTGCAAACTGGTTCAGGCAATGATCCTAAAGTTGATTCCCAAATAGTCCCAGCGATCTTTAACTTATCTTATGATTTCAATTCATCTAAATAAAAAATTCTTTATAAAGGTTCAACGTTGTCTGGGCTTCAAATCGATCGCGATCAGTCTGTGCGGAACCTTTGGTAAAGATTATCGTCTGCTTGAGAAGCTCTGGCATCTCAGGAAAATCACTGCTACTGAGTGATCGTTCAGTGAGTGATCCTACTCATGAATTGCTGATAGAGTTTTAAGATTAAGGTGTAGTGAAGTGTTGAATAACCTCTGCCAATTGGGGAAAGGGCTTATGTCTTCTAGTTCTCGGATGCAATATGTAGTTTCTAGCCTCATCGCTGGCTGTCTGGCAGTGGGAATTCCGGCTATGAGTTTCGCTCAAGGCTTGCCCGGACTAACGATTTTCGGTGGAGTCAAGGGTGAGGATAATCTAAACTATCGCTTGGATTACGGCGGTAGACCGAATGGGTGGGATCGTTATCGGTTGAGAATTCCAGCCAAAAAAATGAAGCTAGCCGTTGCTCAATTTGCTATCTCTTACCCTGATTATTACAAGGGCATTTTTAACCCCAAGATGGTAGAGGTACGCGTCAAAGATAAAGCCGTTCCCCTGCAAGAAGTCAACTGGAATAAAGAAAACCACCTGCTAGAAATCTTTCCGAAAGAACCAATTCCGGCGGGTAGCAGTGTCGAAATTTGGCTGCAAGATGTGAAAAACCCCAGTTTTGGTGGCATGTTCTACTTTAATTGCCAAATCCTGTCTCCTGGAGATGTGCCTCTGCTGCGCTACTTGGGCACCTGGGTGATCCAAATTTCCTAATGTCGTGATCAGTCAGGGTGAATGGGATGAGCGAGATCGACTCGGCACTTTCAACTCTCATTCACCTATTGCCTGTAACCAATGATATAATCGTACACTGTGACTTTTTTGGAACCTCCATTGGGACGCGATCGGAGAAGATAATATGACTCAACGGACATTAGGCGGAACTTGTCGGAAGCGTAAAAGAACGTCTGGCTTTCGGGCGCGGATGCGAACCAAGAATGGTCGGCGGGTGCTGAAAGCTCGCAGAAGTAAGGGACGGGCACGTTTAGCGGTCGCCTAAAGTCATCCATATTAGTGAAGCGGGGTTGATGTGGCGTTGCCGAGGGCGAATCGCCTAAAATTGCGGCGAGATTTTGACCTAGTCTACCGACGGGGAACTCGACTGAGAGGCAAACATCTCACGCTTAGGCTACTCCGCCAACCGCTGTCGATCGCCGATCTTCCCCACCAAACTACTAACGATGAGTCTCTGCTACTTGGCGAATCAGTTCGGTTGGCCACCCGAATTGGCATTTCTATTAGCCAAAAGGTGCATAAGCGAGCTGTAATTCGCAACCGAATTAAGCGGCAACTGCGGGCAATCTGCCGTCAGCTTTTGCCTCGATTTGCTCAGGGGTGGGATTTAGTGATTACCGTCCATCCCCAAGCGCTGCAATGCGATTATCAGCAATTTCTGCAAGAATTAGAGCAGTTGCTAACAGACGCTGAGGTGCTAGATGGCTATTCGTGAAGAAGTCTACTACGAGGGCGGACCCCATCTTGGGGATTTAATTGTCAATATTCTGCTCGGATTTACGGTAATTTGTCTTCCCCTCACGATCGGGGCGATCGTGCGAGCTTTATGGTTGCGCTATCGCATCACTGATCGCCGGATCTCGGTAACCGGTGGATGGAGGGGGCGAGATCGCTCTGATATCATCTACTCTGAAATTGCTAAAGTGGTCACTGTTCCGAGAGGAATTGGTAGTTGGGGAGATATGGTGATTACCCTCAAAGATGGTAGCCGTCTGGAGTTGCGGGCTGTGCCTAAATTCCGTGAGGTTTATAGCTACATTAATGAGAGGCTATCCCCCCGGGCGCAGCAGGCTAGCGGTTCACTGGGTAGTCAGGGATGATACAGAAAAGTCATTCATTGTTGGCAACAGCATGTATGTTGGGGCCGATCTTTGGATAGACTTAAATTCAGCAAACTCGAAGAACGAGGGTCAGGTTAGAGCGAATGGACTTTGGTATTGGGTTTCTTTCCAACAATGTAATGCTACCGATCCTAGATTTTTTCTATGGGATCGTGCCAAGCTATGGTCTGGCGATCGTGGCTTTAACACTGGTTATTCGCTTCGCGTTGTACCCTCTGAGCGCTGGCTCTATTCGGAACATGCGACGCATGAAAGTTGTGCAGCCGATCATGCAAAAGCGCCAGCAAGAAATCCGGGAGCGCTACAAGAATGATCCTGCTAAGCAGCAGGAGGAAATGGCAAAAGTCATGCAAGAGTTGGGAAATCCTCTCGCTGGCTGTTTGCCTTTGCTCTTCCAAATGCCAGTTCTGTTTGCTCTATTTGCTACCCTGCGGGGATCGCCTTTTTCGGATGTTCCCTACACCCTGAATTTCCAAATTTTACCAAAAGAACAAATTGAGCAAATTCAGCCGCAAGCTTTTACCAGCAATCCGCAAAACATCTATTTAGCAGATGGAATTCACGCACGGGTATCGGCGATCGTTCCCGGTGGAACTAAGCTAGCGGTTGGTGAGACCACTACGGTGGAATACCAAACCTTAGAAGGTAAGCCACTCAAGGAATTGTTAGAAGACTATCCAGATACCAAAGCCAAGCTGACTCCAAAACTGGAAGTTGTGAATGGGGCTGAACGCGTCAAGATTAATGAGGACGGCACGATCGTTGCCTTGCAACCTGGAGATGTGTCAATTAAGGGTGTCGTTCCGGGTTTAGCCGCTGATAAAGGGTTCCTATTTATTGATGCTTTAGGACGGGTTGGCGCGATCGATCCAGATGGCACGATCCACTGGGATATTGTGGGGATGATCATCTTCTTCGGTATCAGTATCTATGTGAACCAGCTCTTGTCTGGTCAAGGGCCTAGCTCCAATCCCAGCCAGGATACGGTCAACAAGATTACGCCGGTAATTTTCTCTGGGATGTTTCTGTTCTTCCCACTCCCCGCTGGGGTGTTGATGTATATGGTGATTGCCAACATCTTCCAAACCATGCAAACCTTTATCTTGTCCCGGGAAGCACTGCCGGAAGAAATCCAAAAGATTGTGGATGCGGAAACCAAAACGGTAGATGTGAAAGCGACGAGCAAATCCACTATCCCCTTTGAGCCAGGTAGCCGGACGAAGAAGAAAGCTCAAAGCTAGTACCTTGTCAGAAGTCGTTTGGAGGATACAGACCTTCAAACGATTTCTCTGTTCTTCGTAACTCCTTGATGCAATTGACACGGTACTTGTTATGGACAGCACTCAAATCCAGCGTGGGCAGCAATGGTTGCAAGAGTTTTTGCGGTTAGCGGGATTACCTGCCGGGGTAAAGACAGAAATGAGTTCCGCGATCGGGGAAAGTAGCTGTTGGCTGACGATTGATGAAACCAAACTGACCCCCGAACAAATTAAAGGGCTGACTGGTGAGGATGGCTCGGTGATTGACTCGGTGCAATATCTGGCGAATACTATTCTGAACATTGGTGTGGAGGCTGAGCAGCAAGGCGCCTTTACCATCGATTTGGATGGCTATCGTCAGCGCCGGTATGCCGAGTTGCAGGCTCTGGCCGATCGAGCGGCGGAGCGAGTCCGCGAAACAGGTGTGGAGTACGAGTTACAGTCATTATCAGCCGCAGAACGGCGGCAAATGCATACGTTATTGAAAGAGTGTCCGGATTTAGAAACCTACAGTCGGGGGCAAGAACCCGATCGCCGACTAGTAGTGAAATTGCGGGACAGCTAATCCTCTTTCAGTGAATTGAGGAAGGTGAAAGAGCATGGAGCCAATCTATATTCCGCGCCTAACGAGGGCGCCCAATCGCACCGAGCGGATTGAGTTTAGTGAACTGATCGCGGAGTTGGAAACACTGACTCCAGTGCAGGGATGGATTCAAGTTGTGCATCAAGGCAATTATCTGGAAGTGTCTGCCAAGGCAGAGGCGATCGTTACCTTGAGCTGCCATCGGTGTTTACAGCAATATAACTACCGCTTGTCGATCACTCCCACGGAATTAATCTGGTTGAGTGAAACGCCGGATAATACGGATTTGGCGTTATTAGAACGCGATATTTCTTCTGAGGATCTGATCGAAACCCTGCCGCCTCAAGGTTACTTTGAGCCAGAAACCTGGTTGTATGAACAACTATGTTTGGAACTGCCTCAACGGCAACTCTGTGATCAAAATTGTCAGGGGATTGAAGTGCAGGAGGCAACTCCTAGCCAACCTGCGATCGATCGTCGTTGGGCCTCCTTAGAATCCTTGAAGAACCAACTTTCGGATCGGAACTAGTAACTCAAACGGAAAACGGCACAATGGAAGGAGTGCGATGTGAAGTCAACAGAGAACTCCTTAGCTTTGCGTTTTTAAGATTTCTACTATGAGCTTTAATGACGAATTTGAGTTGCTGCTGCGGGCCCGTTATCCCCTGCTTTATA
>DATNPU010000006.1:0-3681 GCA_036703105.1 Microcoleaceae cyanobacterium
GAGTGCTTTTAGAGTGGGGCTTATGTGTCCTGGCTAGACATATTTTTTGGCAACAAAGTAGCTGGTACTTGGGATTAGGGTTAGCGGGAATCAGTTACCCACTATTCCTGAATGCCCTCAATCCAACGTATGACTGGACTAGTTATCCGGTGCAGCCGGGAGTGGATGCTGGGTGGGGGTTGTTTTGGTTAGCTGTCCCGTTGCTACTAACGGGATTGAGCCGCTTTCCCAGGTTTACTCAACCTAGATTGGCGAGTGAATTAGCAGTCGCGGCTGTTCTAATGGCGCAATTTCTCACGTATGCGGCCATTTATCCTTTATTAATCAGCTTGGGAGTTGGCACTGGGTTAATGGTGCTCAATGCTCAGCGGCTCCGCAACTGGTTAGTGGTTGTCTTAACGGTAGGAGTGGGATTAGCGTTTGCGAGTGCGATCGCATGGCAATATTTTCGTCCGACGATCGATGTCGCGACCTGGCTAGCGATCGTTCTGTGGTCACTTTGGCTATTACGGTTTTGGGCAAAGCGGCAACAGTCTGAATTGCTTCAGCTTTATGCTTTGGCGTTTGATGGCTGGGCAAGCGTGTTAGCAACAGTCAATTTGTTGATTCTGACCTTTGGTACGGCGTTGACCTTTGTGGCGTGGAATGGCGGTTTTCCCAACCTCCTACGATCGCTTGCCTTAACCACGAGTGCGATTCTGTTTCGCCTCTGGCAACGCCCGACTGACTCGGGATTTTTGGGGTTGGCTTGGGGCACAGAATTATTGGTAGCGGGTGGCATTGCTCTGACCAGTCGATCAGTGGAACATCTAGCGATCGCGAATGCGGCCTTGGGTTTAGCGACTCAGTTAGCGGGTGATTGGTACAGTGTTCGCTTACTGACTGAAGCATCGTCTGAACAGCGGGTTACTCCTTACGGAAGCTGGCATGTCATTCCGATCGGGTATGCCGGACTCAGCGTGGTTTTGATCCATCAACCGTTTACAGCCACGACTGGACTCTATACTCTGGCAGCCGCTTTGACAGGAATTGGGGTGGGTCGGCGGCAACCCAGCTTTAAACCCTTGACTCTATTAGCTCTAGCCATCTTTACGACGGGAGCCTATGAACTGCTGATTTATCAATTGATGCAGGCCACAGGGGGAAAGGCAGGAGATGGGTTAACTCTGATGGCCGGATTAGCCGCCGCGATCGCCGTTGGTTATCAAGTCTGTCGTCGGTGGCTGTTACCGTATCTACGCCTGAGTGATGCAGAATTTTCTGCGATCGCGGATCTGCATTGGGCCGGTGGCAGTGTCTTGGCCTTGTCTGCTCCGTTATTGCTGCTGAGTCACAGTGGCCTCCCGGTTTGGACGACTGTGATGGCCGTTCTGGCGGTTTATGCAATCTGGCAGGGTCGTCATCATGAGAACTGGATCTATGCCGGAGTTTTAGAGATTATTTGGACGATTTCATATCTACTCAATCAATCGCTCTCCGATCAGTTTTTACTTTTGTGGGGCGCCACGATCGCCAGTGGATTTAGCCTATTGCTGTATAACTTGCCGTGGCGATCGTGGGGTTGGTCAGCTCGTCCCTGGCAACAATCCGCTATTTTGCTCCCAGGAGCAATTATTTGTATTACATCCGTTGGCATTGGCATTCCCAGTCTGCTGATTACGGCGGGATTCTATGCCTGGATTGCTAAGTCAGAATCGCAAGTCCGCCTCAGCTATTTGAGTGTTTTATTAGCCGATTGGGCCTTTGTCCGATTTTTTGCCGAACGATCGCTGAATGAGCCGCTCTGGTATGTCACATTACTATCTGCGTCACTGTTATATGTGGCTCAAGTTGATCCAGATTTGCGATCGCCCTCGGCTAAAGAACAACGCCATCTTTTACGCTGTCTGGCAACAGGTTTGTTTTGTTTGACCGCGCTTTATCAATCGGATTTCAGCCTGTGGCAAGGATTTTTGACAATTCTGCTCAGTATTGGTCTAGTCATTGCCGGATTAATCTTACGAGTGCGGGCGTTTCTTTATATGGGAACCTTGATGTTTTTATTTAAAGTGCTGCGCCAACTCTGGTTATTTATTAATAACTATTCCCTGCTACTGTGGGCACTGGGAATTGTCCTAGGACTACTATTAATCTGGGTGGCCGCTACATTTGAAGCCCGCCGTAGCCAGGCGATCGCCCTAGTCCAATATTGGGTGAATGAGTTAGAAGCCTGGGAATAAATCTCGGCTGTGCAGCCTATCTCATTGATCAGTCGCCCCCAATTCTTCACGAACATTGAGATAATTTTCCCAATCAACGTCGGGCATCCGTTCAAAGGCTTCATTCAACGAAATCTCCCATAGTCGTCGAATTTTAGCGAGGTAAGGTGCCCCCAGTTTTAGCTTTAATTCATAGCGAACTTTGAAGCTATCTTTCTCATACATCATTAAGTTGATCGGTGGTCCCACAGAAATATTTGATTTCATTGTGGAATCGATCGACAACAAGGCACATTTAGCGGCCGCTTCTAATGGAGTTTCAAATGTCAGAATGCGATCGAGAATTGGCTTACCATATTTCGCTTCGCCAATCTGGAGAAAGGGCGTATCTTTGGATGCTTGAATACAGTTTCCTTGGCTATAAATCAGGTACAGCATCGGGTCTTCACCGGGTAACTGTCCACCTAACAGGAAACTACATTGAAAATCAATGTTGTCTTTTTCTAACCAGGGCCGATCTTGTTCTTGAATTTCGCGGGCTTTCGCACCAATGTAACGAGCAATCTCGTATAAAGTGGGCAAAGTATGCAGGTTTGGCTCGGTTTTTGCAATCAAATCTCGCCGCAGTAAGGTTAAGGTTCCCTGAGTTACCGAGAGGTTTCCAGCTGTAGAAATTAGGATTACCCGTTCCCCTGGTTGCGAGAAATCGAATAGCTTTTGATGAGTGGAAATATAATCAACTCCGGCATTGGTGCGGGAGTCCGCCGCCATCACTAAACCGTGGGTTGTGACGATTCCGAGGCAATAGGTCATGAACAGGAACATGATGAATCAGCATCTCGATTCTACGGTGCTTCGTTGAGAATGTTAGAGATAAATTCTTGGTTCAGAGGGTACATAAACCTGATAGATTGAGCGAGTATCTGCAAGCAAGCATGATTTGGCAAGATGAAAGTCCTAGTTATTGGTGGTGACGGCTATTGCGGTTGGGCAACTGCACTCTATCTGTCAAATAAAGGTTACGAAGTTGGGATTTTGGACAGCTTGGTGCGTCGGCACTGGGATGCGGAGTTATGTGTGGACACCTTAACCCCGATCGCTCCAATCCAAAAACGGTTGCAACGCTGGCATGATCTGACTGGCAAAACCATTGATCTATTTATTGGCGACATTACCAACTACGACTTTCTGAACAAAGCACTGCATCAGTTTCAGCCGGAGGCGGTCGTTCACTTTGGCGAACAACGATCAGCCCCGTTCTCGATGATCGATCGGGAACATGCCGTCCTGACCCAAGTTAACAATGTTGTGGGTAACCTGAACCTGCTCTACATCATGAAGGAGAGCTTCCCCGATTGCCATTTGGTCAAATTGGGGACAATGGGCGAATATGGGACGCCAAATATTGACATCGAAGAAGGGTACATCACGATCGAACATAATGGGCGCAAGGATACTCTGCCTTACCCTAAACAGCCGGGTA
>DATNPU010000027.1:0-15655 GCA_036703105.1 Microcoleaceae cyanobacterium
TTGGCTGATAAGGCGAACTCAATTTGAATACAGTCTGCACAGGACTGAACCTCTTTCCCAACCTAGCAGGATCCGGTCAAAATCTATACCTTTCTCAATAAAGAAAATAAGTTAATTCTCAGTTCATCCTCCAGCTTGAGGATTATTATGCTGGAGCTTAAAAGCCAGGCTCTCCAAAGTGCTTTAATTTGAATCGCGAGTGACTTTCCTAACAGGAGTATTAGCTTCTCTCCCTGATTTTGCGGTCAGGCTCACGATAGCGGCCTACTATTTCAGGAATCACACTGAGTTGGGGTGTATCTACCAATCCTGAATTTGTCCTACCCCTATCGGTGTCTGTTCCATGAAATTAGTTGCTTGGTCTGCCGTAGGTTTACTGCTCGGAACGACTGCCACCCTGGGGGCTGCTAGCCCAGTGCGATCGCAAATTACTCCTGCGCCCAATGACACCGGAACTTTAGTGAATTCCGCTCCGAACAATCCCAATCAATTTAATATTGGCGGCGGGATCCAGGCAGGCAGTAACTTATTTCATAGTTTTCAGCAATTTGGGTTAAGTCAGGGGCAGATTGCCACGTTTCTCTCTCATCCGGGAATTCAAAATATCCTGAGTCGAGTTATTGGGGGGAGCGCTTCAGTCATTGATGGGCAGATTCAGGTAACGGGTAGCACGGCCAATCTGTACTTGATGAATCCGGCGGGAATCATTTTTGGTAGTCATGCCAGCCTCAATGTCCCCGGTTCCTTCATTGCTACCACCGCAACGGCGATCGGTTTGCGTCCCGGTATTGCAGATGAGCAGTGGTTTCAGGCATCCGGCCCTAATAACTATGCAACCTTGCTAGGGACTCCTGGCACCCTGGCCTTCTCAGTGCCGCAACCGGGCGCGATCGTTAATGCGGGTGATTTAGCGGTGACTGAAGGCAAAGCTCTGATGTTACTGGGAGGAACTGTCGTTAATACAGGAACGCTATCGGCTCCAGGTGGCACTGTAACTGTAGCGGCGATTCCGGGACAAAAGTTAGTCCGAGTCAGTGAGGCAGGCAGCATTCTTAGTCTCGATTTACCGATTGCTACAGCCAGCACGATCAACCCTTTACGTTATACTCCACTTGCTCTGCCACAACTGCTGACTGGTAGCAGCATAGGGAATGCAACAGGAATCACAGCAAATCCGGATGGGACGATTAGCTTGACCGGATCGGGAGTCGCGATCGCTCCCACCTCGGGAACAACGATTGCTGGCGGCACTCTAACGGCTTCCAGTACCAATCAGGCTGGGGGAACTGTATCCGTTTTGGGCGATCGAGTGGCATTAGTTAATACGACGGTAACAGCTACCGGAACCGATGGTGGCCACGTTTTCATTGGTGGTGATTTTCGGGGGCAAGGCAGCAGGCCGAATGCGCAGGAAACCTACGTTAGCCCCAACTCCACAATTAATGTGAATGCCCTGCAAACGGGAAATGGTGGACAAGCGATCGTCTGGGCAGATGGCAGTACCCGTTTCTATGGCAGCATTACCGCTCAAGGTGGCTCACAAATGGGAAATGGCGGTTTTGTGGAGGTATCTGGAAAGCAGAATTTGGTCTACCAGGGCAGTGTGAATACAGCGGCCACCAATGGCACCACAGGCACTTTTTTACTTGATCCGGCCAATATTGTGATCCGCTCTGGCGCTGATGATGGCGATGACAACGGTGGCTCGACGATCGCCTTCGGTAACGATCCATTTGGTCAGAATGGTCAGGTACTTGCCAGTGATCCAGTGCCCACGATTCTCTATGAATCGGAACTGGAAGGTATGGCCAATGTGAACCATCTAATTTTGGAAGCGACCAACGATATCACGATCGAAGATTTGGCCGATAACCTACTGGAAATTCCCCCTGTTCCAGAACCTGTATTGAATGGTGACTATGGTTCGATTACCTTCCGGGCCGATGCTGATGGTGATGGAGGTGGCAACTTCAGCATGAACTCGGGTGACACCCTGCGAGTGTGGGGTGGGCGACAACTCAGCATTTCGGGAGCCAATGTCGCCCTTGGTAATATTGATAGTCGACATAGTGTGGCAGTTAATGCGACTGGCAGTGTGACATCTGGCAATATTCAAGCCGGATCGCTAACCGTTACAGGGACAGGGAATCTCCAACTGGGAACGATCGTCACCCGCAAAAATCCAGCACCTTGGCTGCCAACTGGCTCGGTTAGTCTAACGAGTACAGCCGGAAACATTGTCGTCAATTCGATTCGGGTCTTACAGGAACAAACATTGTCCTCAACGGATATGAATGTGGCAATTAATGCCTATGGGGTGTTCCAGTCGCGAAGTACGTTTAATATTGGAAGTTCCTACAGTCAGTTATACAACGTCCCTGCTAGTATTGTGACTCCTGGTGCGGTATCGATTCGCAGCGGTGGCAATGTGTTTACAGCGGGTCTGGGCGTTGAACGTGATGCTATGGGTAACCCTGTATTCCGTACTACTACAGGCAGCCGCAGTGGTGAACAGGTCTTCATTCGGCCCACCTCATCAAATTCTTCAGCCATGCGGTTTGAGTATGCCGATGGCACGATCGTGATGAATGATGTCTCAGTTCGCACGGTGCCCTATGATTTGAATAGCATGTCACCCAACGCTAGTTATACGGTTGGCACGATCTTTATTGGAGCAGGCACCGACGCGACCCTCTACGGTTCTTTTGGGGATACTCGACTTCAGGGCAGTGCCAGAATTCAAGTCAGTACTATTCCTCGTCCTACTGAACCGATCGCTACAATACCAAGCAGTTCTGACACTTCCGCTCCGACAAACACGGCCAGCAATATAACTAATAATCCTGTTAGCCCAACGGTTGCGAACAGCCCAGTTAATGCTGATACCCAGGCCGTTCAACGCCAATTTATTAACCAAACTCAGGCAAATGCCTGTCCACCGGGAACTGTGCTCGTAGCACTCAATCGGGGGCAAAATCGCAGTGGCACTGAGGCGTCTAGCAATTCGTCTAATCCAAGCGCAACAGGTCCCTGTCGGCAGATTAGCAATGACGAACCAATTCTCCAGGTGATTGAAGCAGAACCACCGAAAGCACATCCATGATCTTAGGCAAGCGAAGGGGTTGGATTGGTCTATTCATCTGGGGACTGACCCTACTCAATGGGGTGGGGCAAATGCCTCAATCCGCGATCGCGCAGTCGCATTTACCCACCACTCAGGCAGATCCAGCAGAAGCCGATCGCCTATTTCAGCAAGGAGTTGATCAGTTTCAAGCCAACCAATTCTCAGCCGCGATTGCGCTGTGGCAGCGCTCCCTGATGCTCTACCAATCCCTTCAGGATCGAGCCGCCACAGTCACTACCTTAAACAATCTCAGTGCGGCTTATCTGGCCTTACACGATTATTCCCAGGCGATCACTTACTTACAGCAATCCCTGGCCCTAGCAAGAACGCAACGGGATCAGTCAGCAGAATTGACCACGCTGATTACGCTGGCCGATGCCTATGCCAGCCAGGGAAGCTATGCTAAGGCGATCGAGAGCTACCAGCAAGGACTGAGACTGGCGACAGACCGGCATCAAATCACCGCTACTCTTCTGGGTAATCTGGCGATCGCTTATAAAGCCGTGGGTCAATATAACCAGGCGATCGCAACCAACCAACAAGCATTGACGCTGTTACAAGAGTTGAATCAGCCCCAAATGCTAGCCCAGGTGTTGAATAATCTTGGCAATGTGTATGAAGCCGTGGGAGATTATGACAACGCGATCGCCCAACATCAACACAGCCTGAAGTTGGGCCGTCAACTACCAGATCCGTTGCTAGAAAGTTTGGCCTTAAATAATTTAGGTGGGATTTATGCCAACTTGGGCAACTATCAGCAGGCGATCGAGGTATTGCAACAAAGCTTGCAGATTAGTCAACGCTTGCGGCAATTAGATAGACAGGCCAGTACGTTGATTAATCTAGGTGCAGCCTATCACTCGCTTGGTCAACGCGATCCAGCCATTGCAGCCTACCAACAAGCGCTAGAACTAGCCCGGTTAGCGGGCGATCGCCGACGGGAGAGTGAGGCATTGGGTAGCCTGGGGCTAATGTATGAAGACTTGCAAGAGTTTCCTCAAGCGATCCAATTTCAGGAACAAAGCCTGGAAATTACTCGCCAACTTGGGGATCCAGCTGCCACTGGTAGGGGCTTAAACAACCTGGGGCATACCTTATTCAAAGCGGGTAAATTGGCTGAGGCGGAAGCTCAACTTCGGGCTGCCGTGCAGTTACTGGATGCCCTTCGGCCGGATCTTAGCGATCGCTATCAAGTCTCAATTTTTGATACGCAAGTTCATACCTATAGCCTGTTACAGCAAATTCTAATTGCGGCGAATCAACCTGAGGCGGCCTTAGAAGCAGCAGAACAAGGCCGTGCCCGTGCCTTTGCCGAGTTGCTGGCTAAGAAGGATCGGGCGTTGGCCACTCAGCAATCCAATCGCCCTCAATCTGCTCCCGCTGCCCCAATTACGATCGCCGATATCCGTGAGATTGCCCGACAGCAACAGGCTACCTTGGTCGAGTATGCCATCATTGGCGACGATGACTTTAAGTTTCGGGGCAAGCAACGGGCACGGGACGCCCGATTATACATCTGGGTGGTGCAACCCACGGGAAAAGTGAGCTTTCAACAAGTGCAGCTGGAACCCTTATGGGCAAAAGATTTGAATTTAAATCAGTTAGTCACGGCGGCTCGCTGTTTAGTGCCGATCGATGACTGTGAGGAAATGGGCGATCGCTTGCGAGACACATTGCCGCCAGCGAAACCCCATACGAGTCGATCGGTGACTGGCCGTTCTACGCCTGCGGCTAATGATTATCCGGGTCTGCGCAAGCTGCATGAATTGCTCATTGCCCCCGTTGCTAATCTGCTGCCCACAAATCCGGCCGATCGGGTCATTTTTATTCCACAGGAATCATTATTTCTCTTGCCCTTTCCGGCGTTGCAAGCTGCTGATGGTAGCTATTTAATCGAACACCATACGATTGTGACGGCTCCCTCGATTCAGGTATTAGCCCTGACCCAACAGTTGCAACAAAATCAGCCTTCTTCTCCATCCACTTCAGCATTGGTTGTCGGCAATCCCTTCATGCCTACCGTCCGCCTGACTCCCAAAGATCAACCTTTTCAGCTCAGTGAATTGCCAGGGGCGGAACAGGAGGCCCTCTCAATTGCACAATTGCTGAATACGAAAGCTTTGATTGGCAAGGCAGCTACTAAAGTTCGGGTGCTGCATCAACTGGCAACGGCCCGGATTGTTCATCTGGCTACTCATGGCCTATTGGAATATGGCACTGAGGAATCCTCTTTGCAAGGACTGGGCATGCCTGGCGCGATCGCCTTAGCGCCTAGTGAGCAGGATAGTGGCCTGTTAACCGCCAGTGAAATCGCGAATTTGCGGCTGCAAGCTCAGTTAGTCGTCTTAAGTGCGTGTGATACGGGACAGGGCAGAATTACCGGAGACGGGGTAATTGGGTTATCGCGGGCTTTAATTACGGCCGGAGTTCCCAGTGTGATGGTGTCGTTGTGGGCCGTAGACGATAATTCCACCTCTACCCTGATGCAAGCGTTTTATCGCAACTTGCCCACCGCCACTGACAAAGCTCAAGCGCTCCGACAAGCGATGTTAACGACGATGAAAGAGTATCCATCGCCGATGGATTGGGCGGCCTTTACATTAATTGGCGAAGCACAATAAAGGCTAAACCTCTTAGCTAATTAAGCCCGATCTCAGGGCTCTGACAGCGGCTTGAGTTCGATCATCCGCACAAAGCTTATTCAGAATATTCCGCACATGGGTCTTCACGGTACCCACGGTAATATACAGTTTCTCAGCGATGATCGCGTTGCTGCATCCCGCTACGATTAGCTCTAAGACTTCTAGTTCTCGTTCGGTTAAGGGGCTAGTTTCCAGAGCTTGCTCCAGTTCTGGATCATTGCCTTGAATCGTCACCGTCTTATTGAAGGGTGTATCTGTTGACGGTGAGGCTTGCCGCATCTGATGCAGCACAACTCCCGCGATCGCCGGATCAATCCAGCAGTTACCCGCATGAGTCGCATGTAACGCTTCCGCCAAGCGATCGATGCTGATGTCCTTCATGCAATAGGAATCTGCACCTGCCGCAAAAGCTGCCAGCACAGCATCCTCACTTTCATGCATGGTCAGAATCAGCACTTTGGTGGCCTCACGACTTGCTTCGTCCTGAGAGTGCCGAAATGTCCGCGTTAGCTCAATGCCATCCATATCGGGCAACCCAATATCGACGATCGCCACATCTGGCTTCAACGTGGATAGTAGTTTCAATCCCTGAGTGGCATTAGCGGCTTCGCCTAATACTTGAATTCCATCTTTGCATTGCAAAGCTGTTTTCAAACCCACCCGGGTTAAATCATGGTCTTCAATTAAGACAACCGAGAGATCGCTCATAGCTACTAACTAAAAATTTCAGCAGAATTAGTGTTTCATTTTCTCTATTATGCGGGATGACCCCTAACAAGAGTTCCATCCAGGGGAGGATAAATCAGCCCCTAGTCCAATCTGCCCTCTGGCTAGTGCGATCACGGCTGACTTCGTTAGGATCAAATCACATTGATGTCATCCCTTCAGTTCTCTCCCTGACCGTTCTCACCCGCCTCATCTCCCACCCCCTCACCTTCCTATGGCTCACCTGACTCAACGCCGATCAGAAAACGTCAGCGGCGACTTCTATGTCGATCGTACTTGTATTGATTGTGATACCTGTCGTTGGATGGCTCCAGACGTGTTTTACCAAGCGGGTGATCAATCCGCCGTGTTTCATCAGCCCGAAACTGAGCAGGAACGCTTACGCGCCTTGCAAGCCTTGTTGTCCTGTCCAACCAGTTCGATCGGGACTGTAGACAAACCCACGGATATCCAACAAGCCCAGGAGAGTTTACCAATTGCGATCGCGGACAACGTCTTTCACTGTGGGTATCACGCTGAGAGTTCATTCGCTGCCGCAAGCTATTTTATTCAACGCTCTGATGGCAATGTTTTGGTGGACTCACCTCGATTTGCGGCTCCGTTAGTGAAACGTTTGGAAGCGTTGGGCGGAGTGCGCTATTTGTATCTCACCCATCGCGATGATGTAGCCGATCATGAAAAATTTCACCAGCATTTTGGCTGCGATCGCCTATTACATACCGATGACATTACTGCGGCGACGAAATCGGTAGAAATCCAACTATCCGGCTCTGCACCCATTCAATTCGCCCCGGATTTGCTGATCATTCCCGTACCAGGACACAGCAAAGGGCATACGGTGTTGCTATACAACCAAACATTCCTATTTACTGGCGATCATCTAGCCTGGTCAGACGATCGCCAACAACTCTATGCCTTTCGGGATTTCTGCTGGTATTCCTGGGCTGAACAGGTCAAATCGATGTATCGACTGGCAGAGTACTCGTTTGTGTGGGTTTTACCAGGGCATGGTCGCCGCCATCACAGCGATCGGGCTACCATGCGGCAACAAATGCAGGCTTGCCTAGATTGGATGGATCAGCAGACGTGACGCAGGATTAACCTCCCCAGACTTTTTCCATCACGACTTGGGGAGAAATGTCGGCCATTTTTCCAGTTAGCGATTTAATGCCAATAAAGCGGTTGCTATCGGGCAAGAGTTTCTTTGGATCCGTGGGGCCAAATAAAGCCAGGGTATAGGTCTTGACGGCAACGGCTAAATGCATCGGCGCACTATCGGTACAGAGCATCAGGTTAGCGCCCGCAATCATCGCTGCTAATTTGCCAATATCTCCGGGGGTAGTCACCTTCAGCTTAGAGTTAGCTTCAACTAAGGCGGTAACCAATTCGGTGTCCTCTGGGCCTTGAGCAATCACAATTGGCAGATCTGGTTGGCGTTCCTGGAAGTCTTGAATGATGCCTAGCCAATTTTCGATCGGATAAATCTTGTCGATCCCTTTCAGTTTGGCTAACTGACTAGACCCACCATGAATCATGACATAGCCACTGTTTTGCACACCCAGGCGCTTACGTTCGGCATCTGCCCAATCTAAATCTTTCGCAGGAACACTAATAGCGACTTCTGGGCAGGGCGTGTTGATTCCTAGCCCCTGAAGCAAGTCATGGTACATTTCTGCCGCATATTGTCCGGTTTTTAGCGGCACAGGATCGGTGAGGAATGCTTGTCCGGCGCTACCAGCATAGCCAACCCGAGTTGGAATCCCAGTCAGCCAGAGTAAGAAGCCAACGGCCCATCGTCGTCCCAGGGAAATGACTACGTTATATTCGCGATCGCGCAGTACTCCCAGTAAATTGCCCCAATCTGCTAGGCTATTGCGATCCTTAAAGTCAAACAGAATGGTGTTAGTGATTGATTTGGACACCCGATAAGCATCCTTGGCTCTGGGTTCCACAACCACATCGATTTGCGCGTTGGGGTATGCCTGCTTCAGATCATCCAGGGTCGGGAAAAAGAGAATCTGATCGCCAATTCCACCGGGAACGAGGGCTACTATTCGCATATCTAAACAGTTACAGGTTTAAGCATGATTCGGATAATCCATCGTTAGTTTATCTCAGTTCATCTGTCTTAACCGTTCTCTATACGACCCTCTGAACCATTAATCCCCCGATCAGTGAATTTGCTTATCACGTGGATGGGCGCTCCGGGACAATTCTGACTGCATCTTGCAGCTTTCAGCCCAGTTTTACTTCCTCCTGAAGTGGGATTCCAGATTTTTTAGCAACATTAGTGCTTGTAGCACCTCCTCAGACCATAATTTAGAAGGCATTTTTGAGGAGCGCTTGTGTATTTACTGATTCCTGCCGCTGGATCAGGTCGCCGGATGGGGAGCAACCGCAACAAACTACTTTTACCGTTACTAGACAAACCGCTCCTGGCGTGGACGTTAGCCGCTGCTAAGGCATCTCGAAGTATCCGCTGGATCGGCTTAGTTGGACAACCGGATGATTTCCAGGACTTTAAAGAAATTGTCGCCAGTCTGGGGATGAGTAAATCGGTGCATTTGATTCCTGGCGGCGCTACACGGCAGGAGTCGGTTTATCGGGGGCTACAGTCGCTGCCTGCTGTGGCTGAACGTGTGTTAGTGCATGATGGGGCCAGATGTTTAGCGACTCCAGAACTCTTCGATCGCTGTGCGACAGCAATCCAGCAATGTCCAGGCTTGATCGCGGCAATTCCAGTGAAAGACACGATCAAAGTCGTGGAGCCAGGCACCCAGGTAGTCACCAGTACCCCCGATCGCCAGAATCTCTGGGCAGCTCAAACCCCACAGGGATTTGAGGTCGAACGGCTGCTCCATTGCCATAACGAAGGCTTACGGCAAGGCTGGGAAGTTACCGACGATGCCGCCTTATTTGAGCAATGTGGTCTGCCGGTCAAAATAGTGGCAGGGGAAGAAACTAACCTTAAGGTAACGACGCCGATCGATCTGGCGATCGCCGAATTTATTCTGCGCCAACGCGAGTTCAGTCAGACTACCGCTACTTCTTAATCTCTTTGAGTTGCTGCTCGACTTGCTTCACACCATTCGATTTGCCTTGTTGCTGATACAAGTTGCGGGCTAACTCAAACGTGGTTGCCGCTTCCTGTTTCCGCCCATCACTCTTGAGCGCTGTGCCTAACTTGTAATAGGCATCGGGATCTTGAGGTGCTAAGGCTACATATTTGCGGTAAGCCACGATCGCATAGAGATAGTTCTGCTTCTCCATGTAAATGTCGCCTAAGGCAACTTGAGCCTCTAGCAAATTAGACTTGAGGGCTGTCGCCATGCGGTAGGCTTGCAGTGCTTCATCCAACTGCCCGGTCAGATGGAGAATTTTGCCAATTTGTAGCTGAACGGTGGCATCCCGAGGCGACAAGCGGGTGGCTAACTTCAGGGCATCCAATGCTTCTTGGATCCGGTTCATTTGCAGTAAAGCAGCTCCTCGCTGCACCTGAATGCCGCCATCTCGGGGTGAAAATTGGGCCGCTTTGTCTAAAAACGCCAGTGCTTCTTGCGGACGGTTTTTCTGAATATAGGCCGTTCCAGCTAGCTCATACGCCTGGGCATTGCGAGGAGAAAACGCCAGCACTTTCCGGTAAGCCGCAACCGCCTCATCGTAGAGGCCCTGCCGACTGAACACTACTCCCATCCCCAGATACGCATTGACGTGCTGAGGGCTCAGGCGGGTAGCCTCCCGGTAAGCCATGATTGCTTGATCATTGCGGCCTAAATTCGCCAGGCTGTAGCCTAGAGCATAGTAAAACTCAGGGTTTTTACCATCCATCGCGATCGCCTGCTGATACGATCGCACGGCTGATTCAAAATCGCCCTGCTGTGCTTGCAAGTAGCCCATGCCCGAGTAAATCCGAGCGTTCGTATTATCCAGGGCTGCTGCTTGCTGGTAAACCGATAGAGCGGCCGCAAAATTACCGCTATCGACCAACTGCTTCCCTTGTTTCAACAGTTCGGTTAACTGAGGATTGTTTCCTGCCCGTTGAGCGTAGGTAATCTGTGGAAGGCTGACTGCCAGCCCCACCCCCAATAAAATGCTTGCCAGCAACGAAATCGGTTTACTTGCCATCAGCTTGCCTAACTGCCCTATGAAAAAATCAAGGTTAACTTTCGCACACCTGGTAACTTTCGCATATTTTGTAACAAATCTCAACGCGATCGCTGATAAAGTCCAATCAGTTCAGCTGAGGCCAGAATGTGACCTTGCATCGCTGCTTCAACCTGAGCCTTCGTTGCCCCCGATCGCACATTTAATAGCGTATCTAAGGCATAGAGTTTAAAGAAATAACGATGAGTGCCGCTGGGGGGACAAGGCCCGCCATAGCCTAACTTACCAAAATCATTCCGTCCCTCAAGACTGTGATCCGGTAAAGCGGAGGGTGACGTTATGTGTTCGGGCAAGGAAGCCGTTTGCCTGGGCAGATTAAACAAGACCCAGTGAACAAATGTGCCCATCGGCGCGTCAGGATCATCCACAATCAAGGCAAGGCTTTGAGTATTGGCAGGTGGCTGACTCCAAGATAGGGGCGGAGATAAATTACTACTATCACAGGTAAATTCTGCCGGAATCATGCCGTTATGGGTAAAGGCTGAACTTTCTAGATGCATGGTTTGACCTCCAAGTTGCGATGGTATCGAACGATCTGGGGACGAATGGCAGCCGATCGCCAGTAAAACCAATAGCCCAATCAGCATCGATCGTCGCCACATGAGCACACCTAATATCGGGTTACGCTAAATTTCACCGTTAGATTTTATTCGCATCGACCACATTACGCAGAAATCTCTCTGGCGGTTGAAGTAGATAACTAATTCCAGACCGATGATTTGGAACATTTGGATGTGCCATTAACGACTTAGTTAGTAGTGAGCCAGCTGCCCCCGGAACACCCATGACTAGCCAAATTTTACCTGACGCGATTGAGCGATATGAAACTGCGATCGCTGCCTTGGAGGGAGCCGGTGAACACTTATCAGCGGAAGCTGTGTTGGAAACTCTGGTAGCCCGCAGTTTAGTGCATCAAGCGATTAACACTTACCCGAGAGCTGCCTCGCTGAGCCAACGATTAGGCAACCTGTGGGCCACCATGACTCAGCGTAAGCCACGATCGCGGCGGCGCAATTGGCATCGGTTAGTTAACCGTTTAGATATTCGGTTGAGCAAACAAGCTCCTCAGATCAACCAAGCCGTCAAGTTAGAGGACTGGCAAGTACTCCTGCCTGCACCAGAACGAGAATGGCTCCCCTTGCTAGAACCTCCTCAACTTTCGTCCTGGCGTGATCGGTTTGATTGGCTCTGGCAAGGCTTATCGATTTCTCTGTTGTCAGTGGCATTGAGTTTGTTAATTGGCATTGCCACCCGCTTTCTAGAAGGTGGAACTGATGCCTTGGGAGCGTTTGCCGTGATTATGCCAACGGTGGTGGGGTTGCTGACTGGCGGTGGGGCGTTAACCAAAACCGGACGGCAGGCGATGGAACATATTCTTAATAGCCTCAGAATTGCCCGCCATTGGTGGGACGAAATTTTTTGTGCGCTTTCGGCCCTGTTTTTGCTGTCAATGGTTGCCTTCTGGTTTGCGCTTCCTCAAATTGCCTTGATGTACTCCCAAAGTGCAGATCTGGCATATCAGAATGGTCAATTGGCTTTAGCGGAATATCGCTACGATCGCGCCCTGAAACTCAATCCCACCCAGCTCGATATTCACTACAAATTAGGACGATTGTATGAAGACCTAACGCAACTCGACCAGGCCGCGATCGAGTATCAAGTGGCCGTCAAAGGAGGACGAGAAGGGGACGCCTACAAAGCCTACGATCGCTTAGCACGGCTCTACATTCTAGAAGGCTCGCCCGAAAACTATTCCAAAGCCGTTTCGCTGCTAAATGAAGGATTAGGGGTCGCCCTAGCCAAAAATGATACTGAAACGATGTATGCCATTTATACCAACTTAGGCTGGGCGAGACTGCTCCAACAACGCTACGGCGAGGCGAGAGAAGGATTGCAACGGGCGATTAATTTAGCTTCTGAACGCGCTCCCGCTTACTGCTTACAAGCACAAGTCCTCGAAGGTTCCCAGGATCCGATCGCGGCGATGGCAGCATGGGAACAATGTCTAAGATTCGCCAATCAAAAGGATCCAGATGAGGATCTCTGGATCGGCATGGCACTTAAACGATTACGGATTGAACTGAAAAGCAATGAAACCTAGTGTGTCTATCCCGTTGGCTCTGGCACTGGTGCTGATCGCTCAAACCAGCGAGAGTCAGTTTCCATCCAGACAACCGATCGCGGAGATGATTCGAGTTCAAGGAAAAGTCGAAATTAGCTCTCAAGGGCAATCAACCTATCGCCCAGCCAAGTTAAATGAGCGGCTGTATCATGGCGATTTAATTCGAGTGGAGCGAGGAGGGCGGGGGGTGATTCGGTGCCAAGCTGATGCCACCACCTGGACAATTCCTGCCGATGGTTTACCACGGGGGGTTGCCAATACTTGCTCCCCGCCATCCAGCCGCTAACCCTAGATTTAGTACGCGTCTTCCGGTTGTGCTTTCATTTTTGCCTTGGCTTTCGCTGCACTCTTCTTCAAGGCATCCAAGCGAGTTTCATACTGCGATCGCAATTTCTTCTTGGGCGACTGATCAATTAATGTCTTCAGGGCACTCCCCAGACTCTTGTAAGCATTCGGCAAGGTATAGCCAAAGCGAGTTGCCAGCGCGATCGCTCGGTCGTCAGCCTCAATCAAGTCTTTAATCACTCGATCGTTGTTATTCTTTTGCCACAAGCGCCAACCCGATACGCCACACAGCGCTAGCGCTAATAGCAATAACAACGCATCCTGCACCCACAGTTCGCCAACTGCACCGCCCAAGCCGATCGCTAGTGCCGCCATTTCCCAGCCATCCTTGGGAATCGTGTCGTTTTGGATCCGGCCAATCTCATGCCAAAACAGCAAATTCCGTTGATCGGTGGCCAACTGCTCCCACCGCACCATATCGATCAGAATTTCTACCTCGTCTTTGCCAATTTCCTCACAGGTAATCAGAGGTGGATTGACCGCAGAGGTTGCTTCAACGGAAACCCAGCTTTGGAGTTCGGGAGGTAATAAGCTCCGCAAACGCCGTAGCTCGCTCATCTCAGCTCTAGCAGTAGAGGATGCGTATGCCATGTCCAGACCTGGAATATTTCAATTAAATAACTATAGTGCTTCATCTTGGATCATAGCGATCCTACTCCCATTTGGGAGGTCGTTTTTTACCCAGGTAGGGAAATCCGCCCAACTAGAGCTTGACGGTGACAAACCTAATCACGATCGTGGTGCTGAACCCCTGCACTCAGGTAAATCCTCCTCAAACATGGCGCTGAGAGGAGGAACCAGGCTTACAGGGTTGGCGCTAAATCTTTATTGCAGTTCAGCCGATAGATAGCGAGCAGGGGCCTGAGAACCAGCTTGTGAACTGGAGTAGTAAGCGATCACCATCAGTGGTAATGTGAGTGTCAGCAGAGCGATCAAGGTGCCGAAAATAGTGGCAAATTGGGAGGACGATCGGTCAGATGAACTGGCAGATGGACTACCTGATTCCATAACAGTAGGAAAAACCTGAAACAACAAACGTAATTGAATTGAGTGAACAAACGTGCAGGGAACACTCCTCTGTACAAAAATTGTAATCATCCTGCGTTGAGAAAGTAGTGTATAGCAAACAATCTCAATGCAATCGGAATGCTAATTTCTTAGGAGCGGGACTTTAATAACTGATGAATGCTTTGTAGCTCAGTCAGAATCGCTTGGAGTAATTCTTGAGTGGAATTGCGCGGTGACTCACGCACTTCGATCGTCACTGGGCGAATTTTTAGCACATCCTTTGCAAACCGGGCTACCTCATTGGGGTGGAATAATAACAAATCGTCCTTGTGCGATCGTAACTCTGGATTCAGCCGTTTTGGGTGGTAGGGCGGATTGAGGTTATTGGGATCTGTGTTGGCATACCGATACACTGATGCTCTAGAACGATTCAGCGCTTTTTGCACAGCTTCGATATCCATCAATCCACTTTGCTCAATGCCAATCTCACCATCCATACCGTTCTAACAGGCTCAAATTCAGACTTAATGATCCTAACATGAGACGAAGGAATCGAGGTTGTGATCAGCATCACTATGCAGGATTACGTGAGCATTCCTTGATGAATAGCATCCGCTACTAACACGACGCCAAGTAATCCGAGTGGTAGAAAGAGTACACCATAGACCGGAAATAGCAGCAACAAGCCGCCGATAAACCAACACAGCAATGAAGTTAACAGGAACAGTGCCATTCCCAAGAAAACGCTGGCAATATAGGGCATGTTGATCGTGCTCCAACACGTAACCATGACAATGGGTGTCTGTGTCATCTTGCGGGATTCATCCTGCTTACCACTACATCCATTCGGTGGAATTATCCCGAAAATCTCCTCGCCATTGTGCATAGGGTCAGGATGCCCTAAAGCGGCGCTAAGGGATTCAACCACCTTAGGATAGAACGTTCCAACTCATGTAATTCTTGGTAAACTCCCTGCCGCATCCATTGCCCGATCGCATCAAATGGCGTAAAAATACTTCCCGTTTGCCAACCCACATCTGGCCCTAACGGTGTCAGATGGGTTCCGGGCAGCTTCTGAGCCACGACCATATCGGGAAAGCGAGTTTGCAATAATTCCGTCAGGGCAGACGTTTGATCGATCGTGTCATTGGTAAACTTCACGAGCAGATTTCGTCTCACCTGATAATTCTGGGCAATCAGGCGATTGGTTTCGATCGGTGATGGTGTGAATTCTGCCGTAAACGGTGCGGAAAACTGCGCCAGCATAGAGGAAACCTGTTCGACCAGGGGCACGGCATCCCGTGCGGCAAAGTTGTTAAACGAAATCAGCACATTTCCCGCTCGCTCGACCGGAAAAGTACTCCCGATTAACAGATGTAGCTTACATCCTAAACTATGACCTATGCCATAAATGGGTAGATAGCGTTTGCGCAAGGTCGTTTCATAAAGGCGTTCCATTGCCCGATCGAAGTTACGTAGCACGGTTTGGGCGATCGCTTGGTGGTCAAAGGTATTAATAAACGG
>DATNPU010000041.1:0-18001 GCA_036703105.1 Microcoleaceae cyanobacterium
ACCATCCATCTCTGGCATCCCAATGTCGCTAATCAGAATGTCTGGATGAAATTCCGACAACATTGCCAACGCTTCAGTTGCTGAGGCTGCAACTTGAACATCGGCTCCCGTGGTTTGCAGAATCATCGCCATCAGTTCTCGCATGTCTGTTTGATCATCAACTACCAGAATTCGTAAATCAGCTAGGGGAACTGAAGTAGAGCGACCCTGAGGCAATTCAGGATTGTCAGAAGTATTAGAAGATATCAGTTTGAGTAGTGGTAGCGAAACTGTAAAGGTTGCGCCTAATCCTTCACCAAGGCTTTCAGCTTTCACAGTGCCACCATGTTGTTCTGTTAAATAGCGAACGATCGCCAATCCTAACCCTAAACCACCAAATTTGCGGGTGGTTGTACCATCCTCCTGCCGGAAATACTCAAACACATACGGTAAAAACTCCGGATTAATGCCCTTACCAGTATCTTTAACTTGAATCTGAGCAGAGTTGCCGACCTGTTCTAAGCGAATTTCGATCTGTCCGGCTTGAGGGGTGAACTTGACAGCATTAGACAATAAATTCCAGATAATCTGTTGCAGACGCCCTGAATCCCCCGAGATTTGGCCAACATCACCGACGACAACCTTTTGAATCGCAATTCCTTTGGCTTCAACCGACAATCGTACCGTTTCTAAAGCGGCATCAATTACCGTTTCTAGATGAATTGGAGCCACATTCAATACCATCTTGCCGCGGAGAATGCGGGAGACATCCAATAAATCTTCAATCAGTTGAGCCTGAAGTTTGGCATTGCGTTCGATCGTTTCTAAGGCTCGCACCGTCGATGCTGGATCAAACTGGCGGGTTTGCAGCAGTTTTGACCATCCCAAAATCGGATTCAGGGGCGATCGCAGTTCATGGGAGAGTACAGCCAAAAACTCATCTTTGATCCGATTCGCTTGTTCAGCGGCTTGGCGGGCGGTTTGTTCCCTGGCCAACAGCTGGTCACGTTCAGCCTCGGCCTGCTTGCGATCGGTAATATCCTGCACGACCCCTAACATCCCAAGTACCTGCCCCGACAAATCATATTGGGCACGACCTTTAGCTGCAATCCAGCGATGTTTGCGATTGGGATGCATAACTCGATATTCAATGTCATAGTCACTGCGATCGGCGATCGCCTGTTCAACTTGTAATCGGGCGCGATCGCGATCGTCGGGATGGAGGAGCGTTTGCAGCCGCGTCCAAGTCATATAGGGGCCAGGAGGAATGCCAAACATGGTGGCGGCCTGCTCAGAAAACGTCACGATGTCGGTTGCCGCCTCCCACTTCCAATCTCCCAGTTTTGCGGCGGTCAACGCTAAACTTAATTGTTCCGCACTATTCCGCAACGCTTCTTCCGCCTGTTTGCGATCGGTAATGTCGAGCAATGTGCCAAAGAAATCAACTGTTCGGCGAGAGGCTCCCTCACCAGCAAATTGGGCTTGCCCCGTGGCTAATACCCACCGTTCCGTACCGTCATTCCATCCGATCCGGTACTCAATTTCGTAAACTCCGGAGGATTGGGGAGCGATCGCAGCATTAACAGCATTGGCTACTCGATCGCGATCGTCGGGGTGGATCCGGTCTATGACTTTTGGCAAAGCCACCATCCCCGCATCATCTGGTTCTCCCCAAATTTCCCGCATTCGCTCGTCCATCTCAACCTGATTGGTTTCCAAGTGCAACCGCCAGCCGCCCAGCCGACCGACTTGAATCGCCAACCGGGCCCATTCCTCACTTTCTCGTAAGGCTTGTTCTGCTTGCTGTCGCTCGGTAATGTCCTGAAAGATCAGCAAAATGGCATTAAACTGATGGCGTTCGTTATAGAGTGGAGCGGCTGAAACGTTGACCACAACCGTTGATCCATCCCGCTTACACCGATAGGTTTCCACTCCAGCAAACACTTCTCCCTTAGTTATCGCTTCTCGAACCTGGCGACATTCCTCGCGTTTTTCCTCTGGCACGATCGGAATCAGTTCCCCCACCACTTCGGCGGCACTCCAACCAAACAGGTGCTCGGCGGCTGGGTTCCAAAGTTGCACTGTCATGTCTGGTTCAATCACGACGATCGGTAACGGTGACGCCTGAACCAATGTACTTAAGGTTTGGAGCGTTTGCTGCAACTCGCGTTGAACCCGTTTGCGCTCGCTGATATCGGCCATCGCACCCACCACTCGCACCGCCTGTCCGGATGAGTCTCGAATAATGTAAGCTCGATCGAGAATATCCGCATAGGAACCATCCGCTCGCTGAAAGCGATATTCGTCCGTCCATACAGCGGCATCACTGCTCAAACAAGCGTCATAATTGGTGTGAACTCGGTCACGATCGTCGGGATGAACTCGGTTTGCCCAACCGGACATGTGGGGTTCCATCTCCTCTGGTTGGTAACCAAACACCAGTTGTAATCGTTCGCTCCACCACATTTCCTCAGTGAGGAGATTACAATCCCACACGACATCATTTGTGGCTTTAGCAATTAACTGAAAGCGTTCTTCGCTCTTACGTAAGGCAGCTTCAGAACGCTTGCGATCGGTGACATCTAAAGCAATCCCGGTCATTCGTTGTGGTTGCTGATGGTGATCATAAAAGGTTTGCCCGATCGCGGTTAGCCATCGCTCTCCTTGAGTGGGATGAATAATCCGAAATTCCACATTCAGATCGGTCTGATGCTCTAAGGTTTGACGGGTGGCTTGATCAACCCGATCGCGATCTAACTCCACAATGGAATTGATCCAATTCTCATAGGAAGCTTCAGTGATAGCTGGATCTAGGCCATACAGTTGGTAGTATTCGTCTGACCATGTAACTCGATTAGTGGTCAGGTTCCAGTCCCATACCCCGGCATTGGCGGCCTGTTGGGCAATGCGTAACCGCTCGGCACTCTGGTGTAACTGCTGCTCTACCTGCTTACGCTGAGTAATGTCGTTGACTAAGGCAACAAACCCTTCCACGTTGCCCTGTGCATCAAATCGCGGCACATAATTGACCATCGCATCACGCCGCCCTATCACCTGATAAGGAATTTGAGTTTCAAAGGTTACTGGCTGCCCTGCGAGCACCTGCTCTACATAAGGACGAATGGCTTCATAAGCGGCTTCGCCTAGCACTTCCCACAGATACCGACCATTTAATCCAGTAGCCGATTGGCCAAACCACTCTTCGTATCTCTGGTTGGTAAACCGGTAACGCTGTTCAGCATCAACAAATGAAATTAAAACTGGCACTGTGTTTGTGACTAACCGGAGTTCTGCTTCTCGTTGCTGCAACGCCGCTTCCGCTTGAATTCGTTCACTGATATCGATCGCCACTCCAGCCAACACGTGCTCTCCAGCCGCATTGCAAAACGGGAACTTAAAGGAAATATAGGTGTGTTCTCCATCGTCGTGCTGAATGGTTTCGAGCATTTGCATCGGCTCACCACGGCGTAGTACCGCTAAATCATTCAGGTGAAACTCTTGGGCGATCGTCGGGGGTAGCAGTTCAAAATCAGTTTTACCAACGATCTCCGCTTGCGATCGCTGATATACCCGCTCAACCCACGGATTGGCATACAAGTATCGCCCGGTTTCATCCTTCATAAACGCCGCGATCGGACTGTGATTCATGAAACTCTGAAACAGTTCCTGACTTTCGCGCAGAGCGGCTTCTGTCCGTTTGCGGTCGGTGATGTCAAGCGTGACACCAACCATACGAATCGGCTCACTTTGAGCGTTATAAATGATCTGGCCTCGGACAATTAGCCAGTGCAGACTGCCATCAGGATGATAACAACGTTCCTCGACCTCATAATCGGTGCGATCGGCGATCGCTTGCTGAATTGCGGCTTGCACCATCGAGCGATCGTCAGGATGCAAGGCAGCAAATAACGTTTCATGGGTAAATTCGGCCTCGGGTGGCAAGCCAAAATTAGCTTTACATTGAGCCGAACAGGTGAGAATTCCAGTTGTCAGATCATGTTCCCAGGAACCCAGTTTGGCCGTTTTCAAGGCCACCCGAAAATGCTGTTCTCGGTGTTGTAAGGCTAGTTCCGCCTGTTGACGTTCTGTTTCGGCCCGCTTGCGTTCCGTGATATCGCTCAACGAAACAGCAATGCCATCGTTTAATTTGACCACAACATGACGAAACCAACCGCACAGATTTTTGCTGTTATAAAATGCCTCAAAGGTCTCGGAATTCCCAGTTTCGGCCACAGCAATGTAGCGATCGAAACTGCCATTGGTTTGGCCATCCGGCCATAGCTGCCCTAAGTGCTGGCCCAATAGGTCTGCCTGGGAACGATTTACTCCCCTAGCGGCGGCTGGATTGGTGTAGATAATCACAAAATCAACGATCGCTCCTGCCGCATCCCGCAGACACCGCAGCATGAGGAAGCTATCTGGTGACGCTTCTAGCACCAGCCGAAATGGCTCCTCATGCTCTGATCTGGGAACAGAGATCAACTGCTCAGGAGGAGAGGAATGATTCGAAATTGCCGCCTCTGCCTCAGTCATCAAACGGTGGACTCCATCTCAGTCAAATAGTGCTCTAATAAGGCTTGGCTCTGTTCCTGAAGCTGAATAGTAGGGGAATCGCTCAACGCTCGCAACATAGTTTGGATTTGCCTCAGAGCCAGCGGTGAAGGCTGCATGTGCCCATTTTCCCAGCGATTAATCGTGCTAAATGCCACTCCTAACGTGGCCGCAAACTGCTCTTGACTTAATCCAGTTAATTGACGCAATTGGCGAATCAGCTGACCCACTTCAGGTTGCCCAAGCACAACAGTCTTTTTAACCATGAGGACTTACGGGAAAATAGATCACGTCAATCAGATATAGCGTCTGCTATACCTTTCATTGTGAGCAGATAAATTTAGATCGCTATCTACCCAAAGGTGTAATTCCGAGTGAATAGTCTGCTTCAACGTTAATTTCTTACTACCACCAGTACCGCGATCAGCATTTTTACTCAACGCGTCAGTGACCCAATCCACGATCGGACAGTAGTTCCCTGCCGCTAGCCCCAAATTACTGTAAATTCTCCGCAATATTTCACTTATAAGCTATATAACTGTATAGTAGAATAATCTCATTAACTCGCTAGAGGATCTCAGGCTAACGTCAAGGCGAGCGAGGGGACGATGATGCAAACTCACCTTAGCAATTACGTTTAGGAGTCGCAGGTATGGCTCGTATTGTGGTCATTGGGGCTGGATTGGGAGGGCTTCCCGCCGCTTATGAACTGAGACATGTATTACCGCGTCAACATCAAATTACGTTGATCTCTAACCAGCCCAAGTTTACCTTTATCCCCTCGCTGCCCTGGATTGGCCTAGGTTTACGATCGCTCGATCGCATTCAGTTAGAACTCAGCAAAGTTGTGCCTCAACATGGGATTGAGTTGATTCTAGAAGCCGTCACCGCGATCGACCCCCAAGCCAAACAAATTACATTAAAGGATCAGACGCTAGATTACGACTATGTCGTGATTGCTACCGGCCCCGAACTGGCACTGGATGCCTTACCCGGCTTAGGGCCAGAAGGCGGCTACACGCAATCAGTGTGTAATCCTCACCATGCGGTACTCGCCCACGAGGCTTGGGAGCAGTTCTTGCAAGACCCTGGCCCGATCATTGTCGGAGCCACTCCTGGAGCCAGTTGTTTCGGGCCAGCCTACGAGTTTGCCCTGTTAGCTAGCCATGCATTGAAACAGATCGGGTTGCGGAGTCAGGTGCCGATTACGATGGTGACCCCCGAGCCTTACGCCGGACATTTAGGCATTGGTGGCATGGCGAACTCCCGCTGGTTAATTCGAGCTATGCTCGCCGATCGCCATGTCGATGTCATCGATAATGTAGCAATTTCTCGGATTGAGCCTGACACGATGTATCTCGCGGATGGGCGCAGTTTGCCCTTTAAATATGCCATGATTCTGCCGCCATTCCGGGGACCCCGATTTTTGCGGGAAGCCGCTGGATTAACGGATGCCAAGGGGTTTGTCCCCGTATTGCCCACCTATCGCCATCCGGACTTTGATTCAGTCTATGCGGTGGGTGTGGTAACGCAACTCAAACCTGTGGAACCGACGCCAATCCCGATCGGAGTGCCGAAAGTAGGGCAGATGACGGAGGAAATGGTGATGACAGTCGCTCATAATATCGCCCTTGATCTGGGAGTGCTTGTCGGGCAACCGATTAGACCAACCTTGCAGGCGATCTGTTTCGCTGACTTTGGGGACTCAGGAGCACTCTTCCTGGCCGACCCATTACTCCCCGATAGTGAAGGTCGTCGGCACCGGGCCTTCACTACCAAGGGCATTTGGGTATCGTGGGCAAAAACGGCTTTCGAGAAATACTTCATGGACAAAATGCGCGTCGGCTGGACCATGCCCTGGTTTGAACGCGTCGGGTTGCGAGCACTGGGTTTACCGTTAGTTGAGCCGATTACGGTGAGTCCAGAACCGATTCAAGTCGAAGGCTGACGATGCGCTTAGGCATGATGGTGATTTAGTCAATCTGTCGTCTGGTGGGCTTGTAAAACCTCCGTCATGCCTGTCTCTATGCCGATTATGATCCCAACTTACTGGAGTCAAGCAAGGGATATGGAAATAGTCTTCAACCCTGGCGAACTAGAAGTACTGGCCAGCCGCTTTAAAATTCTGGCAGAACCGACCCGATTACAAATTTTAGGCGCATTGTGCAATCAGGAACGCAGTGTCCAAGAGATTTGCGATCGCACAGGATTACTCCAGGGGAATGTTTCTAAACATTTGCGACTGATGAAAGATGCTGGTGTCGTGGCCTGTCGCCGATCGGGGGTCTGGCGCTATTACCGTGTCGTTGATACTGACCTATTAGCTCTCTGTCGGTATCGCCGACAATTACCAACTTCATTGCAAGAATGATTGATCTTGATAATTTATGGCCTCTGCAACAAGGCTGAATCCTATGACGCATACCACTTCTAATGAATCACTGAATGAATCTCTGGATGATGCCATTGACACCTCGATTGAGCCGAAATCATCTCCCTCCCCCCAACGTGGGCAGAAAACATGGGGACTGGTGTTAGGCAGTGCCTTACTCCTGGCTGGCGGGGCTTGGGGCATCTTGCAACTGCATCGTTCCCCCCCTTCCCCTGAAGCTACTTCTATTCCCACGATCGCGGTTGACGTTCTGCCGATTCGCCCCCATGCGATCGCGAATACGCTCGAACTCTCTGGCACCATTCGCCCGTTTGAGCAGGCGACTTTATCCACGCGGGTTACAGGCCGGATTACCCAGTTATCGCTGGAAGCGGGCGATCGCTTTCGCCAAGGAGAGGCGGTGGCGCAGATCGATGTGATGGATATGAGTGCCCAGACCAATCAGGCCGAAGCTGGGGTAGCCCAAGCTCAGGCAGAAGTCGCGCGTTCTCAGGCTGTGCTGAATCAATTGGAATCGCAAAAGCTAGAAGCTCAAGCCACGCTAAAATTAGCCCAAATTAACCAAACTCGAATGGCTCAACTGCAAACGGAAGGAGCCGTTGCGCGTTCCCGCTTGGATGAAGCGAATACTACTCTGGATGAGGCCACAGCTCGTGTAGCCCAGACTGAAGCCGGAATTCGCCAAGCTCAAGCCGCGATCGCTCAAGCCAAGGCCGCTGTGCATCGGGCAGAATCTAATGTCACATCGGCGGCAGCGAATGAGAGCTATGGAGTCGTCGTGGCTCCGTTTGACGGAGTGGTCGTGCAAAAACTGGCCTATGAAGGGGAAATGGCCGCGCCTGGAACCCCGTTATTGAAAATCGAGAACCCCGATCGCCTCCAGTTAGAAATCTCTGTGCCAGAAGAAAACCTGCGGTTTGTGCAGCTCGGGCAATCTGTGCAAGTGCGGGTAGATGCGGTCAACCAAACAGTGAATGCCAGAATTCAGCAAATTGTACCGACCGCCGATCCCAACTCTCGCAGCTTTCTAATTAAAATTCCGCTGAGTAATTCTGGCAAGTTGATCTCTGGTATGTTTGGCCGCATCGCTTTACCGAAAGGCACCCAACAAGGCCTATCCATTCCAGTAAATGCCTTGATTCAACGGGGGCAGTTACAAGGGGTGTATGTAGTAGAGACGCGTGACTCCGAACCTTCGATCGCCGTATTACGTTGGGTGAAAACTGGGAAAGTCCAAGCTGGTCAGGTGGAGATTGTCTCGGGACTAATGGCGGGCGATCGTATTGTCACTAGCAACATCAATCAGTTGAGTGACGGCCAACCCATTAACCCACAACTTTAAGCGGAGAATTGCCCACCGTGAACAACGGAAGGATAAGGTAGAAATGACAACGAATGGTGCCACTGATCAACAGCCGCTTCTAAAGGCCAAGAGACTCGGATTTGTTGGGAATGTAGCCAAACAATTTATCGATTCCAAACTAACTCCACTGATCATAGTGGTAGCCCTGCTGCTGGGGATTGGGGCAACCTTGATTTTGCCTCGGGAAGAGGAACCCCAAATCACCGTACCAATGGCAGATGTATTTGTCCAAATGCCAGGCGCTTCAGCCAAGGATGTCGAGCAACGGGTCACGGCCCCAATGGAGAAGTTGATCAAAGAACTACCGGGTGTGGAATATGTTTACTCAACCTCCCGTCCAGGCTCATCATTAGTAATTGTGCGGTTTCTGGTTGGGCAGAATACTGAAGATGCGATCGTCCAACTTTATAACAAACTCTACTCCAACTTTGATCAGATTCCCCCCGGTGTTTCGCAACCATTAATCAAGTCGAGATCGATCGATGATGTGCCGATTCTGAGCTTAACGTTATGGGGTGAACAAAGTACTGGTGCTGAGTTACGGCAAATCGCTGCTCAATTAAATGAACAAATTAAACAAGTACCCGATGTTTCCGAAACCACCATTATTGGTGGCCAGAAACGACAACTGCGTGTCGATCTCGATCCGACTCGATTGAGTGCATTTGGATTAACCCCCTTAGAAATATCTCATGCCGTTCAAGCCCAAAATGTGGAACTCGCGAGTGGTGCGTTAAATCAAAATAATCAATCGTTCCTGGTAAGAACTCAAAGTTTTATTCGCTCTGCTGAAGATGCTAAAGGGTTAGTTGTAGCCGTGGCGAATAATCAACCCGTTTATCTCCAGGATGTGGCTACTGTCACAGATGGCGCTGAGGAACCGGCCAGTTATGTATTCTTTGGGCAGGGAGGCAAGGCTCAGGAATCAGATGGATCTGCGCATCAAGTCCACTCCACTAGCAATATTGGTGAAACAGATGCGGTGACGATCGCCATTGCCAAACGATCGGGCGCGAATGCGATTCAGGTATCCCATCATGTGCTGCATAAACTCGAACAGATTCAGCGGAACTATATTCCCAACAACGTGCATCTGACGGTCACACGGGATTATGGGGAAACCGCCGCCGAGCGATCGAATGAATTGTTAGTACACATGCTGATTGCTGTCGGTTCCGTCACACTGTTGATGTGGCTGGTGATGGGCAAAAAAGAGGCGATGGTTGTAGCGGTTTCCATTCCAGTGACGTTAGCCTTAACTCTGGCCAGTTTTGTATTTTATGGATTCACTTTAAATCGAGTCACCTTTTTTGCGCTGATCTTTTCGATCGGGATTTTAGTGGATGACGCGATCGTGGTAGTTGAGAATGTTGGCCGACATCTGCAATTACCCGAAAACCAAGCTCGACTAAAACAGTCCAGCAATCGTCGTCGCACTCTACAGCAAATTGTATTAGAAGCAGTAGATGAAGTCGGAAATCCCACTATTTTAGCAACGCTAGCGGTGATTGCGGCCATTCTGCCAATGGCTTTTGTCGGCGGACTGATGGGGCCATACATGCGTCCAATTCCGTTAGGGGCTTCGGCCGCCATGATCTTCTCGGCGTTAGTGGCCTTCATTGTTGTGCCCTGGACCACAATGCGGGTATTTACAGGAACGAGCCACCATGCTCATGACCATCAAGAGGATGCCCTGAGTCAGCTCTACCGCCGGTTTATGTATCCGCTGGTGCATTACCCCCGTCGAGGCACAGCCTTTCTGGTGGGGACAGTACTGGCACTGGTATTAGTGGTCGGAGGGTTGGCCGGATTTCGGCTAGTCATCCTGAAAATGCTACCGTTTGACAACAAAAGTGAGTTACAAGTGGTAGTGAATCTGCCCGAAGGTAGCACATTAGAACAAACGGCCCGAGCAACTCGGGAGATGGGACAATATCTGGCAACTGTTCCCGAAGTAATCAACTATCAAACCTATGTGGGGACAGCCTCACCATATAACTTTAACGGCTTAGTTCGGCATTACTTTTTACGATCGGGCGCGAATGTTGCGGATATTCAAGTCAATTTCTTGCCCAAGGGCGATCGCAAACGTCAGAGTCATGAGATTGCTAAAGCGATGCGGCCTCAGTTGAAGGAAATTGGCGATCGCTACAATGCTCGCATTCAGGTAGCGGAAATTCCTCCCGGCCCGCCCGTATTGCAAACCTTAGTGACAGAAATTTACGGGCCTGACTACCAAGCACAAATTGATCTGGCAAAGCAAATTCGGCAACTGTATCAATCAACCGATGGTGTGGTGGATGTGGATTGGTATGTGGAAGCGCCCCAAACCGATTATCGCTTAGTCATCGATCGTGAGAAAGCCGCGCTCAATGGCATCAGTCCAGCTCAAATCTCCGAAGTCTTGCAAATGGCTCTAGCCGGTAAAGAAGTCGGATTACTCCATGATGAAAATGCCCGAGAGGATGTGGCGATTAATCTGCGCTTCAGTCAGTCAAGCCGCACCAGTTTAGAAGATCTAAAATCGCTGAATATCAAGGGAGGCAATGGTCATTTAGTGCCGCTGAGTAGCTTGCTGAAAACCGATACCACGATCGCGGATACCAGCATTTACCACAAGAACTTACAACCTGTAGTGTATGTGCTGGGGGATGTTTCAGGCCGAGTGGAGAGTGCCGTCTATGCCATGCTGAACCTACAACCCAAAATCGACCAATTGGTTCCCGCTACTGGCACAAAAATTCAGACGTATCTAACGGAACAACCACCAACTACCGAAACCTACGGGATCAAGTGGGATGGCGAATGGCAGGTGACTTATGAAGTGTTCCGTGATCTGGGGATTGCCTTTGCTGTAGTATTAGTGCTGATATATGCTCTAGTGGTGGGCTGGTTTCAATCCTTTACAACCCCATTGGTGATCATGGCGGCCATTCCGTTTTCCTTAGTAGGGATTATGCCCGCTCACTGGCTAATGGGATCATTTTTTACCGCCACATCGATGATTGGCTTTATTGCTGGAGCTGGTATTGTCGTGCGTAACTCCATTATCTTAGTAGACTTTATTGAGTTACGGCTGAAAGAAGGAATGCCATTAGAAGCAGCAGTCATTGATGCGGGAGCAGTACGATTTCGGCCCATGTTACTCACAGCCGCCGCCGTTGTGGTGGGATCAGCAATTATTCTAGCTGACCCAATTTTTCAGGGGTTAGCGATCTCGCTGATGGCCGGTGAGGTGGCATCATTATTATTATCGCGATCGGCCGTACCAATTCTCTATTACAAGCTCTGGCACCATCGACGCCCCCAGCAAACATCGCATAACGGTGCAGCATCTTCTACCTCAATAGACTTAAGTACTATCAATTCTTGAATCATGGAACCCATTCGTATCCTTTACTTCTCTGACGTTCTTTGTATTTGGGCCTACATTGCCCAGATTCGGCTCGATGAGTTGCAAACCACTTTTCAAGACAAGATTGCGATCGAGCCACACTTTGTATCTGTGTTTGGTAATGCGCGGGAAAAATTAGACCATCGCTGGCGCGAGCGTGGCGGCTTACAGGGCTATAGCAACCATGTGCAGGAAGTGGTGAAAAAGTTCAATCACATCACGGTACATCCTGAGATTTGGACCCACGTAGTGCCGCCATCCTCCACATCCTGCCATTTGTTTCTGCATGCCATTCACCTGCTCGAAGTTAAGGGCATCGTTCCAGCTTCAGAGCAAGTATTTGAACGAGCGATCTGGGCCTTCCGAGAACAGTTTTTTACCCAGTTAGCCAATGTGGCCGATCGCCAAGTTCAGTTGGCGATTGCTGAGGAATTAGGACTACCGATCGCGGCTATTCAGGCCCAGATTGATAGCGGAGAAGCCTATGCCCAACTTTCGCGGGATTTTGACCTGGTGAAGGAACATACCGTCTCCGTCAGTCCGACGTTGCTGTTTAATGAAGGGCGACAACGGTTGAATGGTAATGTGGGCTATCGAGTCATGGAAGCAAACATTCGCGAGCTACTACACAATCCTCCTGATGAGCAATCCTGGTGTTAATGTTGAAGGAGTTATTGGTAGATGAGTGTCATCAGTGGTGCAACATTGGCTGAATAAAACGGTGATCATTACGGGAGCTTCGGCAGGAATTGGCCGATCGCTCGCAATCGCTCTAGCACAACAAGGAGCCAATTTAGTCTTAGCGGCTCGTGATCAAACGGCTTTAGCCACCGTAGTTACAGCTTGCATTGATGCCGGAGGTCAAGCGATCGCAGTCGCCACAGATGTCACCCAATCTCAAGCCTGCCAGCAGTTGATCGAACAAACGATCGCCACCTTTGGTCAGATTGATGTGCTGGTGAATAATGCGGGTATTAGTATGCTCACTCGCTTTGATCAAGTAACTGATCTGTCAATTTTTGAGCGCGTAATGCAGGTAAATTACCTGGGAGCGGTGTATTGTACTCACTATGCACTACCCTATCTCAAAGCCAGTCGAGGTCTGTTAGTCGCCATCTCTTCTCTATGCGGCAAAACAGCTATTCCGACTCGCACTGGCTATGTAGCGAGCAAACATGCAATGCAAGGCTTTTTTGATACATTACGAATTGAATTGCAGGATAGTGGAGTCGATGTCTTAGTGGTGTCACCGGGATTTGTGGCCACTGATATCCGGCAACGGGCGTTAGGCGCAGATGGGCAATCTTTGGGGCAAAGTCCGCGCGATGAGAGTCAGGGAAATATGTCGGTGGCCGAATGTGTACGGCAAATTCTCCGGGCTATGGAACGACGCCAACGCGATCATGCCATGACCTGGAAAGGTAAGCTCATACCCTGGGCAAAATTACTGGTGCCAAAGTTTGTCGATCGCCTGTCCGCTCAGGCCGCTCAAGGTACAGCTGAACGCTGAAACCGAGGCGTATTAGCCTCCTCTCAGCTCTCAGCCCTCCTCAACCACATCCTATTTCGCCATTCCGCTGAACAGCTCTGACCAATTCAGGGACTGCGATCGGTTGCCCTGATTCACGATCGCAAAGGCTATTCGTTCAGTTTCTGGATGACTCAAGCACTCTACACAAGCCGCCGCAACATCAATGCGACTGGTTTGCCCATTTAAGGTATCGCCTGCCCGTACTACAACTCCCAACTTGCCATCAGTCTTGGCTTGCAGCAGAGTATTGAGGTCGTAGGACGTATACGGCCCATCAATCAATCGTCCTGGGCGAATGATGGTGTAAGGTAGCCCCGATTGAATTACAGCCTCTTCTCCCTGTTGTTTGGCATCTAACACACCAAAGGCATTCAAGATGTTATAGGGTGGTTTATCTTTGCGCTCAACACCTGCGGAAGAAATGAACACGAAGCGGTTCAAGTTCCGGGGAGCAGCCGCGACTAAATAGCGGACACCTGCCGCATCCACTTGCTGGGGGCTATTTTGAGCTTTGGCATTACGATAATCCGCATTCAAAAAAATCTTGCTCCACGCCTGTACTTGCTGGAATGGATTCAGATTGGCGGGTAGATCAAAATTCCAGCGAGCCGAAGGAAAGGCAGTAGTCCCGGTGCAGCATAAAATGTAGGTTACACCTGACATTGCCGGAGCTAAGGTCTCTGGCTGGCGGGTGTCTCCGATCGCCACTTCCACCCGATCGCCAAACATCTGTTCCGCTTTCTCTCGACTGCGCGTTAGCACTCTCACCGGGTAGCCTTTCTCCAACGCTTTGGCCACGGCTAGCTGTCCCACGCCTCCAGTCGCCCCCACAACCAGCACCTGGTTAGTCACTACAGCCCCCTCCGTCACGAAATATTTGCTTCTCTGATTATGACAATGAAGAACAATAGCAAAAATTTCAATCTGTTGAAAGGATGAACATTGAGAGGCCGCTACCCAATTTCCGCCTACTTCAACGTAGAGGCTGCCTAGTCCGAGGCATTGATTCACAGAACTATCAATCAGCGATCGAGGAGATGTGGAGGCAGTGAACGCCGTTGACGAACCAGACTGGTCATATAAATTCCGGTAATCAACAGGCCAAATAATCCTAACCCATTGATAATCGGAAAAAAGTCATCCAGTCCAACAATTTCTAGGGTATGCAGATGGATCAGAAAACCAGCTAATTGACGTTGATGGAACGCTTTAGCAATGGGAAACGTCATCCCAGTTACGACAGTCAGCAGTAACGGTAAAGCGCACACGATCGCTAACCAACGATGATATTGGCGAAACAAACGATTCATAATCAGTTCAAGGGATGATAGGAGACAGTGAGGGACGGAAAATGAGCAGAGTAGGCGGATTGCAGTTGCAATAGAATCCCTGATTGACGTGTTCGATAGTCAAATCCTAAACTGCGCCCTCAGTCTTTCACATGGATCAATGTTCCCGATCCCACTTAGGATAAAAGTCTCCAATTCGATTAGGACAATAGTCATACTTAATACACTACAAAAGGACTGATAATTATCCTGTTCTCAGCACTCAGCACTCAATCCTCATCACTCTTACACCACCTCTTAGGAAAGCAATCCCGCCAGAGTAGGCCAATAAAATGCCCCAGGGTGACTCAAATTAGTATAATTTCATCATTCGACCCTATATGGGTAGAGCCAGGATGTTGGGAGATTAAACCATCATGTTAGATCAGCTTCTGGATCAGAAGAGTGCTCGAACAGTTGCGGTTCCTCGAAAAAATCGGGGTTGCGAAAATTTTGCCAGTCAACCAACTTCCTACCTTAGCGTTTAACCAGGTTAAATATGGAACAGAACTTGCCTCCATCGGGGGAAGAACGCCAGTTTCAAACGGTCAGCGGAGCGGCAGTAGATGGCGCCCCGATCGCCTATGTGATTGTGCTGGCCGCCGTGGTTACCGCCCTATCGTTTATTCCGTTCTCTGTTGTGCTAGCTACAGGAGGCGGAATGCCCTTAAGCCAAAGTATTCTGCCGTTGCTGGGGTGGTTGCTGGGGCCAATTGCCGGCGCTCTTGCTAGTGGCATTGGAGCGTTAATTGGCATTTTTTTAGCCCCTTACACGGCTGGCGGCATTCCGGCTCTGACCATTGGCGGGGCCATGCTGACCAGCTTTGCCGCAGGAACGATGGTTGTCAGCGGTAGTAGACGTAAATACTGGTATCTGGGATTAACAATTTTGTTTGTCCTGCTGTTCTGTTTATATGCTTATCAAGCGATCGGTCGTAACGGTATTACCCTGAATACTTTCATGCTTGGGTCTTTCGTCGATTGGTCAGGGTTACTGCTGTTTGTCTTGCCCACTCGTCAGTTAATTGCCCGATGGATCAATAGTGCGAATGTAGGTCTGGTAGCGATCGGGCTATTTATGGGCACCTGGACGATTTCTGGCGTTGGGCATTTGAGCGCGGCTAGCATTGCTTACCTGATATTTAACTGGCCTCAAGAAATTTGGGTTACTTTAATTCCGATCATTCCAGTCGAAAATTTAATTCGTTGTACGGCTGGCACGGTGATTGGTACAGGTGTCATTTCTGGGTTGCGGGCGATTAAGCTAGTTAAGCCCAAGCACGCCCTTTATTAATCGGTTATGAACACGATCGCTAGTCTGGAGCAAGTTTCTTATCTCTATCCAGGCTCTCCCGCACCTGTACTTAAAGATATTTCTCTCACCATCCGGCAGGGAGAATTTTTGGGCATTATTGGGCCAACTGGAGCTGGAAAAACCACCCTTTGTCTGGCTTTAAATGGCATCGTTCCCCAATTTTACGGCGGACGGTTTTTTGGCCGCATCACCGTGATGGGGATGGATACGTTGGAACATCCGGTCAGCCAATTGGCCCGGCATGTGGGAACGGTGTTTGAAGATCCAGAGATCCAACTAACCTCAACCTCTGTAGAAAACGAAATCGCCTTTCCGCTAGAAAATCTCTGTGTCCCCCGATCGATCATTCTTGATCGCATTCCACGGGTGTTAGAGGCCGTCCGGTTACAGGGATTTGAACAGAAAAGTCCACAGGACTTATCGGGTGGTCAAAAACAACGGCTGGCGATCGCCACTGCACTAGCCGTACAACCGAATCTGTTGATTTTGGATGAACCCACATCTCAACTGGATCCGATCGGAACCCAGGAAGTGTTTGCCACAGTGCAAAAATTGCAGGCCGAGCTGGGCATGACCATTGTGATGGCTTCCCATGCCGCCGAAGAGCTGGCTGAGTATGCCGATCGCATTGCGTTATTGGCGCAAGGGCGCTTGATGGCGATCGGTACACCCCAGGAAATTTATTCCCAGGTAGACCTGATTGAAACCTATGGCCTGCGATCGCCAGAAGTCAGCCAAACCTTCTACCAGCTCAACCAACGGGGAATTACCACTCCGAGTGTTCCAGTGACACTGGCGACTGGTATGACCGCCTTATCCGATTTGCAAACAGTCAGCCAACTGGCCGCACCACCAAAATTCCCCCCCTGTCTCCCTAACCAACAACCCCCCATTCTGTCCGTCCAAAATCTGACTCATATTTATCCCGAGGGCACCCGCGCCCTACACCAAGTTTCACTGGACGTTGTGCCCGGCGAATATGTTTTGATCATTGGGCAAAATGGGGCGGGCAAAAGTACACTCGTCAAGCATTTCTTGAATCTCCTGCAACCCACCGAAGGAGTAGTGCGAGTGCGCGATCGCGATACTCAGGGGTTATCAGTCAGTGAATTAGCTCAATCGATCGGCTATCTGGCTCAAAATCCCGACAATCAAATCTTCAGCACCACTGTGGAACAAGAAGTGGCCTTTGCTCTGCCCTACTTAGGATATGCCCCGGAAGTGGTGAAAGAGAAAACTAGCCAAAGCCTGAAAGCGATGCAATTGTGGCATCACCGGGAGGCACATCCACTCTCGTTACCGAAAGGAGAACGGGCTCGGATTGTGATTGCTGCACTCCTGGCCATGAATCCTGACATGATCATTTTTGATGAACCGACGATCGGGCAGGACTTTCAGGGAGCACGGTCTATTTTAGAAGTGACCCGGCAGTTGCACCAGATGGGAAAAACCGTGATTGTGATTACCCATCACCTGTATTTGATGCCAGATTATGCGCAGCGGGTAATTGTTATGGGTGAGGGCACGATTTTGCTCGATGCGCCCCTGCGTCAGGCGTATCATCAAACTCAGTTGTTACAGTCTACCTATCTGGTGCCGCCCCAATCTGTTCTGCTAGCCCAACATCTCAGCCAACTGGCTCACCAAGAGTATCCGTTAGTGACACCACCAGAAATTGCCAATTTGTACACCCCAAACCCACGGGAGCGCGCGATGTAATTATGGCAAGCTGGAAGTTTCAAACTGTAAAATATGACTCGATCTTTACGCGCTTAGACTTTCGCACCAAGTTCGTCAGCATTGTGGTGATTACGCTGATTGCCTTTCTGTGGGAAAGCCCGATCGCGGGTGGTCTGTTGACGCTAAGTGTAGCGATCGCTTGCGTGGTGGCTGGAGTGAGGTTAAATTATCTGGCCGTACTTCTGAAATTTATGCTGCCATTTTATCTGTTTCTAGTTCTGAGTATGGGATTTTTTAATGTTACTCAGGTGCAGTTGTTAATGGCAAAACCAGAACTTACCCCAGTGCTGACTCTGCCAGCCCATTGGTGGTTAGTTGGCGGGGCAACAATGACCTTAGAAGGGATTTTATATGGGCTGAATGTTGTATTTAAAACATTAACGATGGTACTCGTGATCCCATTGGGGA
>DATNPU010000049.1:0-7353 GCA_036703105.1 Microcoleaceae cyanobacterium
TCATCATCATCGCCAAGTCCTGTCTAACTGCTTGATAGCGGCTGGATTTACCCAACATCCCAATGAGTGGTGGCATTTTTCCTATGGCGATCAAATGTGGGCCTGGCTAACCAATCAGGCTAAACCAGCTGCCTCAATCAATGCCCATTATGGTGCAGTTTAACGACAAATTATGACGAAAAATCGGGATGACAGGATTTGAACCTGCGGCATCCTGCTCCCAAAGCAGGCGCGCTACCAAGCTGCGCTACATCCCGGTGGTTGTGCTTCTCCTTAGTATAACCTGACTTGGTGTTCGCTGGGTGAAAATCCCAAACTTGATTTTCTTGCGGCGATCGATGGCAATAACTTGGCACAATCAAGATAAGGAACGGCGATCGACTTGGGCGAATCTGAGTATTACTCTAAAACCACCTAGTCGGGATACCAGAACATTCCTTTGATGCCCTCTGGATCAGACATAAAGCCCAAGTGGCGATAGAAATCGACGACATGAGGATCGGCAAATAACGTGATATTACTAATATCTTCGCTGCGCAGTTTTTTAATCATGTGCTTCATCAACGCCTTTCCCAGCCCTCGCCCCTGGAAGTCAGGATGAACTACCACGTCCCAGATCGTGGCATTAAAGGCATGATCAGAGGTCGCTCGCGAGAAGCCAATTAATCGACGCTGGGTGCCCCGTTGTTCCCACATGGAGACCACCAGAAAACTGAACTGAATTGCCTTTTTGACTTTGCGCAATGGTCGCCGCGACCAGCCGACGGCATCACACAGTTCCTCTAATTCATATAAATCAATATCGCGTTCGGTACTGAAAAAAATGCGAGAGCCGCGATCGCTGAAACCCTCGGCAACAACTTTCTCGGATGACATTGTCCCAGGTGTGGGAGGAGCGTCGGAGCTACTGAACAGGCTTTTCCAAAAACCCATGCAAGCGTAGTTAAGGTAGTAGAAGTTAGATCACAGTACTAGATAGTATATCGCCCGTACCCTTTCTGCATTGCTCTTCTATTGCAAGTCAACCTTTTGGATAGATATTTTGGTATAGGTTAGCTCTTTTGAACGGAGAGATAGCGGGTTCTATAAATGGAGGCAGTCGTTGACAACCAGAGTCCCAACTTTCCTGTTGAAACCAGATTTGAATGGTAGAACTGCATCAGGGAGAGAGACGTATCGAAAGTTAGCGGATTTTTGTTCGGCGATCGCTCCATTCCATATATGCTTTAACCTAAATCAATCAGTTGCTCCCAAATTATGGCTTTGGGCTTAAAGTCATCCACACTAGAACTGCTAAAACGCTTCAACCGGGCGTTTCCCCAGTTTTATGAGCAGTTTGTTAGTAGTGAGATTCAACTTCAAAATCTCAGGTTAGCTTACCATCTCTACAAAACGAAACAGGCGGTCATTGAGTTGAAGCCAGAGGGCAGTAAAAGCGCCCTGCACTTCGCTTATCGCAACCAGTCTTTTCTCTTAAGTGACATCTTTGGCGTGTTGGCGGCCTATGGTCTGACGATTCATAGCCTGAGTCTTTATGGTCAGATTTACCCGCCCATGCTGGTGTTTATCAAGTTAATTGTGTCTCGTAGTGGCAAGGCACTCACAGAAAAAACAGCGGAAAACGTTTGTCGGGCGATTCGAGAAGCACTCGCTGGCCGGTTTGAAGTTGAAGAAATGCTGGCGGTTGAGTTCAACCTGGATGCAGGACTGGAGCAGGTTGAAACGGAGTTTTATGTTGATCCAGTATTCCATCTGCCAGCTTTATTGATCGAAGCAGATAACCAACCAGGGTTGTTTTACAAGGTGATGTATGCCATTTGGCAGGAAGATTTATTGGTGGTCAACGCCAATTTGTTAGTGTGGCGGGGGCGTACCCGACTGATCTTGTATCTGCTGGGGCCGAATGAGAGCTTAATTCCGGATTATTTGGGACAAAAGATTGCCGAAAGCGTCAAGCAACGATTACTGGGACGGAGGTTTTAGCGGATACCCTGGCAGACTACGATAGTAAGTATGCCGATGATTAATGTATTGGGTATTCCACACGCTTACGACCTGACGCTGGCCACCGGTTCGACTGATGCTCTGGTATTCATACATGGTTGGTTATTGAGCCGGAGCTATTGGCAACCGTTGATTGACCAGTTGTCACCCAGTTATCAATGTCTGTCTTATGATTTGCGCGGCTTTGGGGCTTCGCAACTGGATCCATTGGTAGCTACACCAGCGCGATCGTGTGCGGGCTATAGTTTGCTGGACTATGCCAAAGATTTAGCTATTCTGCTGAAGCAACTCGAAATTGCGAATGTCTGGCTGGTTGGCCATTCCTTGGGGGGAAGTATTGCCCTGTGGGCAGCGGATCAATTGCCTCACTTGGTGAAAGGGGTGATTTGTGTCAATGCTGGGGGTGGAATCTACCTGAAAGAGGAATTTGAGCGGTTTCGGGCGGCGGGTCAGCAATTAGCAAAATTTCGTCCGCGCTGGTTGAAGTGGTTGCCATTGCTCGATGTCTTGTTTGCCCGAGCCAATGTGATCCAAAAGCTCGATCGCCATTGGGGACAACAGCGGTTGCTTGATTTTGTCATGGCGGACACTGAGGCGGTTCTACATAGCCTCTTAGACTCGACCACTGAGGCAGAAGTGCATCGTTTACCTCAAATTGTGGCGCGATTAGCTCAGCCAGTCTACTTTATTGCCGGAGCACAGGATCGGGTGATGGAACCTAAGTATGTGCGGCATCTGGCCAGCTTTCATCCCCTGTTTCACGAGTGTGGGGATAATGTGTTTGAAATTCCGGCCTGTGGTCATTTAGCGATGTTGGAGCAACCCAACCTGGTCGCAGAGAAAGTTCGCTTAATTCTAGCCGGTCATGTTCAGTAATCCTGGCAGGATAGCAGGTCAATTCTAGTTAACGGCGATCGTGCCAATGACTTGCAGTTGGCCATTAGGGGCGATCGTCCAAATATCGTAGCGGCCAGTCACATCCCCCTCATTGTTCAGATCAACGCTGCCGCTAGCTCCCTGATAGTTAATGGGTTGACCCGCACGTACCAGATCCAGTGCTTGGCAAACATCGGTAACGTCTTGACCCGCCGGATTGGCCACCTCGCGCATAAATTGCTTCATCTGCTCACCGATCGGAGTTTTGGCGGCTTCTGCGGCTAGGACGAGTAAAGCGGCAGCATCCCAGGTATTCGCATCATAAATCTTGGGAGCTTGACCATATTTAGTGAGAAATCGGTGTTGGAAGTTGGCTAATCCTTGGCCTCCTGCACTGGCAGCTGTACCGATGATTCCGGCCGCAATGTAATCCCCAGTGGCATTTTTGCCGACAATTGTCGCAATGTCTTGTTCCTTCATGCCATCGGTAGCGATCACTTTAGTCGCTTTGCCTAATAATCCCTGCTCATAAGCAGTTTTCAGAATTAAGCTGCCCGTTTCGGGATAGGCAATTAGGAGAACTGCCTGCGGATTCTGGCTGAAAACTGCTTTCACTTCAGAGTCAAACGATGAGGCATCTGGTGGATAACGGGTCGGGCTACTTTGATTCACCACCTGACCACCCATAGCTATAAAGGAGGGCATAAAGGAGTTGATCAAGCCATTACCATAATCGTTATTGATGGCCAGAATAGCGACCGTCTTAAATCCCTGAGCTATGGCTAGCTTTGCTAGTGCCTGACCTTGAAAGGTGTCAGGTGGGGCCGTTCGGAACCAGAATCCTTGAAAGTCGCCCTTGCGGGCTCGATCGCTGAAGACTGGACTGGTACTGGCTGGAGAAATCAGGATCGTTTGATTCCGGACGGCAATATCGACAGCAGCACTACTGACGGCACTCGATGCGGCGCCAACCACTCCGGCCACCCGATCTACCTCAGTTAGCTTGGTCATCGCCGTCACACCCATACTCGGCTCCGTGTGATCATCTTCCGCAATCAAGGTCACAGGTTGTCCTAAAACCCCACCACACTGATTCACAGTATCAACGAGCAACCGAGCGCTATTCTGCATAGAAGCCCCGTATGGTGCCAAATCCCCAGTCAGGGGAAGCAGACTGCCAATTTTTAGGGCTTTTGTGGGTTGGGTTACTTGGCAGGCTACGATCGTCCCGGCTAATAACAGGCCCATCAGAAATGGCCAGCTAGCTAGTCCTTTGAAGGGGAAGTGCGATCGTCTAGTCGCCAGTAATTTCTTGTTGGAGAGGTGGTTTTTGTGAATCCTACTTACCCAATACCATTTTTGTGCGACCATCGTTTAACCTAAAGTATGGATTAGAGCTGCCAACCGTGAGGATCAGATTGACAGTTTTCTATCCTTGACACCTGTGTTTTGCTGCACCCTTTTGTATCAAGAAAAACAAATGCTGTCAGGATCATCGGAACTTTCTGGTGAAAGACTAGTCAGCCTACCTGAAGACCTGATGAGTTTAACTACACATTTTTCCAAGAGGTGCACCTTTTTTGGCTGTCCGAGTATAATCCGACGATTGAATTTACAAGTCGTCACAAATGTCTCAGAATGAGTAAAGATACTTATTTATTCTGAAATCATCCGCTCGGTACTAGTTTAGAATTGCCTTCCCCTATAGCTTCAGGTTTCGAGTACATTTAACCCTTTGCAGCTTTATTGTCAGGAGCAGTCATGAAATCACTCATTCGGTTGGGTGCAACCGCTAGTCTGGTTGGTAGTGCCCTTGTAGGTTCGCTGTGGCTAGGCGTAACCCAAGCACTAGCGCTAACGCCGGAACAGATTATGAAGAAGCTGGGACCTGTCCCTGTGTTTACGATCGCGAATGCTCAAGGAGCGCCCCTGGTTGCAGCTCCGAGTGGCAAAAATGGCCAATCTGTCGCTGGTGTGTTTATCAGTCAAAAGGATGCCCAGGCTTTTTTGGATGGACTCAAAACCAAAAATCCTGATTTGGCAAAAGGGGTGAAAGTTGTACCCGTTTCTCTCGCAGAAATTTACAAGCTGGATCAAGATAATCAGGGTAAGCCGCAAGGCTTAGACTTTGCTTACGTGCCTTCCCAGCAGCAGGTAACTTCAGCGGTGGCCTTACTGAAGCAGAGTGGCCAGCAGGTACAGCAGTTTAATGGAACTCCGTTGTTTGTAGCGCGGGGCGGCGCCGAAAAGGGCTACTTGACGATTCAACAGGGCAATCAGTCTGTGATTCCGATGTTCTTCAAGAAAGAAGATCTGCAAGCCTTGCTGGAGCGGTTCAAACAACAGCAGCCTAACCTAGCAAATTCTCTGGAAATCCAGGTGTTAAATCTAGAAGGGCTGATGGAAGTTCTCAAGACCAAGAACGATCCTCAGTTAGATCAGATCGTGTTGATTCCACCGCAGGAATCGATCGAATATGTGCGCTCAATGATGGGCAACCAACCCGGTCAAGCTAGGCCTCAGCCCGCGCAACCCAAACCTCAACAAGCCCCGAAAAAATAGGTGAGTTCCGTTTCAGGAATTGACCTTTGGCAGTGGCGATCGCAGGCTTATCAGCAGGCGATCGCTGCCGACATTTCTGTTGCAGAAGTGGACTGGTTACTTCAGAGCGTTGCTGACCTCGATCGGTTATCTCTTCGATTAGATTCCTTTAAAGATCGAGTGGCGATTCCCCTGAAACTGCCTTTTGCAGAATTGCAAGCTTTATGGCAGCAACGGATTCAGGCCAGAGTGCCGGTTCAGTATTTGATTGGAATGGCTCCCTGGCGCCAGTTTTGGCTACAAGTGTCGCCCGCGGTATTGATCCCTCGGCCTGAAACAGAATGTTTGATCGATCTGGCCATAGCCGCTCGTAATGTGCCTACTTTAGAGCCTCAAATTTCTGAAGACCATTGGGCTGACTTAGGGACGGGCAGTGGCGCGATCGCTCTGGCATTAGCCGATGCGTTTCCTCAAGCCATCATTCATGCTGTGGATTGCAGCGAGGCCGCATTAGCGATCGCCCAGGCCAATGCTCAGAACTATGATCTCAGCGATCGGATCCGCTTCTATCAGGGGAACTGGCTAGAGCCATTGGCTCATCTGAAGGGGCAGTTGCGGGGAATTGTATCGAATCCGCCCTATATTCCCAGCCAAATGGTATTGGAGTTGCAGCCAGAAGTGACCCGGCATGAACCGCATTTGGCACTAGATGGGGGAGCAGATGGCTTAGACTGTATCCGCCATTTAGTTGAAGTTGCATCAGATTACTTACGGCCTGGGGGCATTTGGTTAATTGAGATGATGGCCGGACAGGCTGAAGTGGTGACAGCCCTGCTAAAAGCTCAAGGTGATTACACCGGGGTTGAAATTTATCCAGACTTAGCCGGAATTGAGCGGTTTGCTTTGGCCTATCGCCAATAGAGCTAATCTACTGGGAAAATTCCACAACGCTGGTTGTCGTTTGAGGCGTAGGAGAACTGGGCACGGCTTGCTGAAGATCGGTGACTTCCTGAAGGGTTTGTTGATACATCTCCTGATTGCCCTGAGCCAAGTAAAATTTTGCGGCGGTTTGCAGATCCTGAATGGCTAATCGGTTATTGCCCAGTTTTTGATATGCTAAACCTCGATTCCGAAACGCATCTGCATAGCTGGAGTTGAGTCGGATGGCTTGGTCGTAATCAGCGATCGCGGCTTGTGGGTCTGATCCTACTAAGGCATTGCCTCGATTGTTGTAAGCCCCTGGTTGGTTAGCTGGATTGGGATTTGAGTTAATACCTAAGGTGTAGTCTTCTACGGCTCCTTGCGGATTATTTAAGGCCAACCGGGCATTCGCCAAATTTAGCCGGGCCTCTGCTAGTGTGGGTTTAAGGGCAACGGCAGCGTTGGCATCTTCTAGAGCGGCTTGATACTGTTTTTGCTCAAATTTGACATGGCTACGGTTGCTATATGCCTCTGCCAATTGAGGATTTAACGCGATCGCTTTGTCATAATCTTGTACGGCAGCTCCTAAATCGCCCATCCGATGCCTGGCTAGGCCCCGATTCACATAAATGGCGGCGGCATCTGGATCTAGTTGTGCTGCTTGCGTAAAATCTTTAACTGCCGCTTCATATTGTCCTTGCTGCATTTTTTGGGCGCCCCAGCTGGCATATTGCTGAGCTTCTTTGGGATTTGCATTAGATTTTCCGGCATTTGTTCCTGAATTCAGCGATGTGAAGGCTAACCAGCCTCCGATCGCAGCCGCTAGTGTTGCCAAAGCAACGATCAACGGCACTAAGCCACGATAGTTACTACTTGCTGACGCTGGTTGACGAGAGCTTGCTGTAACAGGGGTTAATGACTCGTCTTCCTCTGCATCTTCTGCCGATTCATGAATAACACTTTTCGTCGATCGCGCTTTATGAGCTGGCTCTTTATCCTCCGATTTGGGGT
>DATNPU010000051.1:0-6516 GCA_036703105.1 Microcoleaceae cyanobacterium
ACGGGTAAAGGATAACGTTTACCACGACTGCCTCGGGGGTCTGGCACTTGAGCAAAAGCTTCTTGTAACGTCAGCATCTAACATTTCCATGCACTGATATTCAGTCTATTATTTCTCCCTCAAAATGAATCAGCCCTGCCAATTCTGGGGGACTTTGCAAGGACAATTCTCTTAAGATCTGAGGGGCTAGGGAGGCAAGTGCAATCAACTTAAGGCTTCTCTAATTACCTCTAATGAGTCGATCAATCCAATCCATATCACTGCTCCACCATGTGATGACGGGCACGAATTAGGAACAGATTAGCTTGCTCATAATCTGGGCGATCGGGAAGTTGAGTATCCGCAAAAGCCCGATCGAAGTCTTGATGTAACTGCAACCGCCAGTTGTCTACCTCTTCCCAAGTGATCTGTTCATACTTAATCGCTAATAGACGATCGCGGTAATCATCCACTCGCACTGGGACAAATCCTTCCCGCAAGACCGTAATGCCAGATAACAATAATCGGATTAGATGCATCGCATGTTTCCAGCGAATTTCACCTTTTGTCCGTAAATCCTGCTCCAGCTTTTTAAACTGCGAAATCACATAACTGTTATAAGTCTGATAAACCAGTTTCGACAGAAAGATATGACGGATTGAGAGTAATTCAGTTGCGATCGAGGATGCCGTTTCAATCAATGGCGTGTAGAGACATTCCAACACATTCGGATTAGCTTTTAACGCCAGAATCAGGAATTTTTGCAGTTCCCAATAGCATTCCTGGGCAGGTTTATTTTCTAATTGTTCCGGCACCCCGTACAGTGACCAATGCAACTCAGCTGGAGGGAGATAAATGCCACGACGATCGGTGTCAGATGTTGCATCATCCAATCCGTAAGCTCTGGAACCAACCACACAGCGATAGATTACCGAGTCATACAGATCGAAGTCAGCTAACCAATCTTCTGTCGGTTCCAAACCTTCCCGTTGAAAGTGCTTCCGAATCGTGAATTCATGTCGTCGTAAGGTAATCTCCCGCCCATTCGGTAAGCGCACCCGATAGGCATGGGAGTTGTCATCCGGCGATCGCACGATCGCACCAACCGCTCCTTGGGGACAAATCAAGTCCTCTGTGCCACTGAGGATCTCAATGCGGCTCACCACCTGCGTTCCTACAGGCAACACCAAATTAGGATTGGCAGCCGTTGTTTTTGGCATCATCATTGCCCCCTCTCAGCCATTCATTCAGACGAACAGCTACAGAGGATGGTTCAACGATTTCGGAGTCAGCCATTAATTGAACCGGGCGGGTAACAGTTGACTCAGTAGCTCATCAGTCTGACCGATCGCCTGAGCCGCAAAACGTTGGGCTAAGGGCGGCACGATTGCCAGCGGATTACTAAAGCCAGAAAACAGCTGCAAACCAGTAATACCCGGAATCTCGCCTATTAGCGGTAAATGATCATGACTGAACGCCACTAAACAGTGATGCCAAGTCCCTGGTAGGTCTTTTAAGGCTGGCAGAATTGCTCCAACTTGCGTCCGAATGGCTTGTTCACTGGCCGCCGGATCAATCTGGGCTGAACGATCGGTTAACGTGCGGCTCACCTGGCCGACGCGCAAGCGACCATTCAGAAATTGCACCGCTCCCGCATCTAAAATGGCCGGAGCAGGCTCGTGACCAGGCTGATCCCATAAGTAATCGACCTCGGCAGTACTGGCAGACGCTTCCAACTGAAAGCGTTGCGTCACCGCTGGCATGACTAGCGATCGCAAACGCACATCTGCCCGTGGCATTTCGATCAATTCGGCATGGGTGAAATAAATTCGCAGTGGGATTCCTGCCATTTTCAGCAGCGATCGCGTTAATCCCCCCGTACAAATCGCCACCTGATCACTGATATAGGCTTGCTCACCGCAGATTACTCCTGTCACTTGATCCACCGTTGGCCGTTGCAAACCTGTCACCTGAGCGATCGCCACCTCCCCGCCCAACCGTTGGAATGCTTGAATATACGCCGTCGTTAGTGCGCCTAAATTGACATGACCATGTTTGACCGTCAGTGCCGCTGCGATCGCGTTGGGGTTCAACAATGGTTCCAGTTCACAGGCTGTTGCGACTGCGATTAATTGCGGAGGAATCGCAAACTGTTGATAAAACTGGGCCACTGGTGCTGGATCAGTATCCGCAGCAATCGGCAGAATTAGATCTAACTCCCGAAACTCGGTAGAGGCTGACAATTCCGTTGCCAGCGATCGATGTCGTTGAATCCCCTCAGCACACAGTTGGCGGGTTAATTCCGTTGTACCGGCCCAATAAGCAACGCCACCGTAGCCATAGCGAGTTGAGCCTTGTAGGACGGCATGTTGTTCTAGCAGTAATACCCTCAACCTGTGCTTGGCTAATTCGTAAGCCAAGGCTACACCCGTAATTCCAGCACCCACCACAATCCAGTCATAAGTCTTCATGATTAAATTGCTGCATTCCTTTTATAGTGATGAGCCGAAATACCTCAACCAACGCTTTCCTACTCTATCGTGAGCCAATTTGCCGCAAGAGTTGACGATGAACCACAGTCATTTTCCCCGTCTACGTCGCCGCCAGATCATCCGGAGCTTGCTTGCTACTACTGCCCTCAGTGTTTCGTCTCGCCTCTGGACAGGTTGTACCTCGGTGCCCTCAGCGGGTAGTGATACCGATCAGGCCAAGGATAATCCAAATGCCCAAGATATCACGTTGGGATTTATTTATGCCGGAGCGATCGATGACTATGGTTGGAACCAAGCTCATCACGAAGGCAAGGAAGGGGTCGCGAAGGTCGCAAAGGTCAAAACTGTCGAGCAAGCCAGCGTTCCAGAAAGCAATGCTGTCCAGGCAGTCATGCAGAAAATGATTACCGAGGATCACGTTAAGGCCTTGTTCCTCACCGCCTTTGGTTATTTTGACCCTCATTTACTGGCGATCGCCGAGCAAAATCCGACTGTCCAGTTCTTTCATGCTGGAGCGCTCTACGACAGTACCAAGCATCCTCGCAACGTTGGTAGCTATTTTGCCTATACCGATGAAGTGCTGTATTTATCTGGCATGGTGGCTGCCCAAACCTCTCGAACCGGTAAGTTAGGCTTTATTGCAGCCAAACCTGTGGCGTCAGTGCTGCGGAATATTAATAGTTATACCTTGGGGGCAAGAAGTGTGCGCCCCAACATTACAACTCAGGTGGTCTTCACGGGCAGTTGGTCGCTCCCCACTCAAGAAGCGGCAGCGGCAAATCAACTGGTTGACCAAGGGATTGATGTGCTGACCTGCCATGTCGATAGTCCAACGGTGGTCATACAAACAGCGGAACAACGGGGTGTATTTTGTACAGGCTATCACACGAATCAGGCGTCGTTAGCACCCAAAGGCTACCTGACTGGAGCCGAGTGGAATTGGGCCAAGCTATATAGCGATTACGCCCAGTTACTGCAACAGGGCAAGAATCTGATGGATGGCAGCATTTCCCATTTAGTCCGAGGTGGCTTTAAGAATGAGTACGTTAAACTGTCGGATTATGGCTCAGCAGTCAGTGATGCCACACGCCAAAGTGTAGAAGCTGCCAAAGGCAAACTTCTGAGTGGCGATCTAGTGATTTATCAAGGGGAAATTCGCGATAACACAGGCAAAGTCGTGATTCCAGCGGGACAAACCTATCGGACAAAATCGAGTGAACTTGAAGCGATGAACTGGTTGGTCGATGGCGCGATCGGCAATGTTAATGCCACCCTTAGTCAATGATGAGGCGGTGGCTACAACGACTGCGACGCTGGAGTTGCTATCTCGGTTGGGGATGTCTGGGATTAATTCTGGTACTTGCGATCGCGGCGATTACACCTCGGCAATGGCACATTCCCCCCAACCCAGACTGCCGCTACACCATCTATATCGCTAGCGATGGCATGCATACGAACTTTTTCGTACCCGTTCGCACTGCCATTTATGACTGGAGCCAACAGCTTGATTTAGCAGCGATCGGGAGTGATGCCGCTACCGATTACCGCTATCTGCAATTTGGTTGGGGCGATCGTATCTTCTATATGGGCACCCCATCCTGGAAAGAATTTCGGATCACGAATGCCCTGCGGGCCTTGTTCTATTGGCATAACCCCTCAGCCATTTTTGTGAAAGGGCATGCAGCCGCCCCGCAAACCGGCAATGAGTCTGTTACCTGTCTCCGCCTTAGCCAAACCGATTACCTGGCCTTAATGCACTTCCTGCAAGCCACCTTTCAAACCAATGCTGAAGGCCGCGTCACGCGCTTAGGGAGTGGCCAAGATGGTACAAGCAGTTTTTATGCAGCTACTGGGCTTTATTCCATCCTCAGGACTTGCAATTCTTGGACAGCCGAGGGGTTACGAGCCGCTAATGTGAATACTCCGCTGTGGGGAGGATTAGCTCCGGCAGTGATGCGGCAATTACGCAATGGGTGTGAGTGTCACGATCGTCAAGTGCCCTGAATTACCGTCTGCATCGTCGATTTAACAGAAATACTAACAACTGTTACAGATCTCTACAAACTCGCTAAACGGTACCATCGTCAGTGATAGGATGCCCTAAAACATTGAGAGAGAAACCCAAATGGCAGAAACTCTTTCTGGACAAGCTCCTATTTTCCCTGGTAGCACGGGCGGTCTTCTTACGAAAGCCCTGGTAGAAGAAAAATATGCGATCACCTGGACCAGCCCTAAAGAGCAAGTATTTGAAATGCCAACCGGCGGCGCAGCTGTGATGCGGCAAGGTGAAAACCTGTTGTATCTAGCTCGCAAAGAGCAATGCATCGCTTTAGGTGGGCAACAACTACGGGCGAAGTTCAAAATCAACGATTACAAAATCTACCGCATTTATCCCAACGGGGAAATCGAGTACTTACATCCCAAGGATGGAGTCTTCCCTGAAAAGGTGAATGCTGGTCGTGCTCAAGTGAACAAAGTCGATCGCAATATTGGTAGCAACCCTGAGCCTGCAAAACTCAAGTTCAGCGGCACCACTACCTACAACGCTTAATTTATTGCTCAATTAAGCAAACTAACGTCAAATCCCTCAGGAACTCATGATTTCTGGGGGATTTGTTTCATTGCAACCCATTAAATCCAGCTCTACAGTCGGTTTACCAACTCACACCTCAACTTAATTAGGATTAATCTTTTTTAGTTTAAGAATAAAAAATCAGAGATTATCTTTAGTTATTCCACAATTGGAAAAATGTGAACAAACAGGGATAAAGCTGATGGCTAGCGGGTCTCCAGCAAATTGATAAATTGGCGACAGAAAAGTCGGTATAAAGCCTCAAGATGAACGAAGGTTAAATTTGTTAAAGTCTGTATATTCGATTTATCCAGACGGGATCAGTCACTCACCCCTTGAGGCTTTTATGGCTGTCAACTTAGCTCAGGCTCCTGTTTCTAAACCCGCTGCTCAGGATGCTTCAGCACTGTGGCGGGTATTTGCAACGATCGACGCCGAAAGCTGCCCCACCTCGTTCAACTTCCACATGCACACCGTCTGTTCCGATGGACGTTTACATCCCGAAACATTAATGGAACAGGCGATCGGCATTGGTCTGCAAGGACTGGCAATCACTGACCACCACACTGTAGAAGGCTATCAATTTGCTCAAGAGTGGTTGACTAACTGGCAAAACCAGCACCCCGATCGCCCCACTCCACGGCTATGGACAGGTGTGGAAATTAATGCTTGCTTGCTCAATAGCGAAGTTCACATCTTAGGTTACGCTTTTAATCCCCACCATTGGGCCATCAGTCCCTATTTGCAAAAAGAGGCCGCGATCGAAAATGACCATCAAGCGGTTCGCGTGATTGCTAGCATTCATGCGGCTGGCGGTTTAGCGGTGTTAGCGCATCCGGTTCGCTATCGCCAAGCACCAGAAGATTTAATTGCAGAAGCAGTTCGGTTCGGGATCGATGGGGTCGAAACTTACTACGCCTATAACAATCCCCATCCCTGGCGGCCTAGCCCCGAGCAAACTCAACGTGTACTCCGGTTGAGCCGAATCTACAAACTGTTAAATACCTGTGGCACAGACACCCACGGAGGTAGCCTGCTGCAAAGGCTATAACAGCTAGCATGGGAACGGGCTCTACAGGATTCGAACCTGTGACCGATCGCTTAGAAGGCGATTGCTCTATCCTCTGAGCTAAGAGCCCAACTCATATCAGAAAAATCTTAAGCCAGTCACCTGGTTAGAGACAAGCCCTGAGACTTTATTCAGGATAACCGAATTCACAAAACTTCGCTAAAATCGGCGTTCTAGTCCGGTAATTTCAGATACTCTGAACCAGAGTCTTTGCGATCGTCCTCACACCTGCCAAATTAAACATCGCCAATTCGCTTCCTTCAGGCTATAAGCTTACAGTATCCCTATACGATCACGCTTCTCCAGGCTTCAAGAAACTTAAGCTGTTCTGAACAGTGATTCAGTATAGGCGTTTCGTGTTTGGGGGAATGCTTTCGATGTACACTGGAAGCCCAAAAATGGGA
>DATNPU010000007.1:0-2850 GCA_036703105.1 Microcoleaceae cyanobacterium
ATTTTTTTAATCATTACCGCCATGCGAATTTGGCAATTGCTCTTTTGGGATGAAATTATCCTTTTGCTAGTATCATTACCGTCGATCGAGCAGGAAATAAGTCTGCATCTGACCCCGACCCTTCACCTGGATGCTACCGCGGGCTTCAAACCAATAGTGGTCTTTGAGCAACTGATAGGTCGATTCTGTTACCTGAATGCCACCCGCAATCCCATGCGATTCCATACGACTGGCCATATTTACGGCATCGCCCCACAGGTCATAGATAAATTTCTTTTTGCCGATCACTCCTGCGACGACAGCCCCAGTGTTAATCCCCACTCGTACTGAGATTGGATTCCCTTCATAGGTTCTAAATTGCTGCATCGCCGCTTGCATATCCAACGCCATTTCCGCGATCGCGGCAGCATGATCCGATCGGGGTTGTGGTAGACCACCCACCACCATATAAGCATCGCCAATGGTTTTGATCTTCTCCAAACTGTGTTTTTCGCATAAATCATCAAACAATAGGAAAATGCGGTTCAGTAAGCCAACCAAATCTGCTGGAGAAATATTGGCAGACAGAGTGGTGAAATTCACAATATCGGCAAATAATACGGTGACAGACTCAAAGCTATCGGCAATCAATGCCTTGCTATTCGTGGGGTGTTCAATGACGTCTTCGCTTTGTTTCAGGCGATCGGCGATCGCGCCTGGCAGAATGTTGAGTAACAAGCGATCGGATTTTTCTTGCTCGGCGCGGAGGGCAATCTCTGCTTGTTTCCGGGCAGTAATATCCTGCACAATGCCTTCGTAATACAACAAGCGACCTCGCTCATCGCGCACGGCCCGAGCATTTTCTGAAATCCAGATCACACTGCCATCTTTGCGGTAGACCTGTGACTCAAACGCAGAAATCTCTTCGTGTTCCTGCATCAGTTGAATAAATTCTGCCCGCCGATGTGGCTTAACATACAACTGCTTAGCGATGTTATGCAGATTAGTAAACAGATCGATCGGTGAGTCGTAGCCATAAATTCGCGCAAGAGCCGGATTGGCGCTGAGATAATGACCATCAAAGGTGGTTTGAAAAATTCCTTCAACAGCATTTTCAAAAATACTCCGATACTTTTCTTCTGCTTCCTGTAAGGCTTTTTCAGCTCGTAACCGGGCTTGGGCCTCGATCGCCAAAGACGTTAAATCAGCTAAGGAACCTGCAAAGTTTTGTTCTTCGATCGTCCATTGGCGGGGTTCTCCAATCTGTTCTAGACAGAGAATTCCCATAATCTGCCCACCTAATTGGATCGAAATATCTAACAGAGATGTAACTCCTAAAGGTGATAGATAAGAGTCGTAAAACTCGCGAGTTTTAGGATTGGTTTGGGCATGATCGGCACAAATCATCCAATCTTCGGTTAGCGCCTGGAAATAGGTGGGATAGTCGGTTGCCGTGAGGGTTGAGCCTTTAGAGTGACGATCATGGCTAGACTCAAACAGGTCATGACACTGCAGTTTCGTTTTCATCTCGTCATATAGCCAAATACTGGCCCGTTCAATCCCTAACGTATAGGCCGCCGCATGAGTAATTTCGCGCAAGGCGATCGTCAGATCCCCCCGATATAAAGCCTTATTACGGGACAATGACATCAGCACGGTATTCTGGTTCCGCAGTTGCAGTTCACTTTGTCGTAATGCTGCTTCTGCCCGCTGCCGTTCTTGAATTTCTTGATATAGCTGACTATTTTTGTGGCTCAGCTCCAAGGTGCGGGCTTCTACGCGTTGCTCTAGGGTGCGAGAGTACTCTTCTAGCGATCGATAGGAAGCATTCAAGTTTTCCCACAAGATATAGGCTTTGTTCACCACGGTCGCGCCAACCATCGCCAGAATCGGTGGTACGACAACAATCCAACCTCCTTGCAGGAACAGCAAGTAAGCGATCGCTGCGAGAGCTGTATTGGCTAACAGGAGATTGACGATCGTCCAGCGAGGTGGCTTCAACGTCCAACCTAAGCGAGCACCCACGATCGCCCAACCGAGAATCCACAACCACTCGATCGGCTCGGCCCAACTCCAGAGCAAGGGACGACCATCCAAGGCAGCACTAATGATCTGGCTGACCACATTGGCATGGATGCTCATTCCAGCTGAGCGATCGATCAGATTAGTACTGTAGGACGTATAAAAGTAGTCTCCTAGGCTTTCCGCTGTAGTGCCGAGGATGACGACTTTGTCCCGCAGTAGATCTTGAGGAATTTTGCCATTCACAACATCGGTGAATGAAATTCTGGGGAACGGGTATCCAGGATGGCGAAAGTTAGCCAGAATTTGATAGCCGCCCACCTCGATATTGGCATAGCCACCTTCCTGTTCTTGCATGGGCTGAAAGATCGCTTTACCCAGTTGCAGCTTGTTTTTGTCGGGATCTAGAACCTTAGCTTCAATGCCTTCAGCCTTGAGATACATGATGGCCAGTTTGGTGCCCAAGGTCAGCACCGTTTTATTCTGATGGTCTTTTAAGGACAGTAAGACTCGCCGAATTTTCCCATCCCCATCAATCACTAAGTCACTGGCACCCACTTGGCCTAATTTGGCTAAGGTGGCAGGTGGGGATACGGCTGATCCCTGAGGATTACTGACAATTTTGCCAATGCCAATCAGGTTCGGCGTGGATGCAAAAACTTGGAGTAATTGCTCGCGCCCGGGTGCGATCGGCAGTTCCCGATACAAATCAAACCCGATCGCGCGCGGTTGTTGTTGTTTGAGGTGATTCAGCGCTTTAGCTAGTTGGGCATCGGTAATGGGCCAGCCTTGTTTGGCAATATCCGCTTCATCGATCGTGACTAGAACAATTCGAGGATCCGCTGGTTC
>DATNPU010000081.1:0-10956 GCA_036703105.1 Microcoleaceae cyanobacterium
CAGGGGCTGGACAAGACTCGGCGGGGGTTAATTAACCAACTTAAGGCGATCGTGGGTCAAGGCCCGCTGAACCAAGATGCGGTTCTGGAAATTGAAGCGGCTTTATTACAGGCCGATGTGGGCGTGGAAGCCACGGATGCCATTATTGAAGCATTGCAGCAGAAATTGCGGGATGAGATACTTCCCCCCGATGCAGCAATTTCCTATCTCAAACAGATTTTGCGGGACATGCTCGATCGGCCGCTAGAAGACGGCAATACCGCTAGCCTATTTTTTGCGCCGGAAAAAGACCAGTTGAATATCTGGTTAATGACCGGCGTGAATGGAGCAGGCAAAACCACGACGATCGGTAAACTGGCCCATATTGCCCAGAAATCGGGCTATAAGTGTTTGATTGGGGCGGCAGATACCTTTCGGGCGGCGGCTGTAGAACAGGTAAAAGTCTGGGGCCAGCGTAGCGATGTCGAAGTGATTTCTAATCCCGGCAAGAATACTGACCCGGCCGCTGTTGTGTTTGATGCGATTACTGCGGCCCAGGCTCGGGGGACGGAACTGCTGTTGATTGACACCGCTGGACGCTTGCAGAACAAGAAGAATTTGATGGACGAACTGAGCAAAGTCCGCCGGATTATTGATAAAAAAGCGCCGGATGCGATCGTGGAATCTCTGCTGGTGCTGGATGCCACCTTAGGGCAGAACGGCTTACGGCAGGCAGAGGTATTTTCGGAAGCGGCAAAACTCAGCGGTGTCGTATTAACGAAGTTGGATGGTACGGCGAAAGGCGGGATTGCTTTGGCCGTCGTGAAACAACTCGGTTTACCCATTCGCTTCATCGGTGCTGGGGAAGGAATTGAGGATTTGCGGCCCTTCTCGAGCTATGAGTTTGTGGAAGCGTTATTAGACGGTTAGCAATCCTCTCTGATGGAAATTTATTAATTTTTGCCACCGAATTTAGGGCGCTTGCTTGGTTCCACCTTATCGTGGCGATGTTGGTTATGCAACCCAAAGCTGGAATGAACAGAATTGTTGAAGTGTTGCCGGATAAAGTGGCATTAGTCGCCCGATCGCTGCAACTAGTGCTAGAAACGATCCAAACAGCGATCACCCAACGGGGACAATGTACGATCGCGTTAGCGGGAGGCAGCACCCCCAAACCGTTATATGAACAGCTGGCTCAACAAGACTTACCCTGGCGCAATATTCATGTGTTTTGGGGCGATGAACGCTATGTTCCCGCTGATCATCCTGATAGTAATCAAGGGATGGCCCGGCAGGCCTGGTTGAACCAGGTGAAAATCCCCAGCTTTAATATTCATCCCATACCGACGGACCCGCCAGATCCAGCGATCGCTGCCAACCAACATGAGGCTGAACTGGAAGAATTCTTTCAGGTGCATCCCGGTGAGTTTCCGGCCTTTGACCTGATTCTGTTAGGTATGGGTGATGATGGACACACCGCATCCTTGTTTCCCCATACGGCAGCGCTGACGGTGAACGATCGATTAATTACTGTCGGTGAAAAGGACGGACAGCCCCGAATTACTTTTACTGTTCCGTTGATTAATCACGCTCACACGGTGATCTTCATGGTGGCTGGTGACAGTAAACGACCCGCTCTCAAAGCGGTGTTTGCAACTGAAGGAGATGCCTCGCTGTATCCTTCTCGACTGATTCAGCCCCAAGGTCAGCTGTGGTGGTTGCTGGATCAGGCGGCGGGGCAAGAGCTAGTGACTTAGGTGTCCAGCAGAAAACTGCTGCGATCGTGGCGAAAGAGGTGAGAATGTTGTAATAGGCAAGAGATATGGCGGATGCCCGATCCTGACCGTTTGGGGTCTACTCTTCTATGATGTGCTTAGGTCAATAAAACTCCCATGATTGTCTGCCCAAATTGCAATCATCAAAATCCTGACGGTGCGGTGCAGTGTGAGGCATGTTATACCCCCCTCCCCGCCATGATGACCTGTCCTAATTGCGGTGCTTCGGTTCAGACAGATGCCAGCTTTTGTGGACAGTGCGGCTTTAACTTGAAATCAATGGCGGCAGCAATTTCAGAAAACCCGGAGCCGTCTCTAGCCGCTGGGGGGTTATCAGCCATGCCAGATGTGGCTGTGCCAGACCTTGAGCCAATTCCCGATCTGATGGCACCCCCCCCGGTGGCTATGCCTGATCCGGTGCCAGCCGTGGCTCCGTTAGCGGCTATGGTGCCTCCTACAGCCCAACCTGAAGCCTCTGGGGCTGTTGTCCCGCCGCTCCCGTTAGAATCTCATACTCAAATTCAATATCAAGTGGCCCGGTTGTTGCATGTGCAGACCAATACGGTGCTGGAGGTGCCTGCGAATCTAGCGGTCATTCATATTGGGAAGCCGAACGATCGCATTCCGCCAGATATTGATGTATCGGGATTTCCTAACTCAGAAATTGTCTCGCGCATCCATGCCGATATTCGGGTGGAAGCAGATGCCTACTTTATTGAAGATGTAGGCAGTTCTAATGGGACGTATATCAACAACCTACCGTTATCAATGGGCAATCGTCACCGCCTACGCTCGGGCGATCGGATTGCCTTAGGTAAAGGAGATAAAGTGACATTTCTGTTCCAAATTGCTTAGGGTAAACCAATTTGCGCTAGGTTAGAGGTCGAGGAAGTTCCTGAAGCCGAATAGGGAAAGGATACCTGGCTGCCAAGCTGGATAACTGATGTCATTACAAGGTAGAGATGGTGCTGAGATTTGCGACTGCACTACTATCTGCTCTTGAACCAGTCGGTGGATATCGTCTAAAGTCTATGGTTTAAGGTTCATAACTTACTTTTTAATTAGAGAGCCAGTTATTGATCTGAGTTGTTCGCCGTTCATCTGTGACCCCAAAAACTTGAAACGATGCCAGTAACAAGTTTTTGAACGCAACATGAGCCAAAGCAACGTAGGATAGAATCAAGTTTCTGGACAATTAAGCCCCTCTTTGCCTTGCGGACTACGACTTCAGCCTCTACGCTGCCAGTGTGATTACTCTGACCCTGTTGCATCCAATTCAGTCAATTCCGGTTCAAAGCTGGAGCTTTGAGCATGAAACAGTTATTCGGATTGGCCGATCTACAGACAACCATGTGATTCTGTATAGTGCGGTTGTCTCTCGCCATCATGTCGAGTTGCGAAAGCTAGATTCTGGCTGGGAAATCGTAAATTTAGGTGCCAACGGCACATATCTCGATGGCAAACGGATCACTCAGGTTCCTGTGGAAGATGGTGTGATCATTCGCTTGGCGCGATCGGGGCCGAATGTCCAAATCCACATTGGTGCGGATGCTGTGACAGCTTCACGTAACTTTGCGGGCGAAAAAACCTTGGCACAGCGCATTGTACCCACGCCTGCCGCACCCGCTAGTGCCGAAGCCGCTAATATTGGCGATCGCGATCAGGCACCTATGGGTTCACCGATACCAGGTGAAACACCGCGTACTGATATTGACCCGAGTGAGCAATCCCCGCCTGTTACCCATGCTCATCCCCACATACATACCTTGCATGAATCCAATCATGCCGCTCCGGCTGGGGTAGTGGCATTACCCGATCTGCCCTTAAAGGCGTGTTGTCAACGCTACTTAGAGCGTGAGTTGCTCTTTTGTCCGGAGTGCGGTCAGCCACTGCGGGCCCAGTTTATGGTGGGCAACTACTTTGTGATCAAGCCACTTCAGCAAGACACGTTCTACCGCAACTACTTAGGCTGGCGGGATGGGCATAACTTTACTCTGCGAACGCTAAAGCCTGAGTGGAGTCATCATCCGGAGGCTGAGGATTTATTTGAACAGGAGGCTAAGCAACTTCTGCAATTGCATCATCCGGGCTTACCCCGATTCATTGAAATGGTGATGGGTGCAGAGCAAGCTTATTTGGTGACAGATGCGGTATTTGGCCAAAGTCTTCAACAGTTAGTAGACAGTAACGGCCCAATCTCCCAGGCCCAAGCGATCGCCTGGATGCTGCAATTATGTGACGTGTTGAACTACCTGCATCACCAATCTCCTCCGGTTCTGCATCACGATATTCGGCCGGAAGTGTTGATTCGCCGGACGCTGACGGCAACGCAGGAAATTGTGCTCACCGGGTTTGCTGCCTGTCAAGTGTTATCGACTCAGCACTCCTCAACTCCTGGCTATCGGGCACCCGAGCAGCAACAAGGACAGGCTAGCATCGCCGCTGATCTCTATGCCCTAGGGACTACGCTAGTCTATTTACTGACTGGGAAACCTCCCAATCTGTTTTATACCCAGCGTGAGCAAGGGTTTCGCTTTTATCCAGAATATGCGCCCGGTCTGATTCCTGATCTTGTAGCGATCACGCGTAAACTGACCAATCCGAATCCTGCCGATCGCTATACTACGGCGCAAGAAGTGGCGGGTTCCTTACAACAGGTAGTCCTTGCCGAAGCTTAGAATTCAACACTTGGATGTAGTGGGGCGAACACTCGTCCGCCCCTAAGAGGTGTTAAGTCTGGAAAGGACGGCTTTAGCTAAGGGCCGCTTGGGCTTCTCTAGCAATTTGTTCGTTGCGATCGTTCGCCAAGGTTTGTAAGGCAGAGCGAGATTCTGGTGTCTCAAATCGGCTTAGGGCCTGGGCTACTCGATAGCGAATTTGCCAATCTGGAGTATCGACCAGGGGCACAAGCAGACTGACCGCGCGAGCATCTCCCAGTTCACCTAACGAGCCGATCGCGACAATCTGCACAAGTTCGTTACCAGACTGTAGTGCTTCTTGCAGCAGATTAAAGGCGCGGGGATCCCCGAGTTCGCCTAACGCCGCGATGATACTGAATTTAACAATCCACTCATTACTTCTATGGTAGAGCTGCTCTAAGTCGTCAAAGGCATCCGTTAGTCTTAAGGCGCCGATCGAGTCGGCGGCGGCGGCCTGCACATCCGGTTCACTATCTTGCATACCGGTGCGTAGCAGTGTGATAGTTTGGGCCGGATCTTGGTGTCCTAAACTGGCCAGTTGGCTGATGCCCGAATAGCGAACTCGGGGATTGCGATCGTTGATAGCGATTTGAATTAACTCAAAGCCAATAGTCGGATCAAGTTGCCGAATTTGGTTAACTGCCCGCAAGCGATCGCCAAGCTCCGGCGACTCTAGCAGCGCTCGAACGGATTCAGGAGTAATGCTCATGCTAAAGAATATTCAGTAAGTAGTAATAGATGGTCAGTTCTGACTCTACCCTTGTTCTGCTGCCATTTCACGAATAATATCGCCCCGAGTTAGAATCCCGACGACTCGTTCGGCCTCATCCACCACAGGCAACCGATGTACGTTCCGTTCATGCATAATCCGAGCCGCTTCCGCTAGCGATTTGTCTGGGGTAATCGTCACGGCATTGGCGGTCATCACATCACCAACAGTTTGACCTAAGACTTTATGCAGTTCCCGTTCGTAGCGGCCTGGGTTTTCCAAATAAATCACACTATCGAGCAGCATGATATAAGCAGGCGGAGTCACTCCCGATTCCTTCCACATCAAATCTGTTTCCGAAACGACTCCTACCAGCTTGCCAGCATCGTCAACAACCGGCAAACCACTGATATGCCGTTCAGCCAAAATTTTGATCACTTCATTCAATTGAGTGCCCGGCCGGGTCGTAATCAGGTCGCGGCTCATGACATCAGCAACAGTTTTGGCCATGCTCGATCGGTATTCCTTAAGTATCTCTGAGTTCATTGTAAAGAAAAGCGGCCGCTAACCCAGACCGGATTCATGGGATGTAACAGTGCGTAGACCAGCAATCATCCGCTAGGGATGCGTTACTCTTTCTCCCTCATCTTCCCCATCTTCCTCATCCCCCCGTAGTTCCTCCTGCTTTCAACGCCTCCTGGGCCGACTGCCCCTCTCCCTGGTAGCCAAAGTACCAAAGTGCTGCGGCCGCTTCCGCCCGGCTCACAACCTTCTTCGGCTGAAACAGAGTGGTATAACCAAAGGCGCGTCGAATATTGGATTGATCCCCATTTTGATAATCTGCCAATACGGCCCGTTGGGCGGCAGGCTCAATGCGAGCCGCATCTTGAAATCCCCAGGTTTGTTGAATGCTCTCCAAGCTGGCTTTAGGTAAAGATTGGCGCACATCCATTGGCACTTTCCACAGCAATAATGTTTCGCGGGTTAGTGGTTGATCAGGCCGAAAGGTGACGGTGGTACTGTTGCCCGATAAGGGACTGGGTAAGATTCCGGCTTCTGCCAACCCTTGAATCACCGCATAGTCACGATCGCTAGCAGGCACATCTCGAAATGCAGGTTGAGCGGTTTCTAGACCAGCCCGAATTTGTTGAGCCGGTCGATCGCGGTTCAAGCGATTGTTGGCATTAAATAGCCAGCGGGCAAACTCCCGGCGGGTAATGGATTGATTCGGCTCAAACTGCGTACTACTGCTATTCTCCTTAGTCCCTGAGGAGGATGGCGTCAATACTCCTAATTGAGCCAAATCGTTGATGTAAGGTTGTAGTTCTTTAGGAGCCTTGTTCAGATCCGTAAAGGAGTTGGAGGAAGTGGGTAGAACTGGTTCGGTTGTGTCGGTATTGGCGATCGTCCCAGTCTCTGCCGTTGTACTTCCCGATGCACCAATATTGGTAGTTTCCGACAGCTTGAAGTTTGCCCAGTTGAGATTAGATGACGGTTGCTCTGTAATATTTTGCGATCGCTGGTAGCGAATGGTAAATTCCGTTGCGGTGGAGGGTGGGCTAGGGGAGTTGGTTGGGGCAGGGGGAGTAGGACTGGCAGCCAGGCTCGATCTGATGGGTGGTAACGCCACAGTGACTGTTAAGTCGGTAGTTTCGGCCACAATTGCCCCTTGAGACACATTAGCCGGGGGTTGTTCGACAATCTGCCAACTGTTGGTTTGTAGCTGCTGCCGGTAGAAGGAGAAAATGCGATCGCGGCTATCTGGACTACTCCAGCGAGTGATGGTGGCTGAAGTAGTTGTTTCTGCCGAGGGAGTAGGCAGAATTTCCTGTAAATCTGCACCTGGGTAGCGGGGAATCTCAGTTGGGAAATCGGCGGGTAACTCTGCGGCCTCTGTTGTTGGTAAAGGCTCGATCGGGGGTGAGGGGCTAGCCGATGGCGTCGATTCTGAGGTGGTCAGTTGCGGGTCAGCCTCTAATGCTTTTTCAAAGGTGCCGCTCCAGGATGTACCGGCACAGCTTGCTAGCGGGACTAGAAAGTAAGCGGCCAAAATGAGCAAAATCGCAGAACGTTGACGGGACACCACAACACCAGGCTAAAACCTACCCTCTCACACTAGCGTAGATTTTCTACCTCGATTCGTGCGGGCTATGGGTTTTCTCCGTCTAACGGGGAGTGGGTATCCGTACCTGATGCTTGCTGCTGATAGGCTAAATAGACGGCCTCCAAAAATTGATCGGAGGTTAAATTGGGCGGAATCGTTTCCAAAAGGATTAAGCTCCGCAATTGCCGGGCCAATTTTAAGCTCAATTCTGATCGCGCTTCCATGGCCATCCGCTCTCGGCGCTGTAAGTATTCCCGAATCACAGCATAATCGTCTGGTAACAACTGGGCAAAATCGGTAGTCTCTGGCAGCGTTATTGCCAGTTCTTTCGCCACATCTGAAATGACAATGTTAGTTTTGGCCTCAGCGCGGTTTTCCTGCACCACGATCGTGCCAGCAGCCCAATCCCCAATCCGCTTTTCGTGCTTCCCTAAGGCGATAAAAAACAGACCAATGAAGAAAAAATCATCAACCAATCGCAGGATCGCCCGCAGGGCGGCTTGGGGCAATCCAATCGGCCTACCATCATCCTGGATCACTCGGATTTTGGTAATCCGTTTGCCTGGAGTTTGCCCCCGCCAGACGGTTTCAAAAAAGACGAAGTAGCCATTGTAGAGGGCGAAGTTAAGCAATAGGGCGATCGCCAATAACCATAATGGCGCCGCACTATAGTCATTATCACCCTTGCTTAATGTGGATAATAGCCCGACTGAGAGCACATACCACAGGATCCAGAAGCCCAGTAAAATTGCCCCTAAGATGTGGTAATCAATCAGCAGGGCTATGGCACGATTGCCCAGTCCAGCTAATGTAAATTCCAGTTCAACACTTTCTGGAGTGGAAAGAGAGATCCGAGGAAAGAAGCGCATAACTGTGGCGTTCTAGGGACACTTCAATTTAGGGGGTACGATCGCGCAACTGCAACCCCAAGCCCTCTTGCCGATTACGTAAGTCGAAGTAAATCAACGATTTGATGGCTTGCCAAAACGGAACGACAAATGTGTTAAAAGCTAAAACCAACAGGAAGCTTAATCCAAATCCCGCCATGACCCGTGTAAACGCTTCTAGCCCAGCCATGCTACTAATATCATTAGGACTCTGAGCCGCTAGCGGAACTACTGCAAATAATGCTGAAAGAAAGGGAATAAACGCCACTAAGTAAAGCGGCAAGGTAATTAAGCCTCCGACCAGAATGATGATTAAGATTCGGGTCGCATAGCCTTTGGTTAAGCTCCAGCTCCGGCCGATCGCACCAGTACTACTGGCTTCTTCTTCAACCGCTAATGGCACTTCGGCAATGAACCAACGACCGTAAGCCCAGAGAACGAGGGCAACGGCCACTAACAGCAGGATGAGACTGATTATTCCGCCCAAGAAGTTTTGCGAACCAAAGATACCAGCGACGAGCATGGACGCAATAAACCAGACAATCCCAACTCCGAGGCCAACGGCAAAGATCAATAATCCCACCAGAATTTGCGTGACTAGAAACCGAAACATCATTGGTTTTAGCTGTCTACGCGCCGAGGAGGTTGGTTCAGGTTTTTCAATGAGTTCAGCAAAGGCTAGCCGAGAAATGAGGCCGAGATTCAGATAGTATTGGGCACTACAGTAGATCGCTAAAATAAAGGTTCCCAGCCGAATCAAGGCCATTAAGCCCGATCCTGCCCCGCCAGGGTTAGCAGAATTTAATTCAGCTAAGGACTCACGGAAGAAAATCAGTTGTAGTCCCCAGCTGACGATCGTGGGAAGAATTGACCAGCCAGCGGCAATGACCGCAATTAACAAATATTGCTTCAGGTGATTGCCATAAAGACGCATACTGGCGCTAATAACATTGCCAGCACTTAGCGGTTGCATGGAGCCAGAGCTTCTAGCCATAAGTTAAACTCTTGCTATTCAGGTGACAAGTGATGAGGCTATCCTAATTCACTCCTGGCACGACGCTAAAAACATCACAGATTATGAACATTCAGCGCTGGATCGCTCGGCGGCAACCCAGTTGGCAGGAACTTGATACGTTACTCAAAAAAGCCGAAAAGCAGGGTTTAAAGACGTTAAAAGCTGATGAAATTCGGCAGTTATCTAGCTTGTATCGATCGGTGTCGGGTGATTTGGCTCGGGCGAGAACCAATCAAGTGGGTGAGTTAGTTGTGCGGGATTTGCATAGCCTGACCACGCGTGGTTATTCCCAGATCTATCAGGGTTCCCGACGGCAAGAATGGCGAGATATTCGCGAATTTTACCTATGGGGATTTCCAGCAGCAGTCCAGCAAGCTGGGGGATATATTGCTTTTGCAACAGCCCTGTTTGCTATAGCGGGCTTAGTGGGTTGGTGGTTATCCTGGCGTGATCCTAACTTTCTGCGCTTGATTGTTCCTGGCCATTTGATCGAACAGGTGCGAGATCGCGGCGAACTCTGGATGGGTTCGATCGTCGGTATGGAGCCTTTTGCCTCCAGTAGTATCATGATCAATAACATTCAGGTTTCCTTAGCGGCTGTTGCTGGTGGGATGACAGCGGGTCTGCTAACGGTATACTCCATGCTGCTGAATGGTTTAATGATCGGAACGATCGGTGCGTTAGTCACCCAAAATAATCTAGCCTTTCCGTTCTGGGCGTTTGTCTTTCCCCACGGAGCGTTAGAATTACCAGCGATTTTTCTAGCTGGTGGAGCCGGATTCTTGTTGGCTAGAGCGATTGTTTTTCCTGGCCAGTATCGCCGCACCGATGCTCTAAAACTGTATGGAGCCAGAGCGACCCAACTGGTGTTTGGCCTTGTCCCCATGCTGGTGATTGCTGGAATAATTGAAGGATTCTTTTCCCCAAATCCTTATATTCCTAATCTAGTGAAATACCTGGCAGGGTTAGTGTTATTTGTCAGTCTGATTGCTTACCTGAGCCGGAAACGTCCATGAAAACCTTACCCAGTTTCCTAGCGGCTGTACTGATTGCGGTCTGGATTGGCGTGATCGCGATCGTGTCTGTCCAGAACTTTACAGCCGTTTCGTTTAAGTTTTTGCAGTTTCAATCCATTCAAATGCCGTTTGGTCTAGTGCTGGCGTTTAGTGTGGGATTGGGTGCGATTAGTACAGCACTGATCCAATTACTGTCTAGTTCTAGCCGTAGCCGTGACTTTGAAGAGGATTAGCGATTCAGCGATCGTAGGAACAGTTCGCTAGCACAGTTCCTACGATCAAATTCCTGATCTACAGCGAGTACACTTGGCCATCAATCAATAACCGAGTGATGCCCTTAGCTTGGAGATGGGAGGAGGTTTTCTGTAAAACCCGCCCATCAGGCAGCTTAATCACCCGTTGAGTGCGGGGATTCGAGTACCGCTTGGCAACCCTGTGATTATCGAAGATGGGTAGGGTTTTGGCTAATGTTTCGGCTTCGGGAATTTCTCCCAAATCGCCAAATTCGCGGAGGGGTCGGGCAATTAATTCCGAGGAGCGATCAACGACCAGGTAACAGGTGCGGGGAATGGGAGCCTGGGTTAATGGCAGTACCTGAACCAGACTTTTTCCGGCGACTTTCCTGCTGACTAGCAGCACTTCGCTCGGTAAACCGTCGTCATCCTCCAGATCGTCCTCATCTAGATCATCTTCGTCTAGATCGTCTTCATCTAAATCATCATCTTCATCATCTAACAGCCCACCAGGATGTTCGTCTAGCCGCTTCTCACTC
>DATNPU010000126.1:0-15049 GCA_036703105.1 Microcoleaceae cyanobacterium
AAGGCTTGCAAACTTCCAACCGCGATCGCTAACAAGGCAATGCCCGCCCAATCTACTCGCTGCCCAGACGTCTGCCGTTTCGCTGCATCAGGCCGCAGAAAGATCATCGCCATGATCACAGCAATAATCCCAACGGGCAGATTAATAAAGAAAATCCAGCGCCAACCCAAGGAATCAGTGAGATAGCCGCCCAGAGTCGGGCCGATCGCAGGCCCCGCAATCACGCCCACCCCAAATACAGCTTGGGCCATCCCCTGTTCCGCTGGCGGAAAGGTTTCAAACAGAATCGCTTGCGCTTTGGCTAGCAATCCACCACCAAATAAGCCTTGGAGAATCCGAGCTAACACTAGCATGGGTAAATTGACAGCAAAGCCACAGAGGACTGAGGCGGCGGTAAACCCAGCCATCGAAAAGACGAAATAAGTTTTCTTACCAAAAAAATCGCCTAACCAGGCCGATAGAGGAATCAAGATCACATTGGCGATCGCATACCCCGTGACGACCCAACCAATTTCAGTTATGGTCGCTCCTAACGTAGCCTGCATATCCGTCAGAGCCACATTCACAATACTGGTGTCAATCACCTCTAAAATGGCTCCCAAGGAAGCCGTGAGGGCGATCGCCCACTTGAGCGGCCCTTCAATATAGCCGGATGGAGCAACGGGTGAACGCGACAATCGCGATTGATCATGAGAACGAGACGGATTAGCCATAGCTACTAACGTTGGAACTGATATGGAAATAGTTGGGATGAAATTGATGCAAAATTACTCCGTTAAGCAGAAGACATCGGGTTGTCGGAATTGAGCATCACAGTACTAATCCCGTTGACAAATAAATCCACACAACTGTTAACGTAATCATTACGGCTATAACCGCGATCGACTGGCAACACATGCCGGCGCAACATGCCAGCCAGTAACATGCCCGTAAATTGATCTACCGCGATCGCCAGATCAATGTCTGAACGGACACTCCCTCGCTCTACGCAGCTTTGTAAGTAGGTAATCAGTTGTTCGCGTAATGGTAGAAATGCCTGCTGCAACACTTGCACAGCTTCATTGGGGTGGCGTTGAGCTTCACCAATAAACATCCGAATGAGCGCCTGGTTATCCTCCAGCATGGCATCATGCAAGTGGGCATAATGCTGCAAATCTCGGTGTAAATCCTGTGTCCACTCATCTTGATGAGCCAGCGCTTCCGCCTTTAACGCAGTGATATGGTAGGCGACTGCTCCCAATAATTGCTCCTTACTCTGGAAATGCCGAAATAAGGTCACTTCGTTGACGCCAGCCACCTTAGCGATCTCGCGAGTCGTCGCTCCAGCAAACCCCTCAGTTGCAAATACCGCGATCGCAGCTTGCAACAACCGATCTTTAGTCTTAGTCGGATCTCGATTCAAAATCAGCTCAATTAATGCAAGTACATACTTACATTTCTAGCACAATTATCTTGAGGTAAGCGAGCTACTGAGAAGATCAAGCCAACCAATCCCACCAGATCCACTTCAGATCGCCAGGTGCAGCACCTCCTTACACGTTTCTCAGCACTCAGCACTTTACTTTTAAAGCACGTCCGCTAGGATCTTCACTACTGTTTATCCTGTCTAGAGATTAACTAATGACCAACCTGACTCTGGAACAAATTGCTCAACAGGTTCAAGCCTTAGTGAATGCTGAAACAGCCGTAATTGCTCTGGCAGAATCTCAAGGTGAGACCGTCTACTATGCTGCTGGGGTCGGAAAACATGCGGCAGCGATCGTCGGCAAACGCGGTGCTACTGCCACCTCTGGTTTGTGTGGAGTTGCCTTTCAACAGGAACAACCTGTTCTCGTCTGTCAAACTCAAGGAGATCCGAGGGTACGACAGGACCATGTGGCTGCATTAGGCATCAATTCAGCCCTAGCTGTACCATTACATCACCAAGGCCAACTACTAGGAGCATTGATGGTATTGAATCGCCAGGATGGACAGCCGTTTAATCAAGAGCAGGAGCAACAATTAAACGACTACGCCCAAACGATTTCTTCGCAGATCCAGCCATTGCTAGAGCAAAATTGATGCCATGTATGCAACAACTATTAGAACTATGGTTTCAATACCACTTTGATGCAATTATTTTGCTTGTGTTTGAACAATTCATAGCGTTGTTTTACTTCTGACAACAGTAATGTATGGGTAAACACCATTGATAAATCAACATCACCATTCATCACATGCCCTAATAGGCATGACATCTAGTTTTGACCATGCATCTGCCCCATGCGGAAGGTCAATTTATGTCCGGGAAGAGGATTGACCCTCAGTAGTAGCAATTTCACCCGCTTCCATCAGTTGCTTAAAGCGATTCAATTCATCACCAATTTGTTGTTCTGGCGATTCACCAAATAATTTGGCAACAGCATTACCGATCGCTCCGCCAAATGAGTTGTATTCCAGCACAATTTTCACTTCGGTCCCCCGCCCCCCCGGAGCCGATTTAAACCGAATAAAGCCAGAATTATCCACATCTGCACCTTCTACAGAAGCCCAAGCAATCAGTTCATTTGGACGATCGTCCACAATATCCGCATCCCATTCCACTGTTTGATCCATCGGGGCTTTTGCTACCCAATGCGATCGCCGATCGCCAATCATCGTGACTGACTTTAGATGCTTCATAAATATTGGCAGATTCGTAAAGTTATGCCAGAAGTTGTAAAGTTCTTCGGCAGATTTATTAATTGTGACCGTTTTTTCTACTTGAATAGCTTTATTCACATCGACAGCTTCAGTGACGCGATCGGCTAAACTCTTTTCACCTTTAATGCCATGAAATGCCAAACTACCACCGGCTAACGCCATCACAGCGCCCCGCAGCGATCGTTGTTGGAGGCCCAGCAACACCATCGCGCTGCCACCAATAATCGAGGTCCAGCGTTCAGTATCACTAAGCTGACTATCGGCCTGAGTTCCGGAAGTTTGGGATGACGTAGTTCTTTCCATAATCTGTTTTAGCGCTCTTCCCCTAACCTACTCAGTCTGAGAGTTCTCTCCGTCTATCAAAGGAAAGAGTCAGGATAAATTTAGGCAATCTATCTTCATAAAGTTCTAATTTTTGAGCATCAGAACGTGAATCAAGTTCTTTAGTTATTATCAATTTTCATTACTAAATTGTAAAAAAACCACCGATTTTCTCGATCGCCGAAAAGCAATCTCCTAAGATAGTTGTGAAGATTGAGATGATGTGTTGCCTATGAACTAAAACAACCAAAACGTTGCTTAATCAAGATTAAAGAATTACTCCGAGAATGTACAGTTCACAAAGCCTTTCGTCAGTTGATAAGATTTTTCTTTGATTGGAACTGATATTGCCGAACTGGTGTACAACTAAGGCGGTCAATTACACTTTAGTGCCATCAAAATCTCAGCTTTCGGTTAGGAAATTTGGTATTTTAGCTAACAGAAAATTGAGACTTTCTAAAATAACAATTCTGCTTTGCGTCAACACAATTTCTAGTTTGTTACTAATTAATCACAAATTCTCTTTCTTCACACCATAACTTCTGATTGTGATTCAAGGAAAATCTATGCCTTCGTCGCCCGTCCAAGCTCAACCTCCTGATGCGGCCTCCCCTCCATCCCCCGCCGCTAAATCTCCAGCGAACAGTCATGCCAGTGGCGATCGACGCTTCAAAGCACTTGATATGACGATGAAGCGGCATCAATATAAACCAGATGCCTTGATTGAAGTTCTGCACAAAGCTCAGGAGTCCTTTGGCTACCTGGAAGAAGATGTCCTGGTTTATATTGCCAGAGGACTAAAACTACCGCTGAGCCGAGTGTATGGGGTGGCCACGTTCTATCACCTGTTCTCGCTCAAACCCAGTGGTGCTCACAGCTGCGTGGTCTGTTTGGGAACAGCTTGCTATGTCAAAGGCAGCGGCAAATTAATGGAAGCCTTAGAAACAGAGCTAGGCATTAAAGTGGGCGAAACCACTGAAGATGGCAAAGTATCGCTGATGGCCGCTCGGTGTCTAGGAGCGTGCGGCATTGCTCCGGCGATGGTGGTCGATGGCAGTGTCAGTGGTAAACAAAGTCCAGAATCGGCCCTAGATAAAGTTAGGAGCTTACAACAAGGCTAACCTGTGAACCGGGAATTGAGCCGAATGGCTCGGAATCGTTCAATTTCCAGGTTAAATCTTTCCACCGATCGCAGATGCAAGAAGAGATGGAATATGGACATTACCGAACTACACGAGATTGCTGAACAGGAACGGGAACGCCGCAAACCTACCCAAATTCGCTGCTGTACGGCGGCGGGTTGCTTGTCATCTGGTTCGGCAGGCGTGAAACATGGCTTAGAAGCGGCCGTTCAAACTGCTGGGTTGGAATCAGAGGTTGAAGTTTGTAGTGTGGGCTGTATGCGGTTCTGTGGACGAGGGCCGCTCGTAGAAGTTGATTCTACAGGCACTTTATATGAACAGGTCACGCCTGAAGATACCGCCTCGATCGTTGGAGCGCTCAAAGGCGGTAACGCAACGGCGATGAAAGGCGATCCGAATCATCCATTCTTTACTCGGCAAATGCCGATCGTATTAGAGAATAGTGGCAAAATCGATCCCGAACGGATTGAAGAATATATTGCCGTCGGCGGTTACGAGCAACTACACCATGTGCTAACCGAAATGACTCCAGCCCAAGTGGTGGAGGAAGTCACCAAGAGCGGGTTACGGGGACGCGGTGGTGGCGGTTATCCCACCGGCTTGAAATGGGCAACGGTCGGCAAAATGCCGGGGGATCAAAAGTATGTCATCTGTAATGCCGATGAAGGCGATCCTGGGGCATTCATGGATCGGAGTGTGCTGGAGAGTGATCCCCACCGAATTCTGGAAGGTATGGCGATCGCGGGCTATGCGATCGGGGCGAATCACGGATACATTTATGTACGCGCAGAATATCCATTAGCGATCAAACACTTGCAGAAGGCGATTCAGCAAGCCAAGAAATATGGATTGTTAGGTAGCCAAATTTTTGACACCGCTTTCGACTTTAAAATTGACATTCGGATTGGAGCTGGCGCATTTGTTTGCGGGGAAGAAACAGCCCTAATCCAGTCAATCCAGGGAGGTAGAGGTAACCCTCGTCCCCGGCCTCCCTATCCGGCAGAATCCGGTTTATGGGGCTGTCCCACCCTAATTAATAACGTCGAAACCTACGCCAATATCACACCGATTATTCGCAACGGGGGGGATTGGTACGCCAGCATTGGGACCGAAAAGAGTAAAGGGACTAAAGTTTTTGCCCTGACTGGAAAAGTCAACAATACTGGCCTGATTGAAGTACCAATGGGCACAACAATTCGCCAGATTGTCGAAGAAATGGGCGGAGGGGTAGCTGAAGGCGGCAAAGTCAAAGCAGTACAAACTGGAGGTCCCTCCGGTGGTTGTGTCCCCGCTGCCTTATTTGATACCTCAGTGGACTATGAGTCACTGCAAGAACTGGGCACAATCATGGGTTCCGGTGGAATGATTGTGATGGACGAGGACACGAGTATGGTAGAAATCGCTCGGTTCTACATGGAATTCTGTCGCGGAGAAACCTGTGGTAAATGTGTGCCCTGTCGTACAGGAACCGTACAACTGTATGCCATGTTAACCAAGCTGATTAATCGGCAGGCCACGCCAGTCGATCTAGAGAAAATGGAAGCCCTCTGTTACATGGTGAAAGATACCAGCCTGTGCGGATTAGGTCAAACAGCACCCAATCCAGTCTTGAGTACACTGAAATATTTCAAACCGGAGTATCTAGAACTGCTGCAATCAGCTGATAGTCCCAATGGCAAAGTGAACGTCTGAATAGGTGGTGAACGGATATGTCTGTTAAAACACTCAAAATTGATGACATTGATATTGCGATCGAAGAAGGCGCCACCATTCTGCAAGCGGCGAAAGAAGCGGGAGTCACTATTCCTACCTTATGTCACCTGGATGGTGTGACGGATGTAGGAGCCTGTCGCCTCTGTTTAGTCGAAATCGACGGCAGCAATCGGCTGTTTCCAGCTTGTGTAACTCAGGTGACAGAGGGAATGCAGATTCACACCCAAACTCCGAAGCTGCAAGAATACCGCCGCATGACCGTGGAATTGCTTTTTGCGGAAGGCAACCATGTTTGCTCCATTTGTGTTGCCAACGGTAATTGTGAATTGCAGGATGTGGCGATCGCGGTAGGAATGGATCACTCGCGCTTCCCGTATCGTTTTCCCGATCGCAAAATTGATGCTTCCCATCCGTTATTTAGCATCGATCACAATCGCTGTATCCTCTGTACGCGCTGTGTTCGGGTCTGTGATGAGATCGAAGGCGCCCATGTCTGGGACATTGCCCAACGGGGAGCAGCCTGTTACATCGTGTCTGGTTTAAACCAACCCTGGGGTAACGTGGATGCCTGTACCTCCTGTGGTAAATGTGTGGATGCTTGCCCCACAGGCTCAATTTTCCGCAAAGGCACGACAACATCTGAGAAAGAACGCGATCGCGACAAACTGGAATTTTTAGTCACAGCACGGGAGAAAAGAGAATGGACAAGATAAGATTTGCCACCGTTTGGCTGGCTGGCTGTTCCGGTTGTCACATGTCATTCCTCGATTTGGATGAATGGTTGATTGAATTAGCGCAGCACGTCGATGTCGTCTACAGTCCCGTCGGTTGTGATCTGAAAGACTATCCCGAAAATGTCGATGTCTGTTTAGTCGAAGGTGCGATCGCCAATGAAGAAAACTTAGAATTGGCGCGAAAAGTGCGACAAAATACTAAAATTCTGATTTCCTTTGGCGACTGTGCTGTAACCGCTAATGTACCAGCCATGCGGAATATGTTAGGCAGTGCTGATGTCGTGTTGAAGCGCTCTTACATTGAACTGGGGGATTGTACGCCGCAGTTACCCCATGAACCGGGCATTGTCCCCGAACTGCTCGATCGCGTGTTACCGGTGCATGAAGTTGTGCCTGTAGACATTTTTATGCCAGGGTGTCCTCCACCTGCCGATCGCATCAAAGCCACAATTGAGCCACTACTGAAAGGTGAGCAACCACACATGGTAGGACGAGAAATGATCAAATTTGGCTAATCGCGATTAGTGACGATCGCATACTCAATCGCGTCTGAACTAATTGCCTAGAGAAGGAACAAATCTATGTCCAAAACTGTTGTAATTGATCCTGTTACCCGCATTGAGGGACATGCCAAAATTTCGATTTTTCTCAATGATGCGGGTGAAGTAGATGATGCTCGTTTCCATGTGGTTGAATACCGGGGTTTCGAGAAATTCTGTGAAGGCAGACCATTCACCGAAATGGCGGGAATTACCGCCCGAATTTGTGGCATCTGTCCGGTCAGCCACCTGTTAGCCGCCGCTAAAACGGGTGACAAAATCCTGGCTGTGAAGATTCCCCCAGCCGCCGAAAAACTCCGACGCTTAATGAATTTGGGACAAATCACCCAATCTCATGCCTTGTCCTTCTTCCACCTCAGTAGCCCCGATTTTCTGCTCGGTTGGGATAGCGATCCGGCAAAACGGAATGTGTTTGGGTTAATTGCCGCTAATCCTGATTTAGCCCGAGCCGGAATTCGTTTGCGCCAATTTGGCCAGACCGTGATTGAACTCCTGGGTGCCCGCAAAATTCACGCCGCCTGGGCAGTTCCTGGTGGAGTGCGATCGCCCCTCTCAGAGGAAGGCAGACAATGGATTCGCGATCGCTTACCGGAATCATTCGACACGATTAATTTAGCGATCGGATTATTCAAAACAATGTTAGATGGCGCTCTGAAAGATGAGATTGGCATCTTTGGTGAATTCCCCTCGCTATTCATGGGCTTGGTGGGCAAGGATGGAGAATGGGAACATTACGGTGGCCATCTCCGCTTCACCGACAGCCAGGGCAATATCGTAGCGGATAACTTGAGTGAGGATGACTATCACAGCTTTTTAGGAGAAGCGGTTGAACCCTGGTCATATCTGAAATTCCCCTATTACAAGCCATTTGGCTATCCTGATGGGATTTACCGAGTGGGGCCATTAGCCCGCTTGAATGTCTGTAGTCATATTGGTACTGCTGCCGCCGATCGGGAGTTACATGAATTGCGCGATCGGGCGAAAGGTGTTCCAACCTCCTCATTCTTGTATCACTATGCCCGACTGATTGAAATTCTGGCATCGCTAGAAAAAATTCAACAGTTAATAGATGACCCTGATATTGTGTCGGAGCGAGTGCGATCGCATGGTGGTGTCAATCAACTAGAAGGGATTGGTGTAAGTGAGGCCCCACGGGGGACATTATTCCATCACTATCAAGTGGATGAAAACGGACTCTTGAAAAAGGTGAATTTGATTATTGCTACGGGACAAAATAACCTGGCAATGAATAAAACGGTGACGCAAATTGCCAAACAGTATATTCACAATCAAGAAATTCCGGAGGGATTGTTGAATCGGGTGGAAGCGGGTATTCGTTGTTTTGATCCCTGTCTATCCTGCTCCACCCATGCAGCTGGACAAATGCCATTACATTTGCAATTGCTTGCCGCCGATGGCCGTGTGGTGGATGAAGTTTACCGTAACTAACGTTAAGTTGTAGAGGTATCGCCAGTAAGAGGATGTTTTAAAAGCCAAAATAGTGAAGCGAATTCAACGTCCCCCAGAATTTGGGAATTGAGGGAGCAAGGGAAACCCCCACTTTGATCCCTTTAAAACGTCCTCTAAGCTCTAGCGATCCTCCTACAACCCTTTTATTGAGGAGAAACCCCAATGGCCAAAGAAAACTTATTTCTCTGTATGGGGTCAGCCTGTCACCAATTAGGTGTTTATGAAGTGTTACCTAGATTACAAGCCTTAATTCAGGAATACCAACTGGAGGAAATCATTACCTTAAAAGGATCATTTTGCCTGGAAACGTGTAGTCATGGCATTACGATGAAATTCCGGGATCAACACTTTATGAATATTAGCCCACAAAACATTGAAGAAAAGTTTGTGCAAGAAATTCTGCCTGCCATCCAGACTGTTGAATGTGTAATGAGCCAGTCCAATGACCGATGAGCAACACCATCTCTGGAAACTATTATGGGATTATGATCCCAATGGCTTAATTGTCGTTGATCCAGATCTTTACATTAAGCTAGTCAATCCAGCCTTTTGCCGCATGTTTCAGGTGCAGCAGGATGATGTAATTGGTCAGCCTGCGGAAACATTACTGGGCAATGTCGAAGATTTTAAGAAAGCGTGGCAACACAATCAGGTATTGCGTAGCCAACTGAGAGAATATCCCCAATATCATGTCTATGTAAATCAGGTCATTTTCTCGATCGAGGATGAGGGTTTAATTGCAGCCATCATGGTAGACATTAGCCATGATTTAGAGCGCAAACAGGAACTAGAACAACTAAAACGCGAAACCGTCCAAAAAGTTAACGAGGTCGTTGACAACCAGATGAAAGTGGTACAAGAAATCGCTGGTTTACTGGGAGAAACTACAGCTGAAACAAAAGTCAGTTTATTAAGAATTATTCATTTGCTAGAACAGAATACCCTCTAAATTCCTCCATGTATTGCCCCGTCACGGTCGATAATTTTTTAGATATTTACAATGATAGCCTGAACAAAAAAGGTGAAGAGTTGTGTGGCGATCAGGTTAAATATCTCAAAACTGATAAAAAAGTCACGATCGTGCTCTCTGATGGCTTAGGAAGTGGTGTCAAAGCCAGTATTTTAGCCACCCTCACCACAGAGATCCTGATTACGATGTTAGATGCAGATTTACCGTTAGAAGAAGTGCTGAAAACGGTGATTGCTACACTACCGATCTGTAAAGTGAGGAAAATTGCTTACTCTACATTCACAATTATTCAAGTAGATTGTGAAACCAATCACTTCACAGTGATTAACTTTGATAATCCCCCACCGCTCTATTTTCATCAAGGCAAAGTTATCAAACTAGAAGCGAAAACAGAAACCATTCTAGAGCGGAAAATCTCGATCGCGGAAGGCTATTTAGAACGTGGCGATTTTCTAGGGGCGGTGAGTGATGGTGTACTGTATGCTGGCATGGGCGTTACCCTAAATTTTGGTTGGGGTTGGGAACAAATTGCAGACTATATTGAAGGGATTTTAGGGCAACGATCGCATACCGCCAGAACCATTGTCCGAGAAGTACTGAAAAAGACTCATTCCTTATATCAGGGTGAGATTGGTGATGATGCCACATTTGCGGGAGTTTATGTTAGGAAACGTCACTCTCTAATTATTTTTACTGGGCCACCCTTAGATCGAGAGCAAGATGAAGTTTATATTGAAAGGTTACTCAATTTTAAAGGCCGAAAAGTCATTTGTGGGGGAACAACAGGAAATATTGTGGCCAATTACTTGGGTGAAACGATCGAAATGGATCTATCTACCATTCGTAAAGATTTACCCCCCATTGGCTCCCTGAGTTATATGGATTTAGTCACCGAAGGTATCCTAACAATCTCTAAGGCGACCGAGTATATTAAAAACTGCGATGGCGATCTCAGCCGCTTGCGATTCGATAATAATGGCGCTTATTTGCTAGCCAAAGAAATTCTGCAAGCAGATACCATTATATTTATGGTAGGACAGAGTATTAATGAGTTTTATCAGAATCCGCTACTACCTAAAAATATTTCAATTCGGAGAAATTTGATTGAAGAATTAGTCCAGTTTTTGAAAAGCAAACAACGGGAGGTGAGGATCGAATATTGTTAACTCTACCTACTTGCAAATGTTTAGTCCTGGGTTATGGCAATACGCTGCGTTCCGATGATGGCGTAGGCTATCTAGTGGCCGAAACAGTAGCAAACTGGAATCTGGATTACGTCCAGGCGCTTGCCCTACATCAATTGACGCCAGATCTAGCTGAATCGATCGCGCATACCCAGATCGTCATTTTTGTTGATGCCGTTGCTAAATCCGCCGATGCAACAGCTGAAATCGAGTTAGAACAGCTTGAACCGAATTATGCCGCAACCTTCACCGGGCATTACGCCGATCCCCGATCGTTGCTGTCCCTGACCTATGTCCTGTATGAAGCTACCCCGATCGCCTATCGCTTGTTGATTCCGGCCATTAATTTTGGTTTTGGTGAATCTCTGTCTGCTGTGACCCAAGCGAGTATGGCCTTAGCCGTCGCTAAAATTCAGCACTTGATTGGCCAACCCTCGCTGATAGAGACCTCTCAAACCTCCCACTATTAATGGCTTGTTAGACAAACGCCACGACAATGCCACATTTTTATCGCAAAATAATATGTAAGTCACTGGAATCAGGAGGTGAGCAATCTCCCTCAATGCTCTTGAATTGGAATGATGGCAGAAGGTTGTTGCACTGTCTTGCTAATCAGTCGCTCTACAGCGGATAGGGCTTTTCTTCGCCGTTGTTTACAACAGGACGGGCTCTATTCCTATGACATATTAGAGGCTACAACTGGCGAAGCAGGGCGGCAACTAGGACAGTCTGCCCAGCCCGAGGTGATTCTGCTAGATGCTGACTTGCCCGACCTCAATGCGTTAGAACTTCTGGATCAGTTTAGCCAGTGCCCTTTCATCCCCATTCTTCTGTGCATTGAGCAGGACGATCGCGCCACGATCGCTCAAGCAATAGAGCATGGTGCCGTAGATTATTTGGTAAAGCACAATTGGAGTGCCGATCTGGTTCGGCGCACCGTTCGTAGTTTGGTCAAACAGGGACGGTTGCAGCGACAGATTGTCCAACAGCAGGCCACGATCGCAGACTTAACCTTGCAAGTCGCTAAAAGTAATACCCAGCAACAACTCGACCAAGCGATTCAGCGAGACAGCGAAGCCAAGTTCCGAGAATTGGCCGAACATCTGCGGGATGCTTTCTTTATTTGTACGCCTACTTTGGATCAGTACTTATATATCAGCCCAGCGATTGAAAGAATTTGGGGCATCGCCATCGAGCAACTTTACGACAATCCTCGCTGTTGGCTGAAATTGGTGCATCCCGATGATTGGGATTACTTTCAAGCCCACACTCCCATTGGCAAATTGTACTCAGATTATGACTTAGAGTATCGTATCCTCCGTCCAGATGGAGAACTACGCTGGGTGCATGTTCGCGCTTATCCAGTTCGTAATGATCAGAATCAAATCGATCGCCTGGTTGGGATCTGCGAAGACATTACCGATCGGAAACAAGCAGAACTAGCTTTGAGGCAAAGTGAGGCAATCCAAGCCGCCATTATTCAGGCAATTCCCGATCTACTGATTCGCATGGATCAAAATGGTCACTATCAAGAGCTGATTGAAACTGCCTATTTCCATGTCCTGCTGCCCGACAAACCCATTCAAGAAGCCACTGTATATGATGTTTTGCCAGTCCATCTTGCAGCTCAACGGTTGCACTATACCCAGTTAGCGTTGGATACTGGCGCTCTCCAGATGTATGAGCAGACCCTGGAGATTAACGGTGAATTGTGTCACGAAGAAGTGCGGATCGTGCCATTGGTCGATCGCGATGTGCTTGTGATTGTGCGGGATGTCACAGGACGGAAACGGAGCGACGCTGAACGCCAACAAGCCGAAGCGGCATTATTACAAAGCGAAGAACGTTGGCAACTGGCGATCGAAGGCAGTAACGATGGCATCTGGGATCATAATTTGATCACAAACCAACATTTTCTCTCTCCTCGTTGCCTGGAGATGGTGGGATATGATCACCAGGAGATTAACTCTTTTGAACAATGGGTGGCCTTGGTACATCCTGATGATCAGCCCGGATTACAGGCAACATTTCAGGCTTACCTCGATCGACAGACGCCGATCTATACCTCGGAATACCGGATTCGCTGTCAGGATGGTAGCTACAAATGGCTACTAGCTAGAGGTAAGGCATTTTGGGACGAAACTGGCACCCCGATTCGGGCGATCGGGTCCATTACCGATATCACGTTGCGCAGACAGGCTGAACTGGCATTACAACAACTCAATACCGACTTAGAACAACGGGTTCAGCAGCGTACTCAAGAACTCCTTCAGTCTGAACGCGATTTACGCACTATCTTTAACAACGTCTACGACGCCATCTTCATTCAAGATTTGGATGGCAGCATTCTGGATGTCAACGATCGCGCTTTAGAACTACACCATGCCACACGGGAACAACTTTTAGCGTCAACAGTGACTGATTTATCGGCTCCAGATGCTCCCCTCGAACAGATTTCCACCATCTTGCAGCGGGTACAGGCTGGAGAAATTATGCGGTTTGAATGGTGCCATCGTCGATTTAGTGATAACTCGATCTTTGATGTCGAAGTTTCTCTCCAACAGGTGATATTAGGCAACCGTGCGGTCATGATTGCTGGGGTACGGGATATTAGCGATCGTAAACAAGCAGAAAGAGCATTACAGGCCAGTGAGCGACGTTATGCGACCTTAGCGACGGCCGCTCCCGTAGCAATTTTTCGATTTGATCCCGCACTTAACTGTGTCTACGTTAATGAGCAATGGAGCGAGATGACTGGCAGACCCAAGGAATCTGCGTTGGGCAGAGGCTGGTTAGAAGCGCTTCATCCAGACGATCGCGCCCGCCTATTAGTACACGAGATCGGACCATCATCCACTACTCAGCCAGGTTTAAGTCGGGGGGAAGGTAGACACCTGCTCCCCGATGGCAGCATCCGGTGGTTCTATGTTCAGGTGGCGCCAGAAATTGGGGCGGATGGTAGGTTGGTTGGCTTTATCGGCACATTAACAGACATCACAGCTCGGAAACAGATTGAGTTTGCTTTAGCCGAGAGTGAAGCCAAATTCCGGCTGGCGCTGGATGCTGCTCAAATGGGCACCTGGAGTTGTAGCTTACAAACTGGCCGATTGATTTGGTCCGATCGCGCTCAGGAAATTTTTGGGTTTATACCAGGAACCTTCCCTGGTGATCGCGACACCTATTTGGCTCTTGTCCATCCAGAGGATCGGGAGTGGGTGATCCAGGCGATTGGCCATACCTTTGCCACAGGCTCACCCTACAACATTGAATATCGCATTCGGCGATTAGATGGCAAAATCCGGTGGATCGCGGTCTGGGGCATTATTCCTCCAGATCTTTCAGTGAACGAGCAACAACTGATTGGCGTAGTCTGCGATATTACCGATCGTAAACAGACGGAACAGGAGTTACAAGAATCTCGCAATATGCTGAAATTGGTGCTAGATGCCATCCCTCAACGCGTGTTTTGGAAAAATCGCCAATCGAGATTTTTGGGCTGTAACTCGGCATTTGCTAATGACTATCACCTGACCCTGGAGGAGATTGTAGGCAAAACAGATTACGAGCTACCGTGGGCAGCATGGGCCGATCTCTATCAGGCAGATGATGCCTATGTGATCAATACGCGTACTCCAAAACTGAATTATGAGGAACCCACTGCCGACCTCAATGGCAGGCAAATCTGGATCCGTAGTAGCAAGATCCCGTTAACGGATAGCCAGGAGAATGTGATTGGCATTCTGGGTTGCTACGATGACATTACCGATCACAAGCGGGCTGAAGAAGAACTCCAAGAGGCCGTAGCCACTAATCAAGCGCTGTTGAATGCTATCCCAGATCTGATCGTGCGGATTAGCCGAGATGGGTACTATCGAGATGGCATTCCAACCCGCGACATCGCCCTCCTACTGCCCCGCCATAAACTAATTGGTAAAAGCGTCTGGGAGGTGCTGCCACAGGAACTGGCTCAACAACGTCTAGATACGATCGAGCAAGCATTCCAAACAGGTTTACCCCAAATCCATGAGTATCAAATCTACATTAATGGAGAGTGGCGGTATGAAGAAGCTCGTTGCGTGGTTTGCCGTGACGATGAAGCGATGGTGTTGATACGAGACATTACCGATCGCAAACGAGCTGAAGTGGCATTACAACAACTCAATTTAGAACTGGAACAACGAGTCATCGATCGCACCTTTGAACTGCAAAAAGCGATGGAAGCAGCAGAAGCGGCCAACCGAGCTAAGAGTACCTTTCTGGCCAATATGAGCCA
>DATNPU010000127.1:0-3715 GCA_036703105.1 Microcoleaceae cyanobacterium
GTGGTTTTTAGGGGATACGGTAAATATGTCGATCGGGCAAGGATTTCTCCAAGCCTCTCCCTTACAAGTGGCTGTGATGTTTGCCGTTCCAGCCAATGGGGGATATCTGATTAAACCCCACTTACTGAAGGACAATGAAGCCTCGCGAAATTGGCGAGAATCCTTAAACCTCAAACCAGAAACGATCCAAGTTCTGCGAGATGGCTTACGTAGCGTGGTAGATGGCGGGACAGGCAACGCCTTAAATGTGGCGACCCTACCTCCTGTAGCTGGCAAAAGTGGCACCGCTGAAGACTTTGGGCGTGAATCACATACCTGGTTTGGCGCCTATGCTCCAGCCGATAAACCTGAGATTGTGGTCGTCGCGTTTGGCGAAAATTCTGGGGGGGGCGGGGGTTCGGTTGCGGCTCCGATGGTACGCCAGGTTCTAGAAACGTACTTTAACCGTAAACCGGCTCAAGCGGCTGAGATCGAGCAGGTAAAAACCGACTAACCCCGCGACCCTGGATTAATTCAATACGGCATACTCTGCCGCTTCCAAATCCTTAAATAGTGGTGTACTGAGATAACGCTCACCAAAACTGGGTTGCACCATCACAATTAAGCGTCCGGCATTTTCTGGACGTTTAGCCACCTGAATAGCACCGTATAAAGCGGCTCCAGAAGAGATGCCTGACAGCAAGCCTTCTTCTCGGGCCAGTCGGCGGGCATAGGCGATCGCATCGTCATCCGGCACAGTAATCACTTCGTCCACCAGACTAGCTTCATAAATGCTGGGCACAAATCCTGCCCCAATACCTTGAATCTTATGGGCGCCTGGTTTACCACCAGATAACACGGCACTATTGGCTGGTTCCACTGCGATCGCTTGGAATCCTGGCTTGCGTTGCTTCAGCGCTTCAGCTACGCCGGTAATCGTGCCACCTGTCCCAACCCCTGCAATTAAGATGTCCACTTGGCCATCGGTGTCGGCCCAAATTTCTGCTGCTGTCGTTTCCCGGTGAATTTTGGGGTTAGCCGGGTTGCGGAACTGTTGCAACATGTAGGCATTCGGAGTGCTGCTAACAATTTCCTGAGCACGAGAGATCGCACCGCGCATCCCTTCCACTCCAGGCGTCAACTCCAGTTGAGCACCGTACGCTTTCAGCATAGCTCGGCGTTCCAAACTCATAGTGTCTGGCATAGTCAAAATCAGGTGATAACCTTTCGCCGCAGCGACCATAGCCAGAGCAATGCCGGTATTCCCAGACGTTGGCTCGACCAAAACCGTTTTTCCAGGCTGAATCAATCCGGCCGCTTCTGCCTCCTGCACCATACTGACTCCAATCCGATCTTTCACTGATGACGCCGGATTCATGCCTTCCAATTTCACTAGGATTCGGGCAACACAGCCCTCTGCCTGGGGAATTTTGTTGAGTTGGACGAGTGGTGTATGTCCAACCAACTCTGTCACATCTTTGGCAATCCGCATAGGTTGAGTTGTGCTCCTCAAAGATTAAGTATGTTAAGACGTAAATTTGTTGCGGGTAGATAAGCGTAGGCTACTCTGAGCAGCGGTATTCCACAGAAATCTCACAGTAGTTTTAAGCTCATATCAATATACTACGGTTATCCGATAGATTTTTGGTTATTTGCAGTGAAGCGATGACTTAACATTCTCCGATCGCAACTCTGCGGAAGCATTACGGCACCCTGATCAAATAGTATTTTCTCTTTACGAAATTTCTTGGTTTTAGCTGACTTTACTGAAATTAAACCGCAGTTTAGTAACCTACGATACTGAAAATTTGGCAGATGACAAAATAATCATCGAACTACACCAAGTTTTTTAAGAATGATTTAAGATTTCTGTCATCCTTGAGCAGAGCGGGGCAATTGCTTTTATTGTGTAGTCAGTGAACGCGGGTTTGTTTCGAGACACGGTTAGCCAAACTTTACATAGGTGCTATCTGGATGACGTTACCAATGTTGCTCCGTTCCCTATTACTCGCCAGTATGCTCAGCTTTACAGCGCCGATTCTGCTGATTGGCGCACTGTTGCTTGGCTTATCTTTCTTCTCTTGGATACCCATCCTTGAGACTCTGGCACAGCTAGGGCTTCAACAAATTTTGCAGTTTTTATCCGTTTTTGGGCAGGGAGATGTCTTTCAGGGAACTGTGATTATCAGTTTTACCTGTAGCCTGGTTGGCACCCTGTTTGACAGCTATGCCTATTACCAACGGCAATCGATCAAAGACAGTTGATCACAAATGCCTCATTGCGATCGTTATCTCGCGCTGAAGCCTTGCCATGAGAGGGCGGATAACTCTGTTACTTCAGTACTTCAGATTAAAGAGCCTGACAGCTTGCTGAACTCAGCATTCGTTAAAGTTAAAAGGGCTGTCTTGATTAGGCTTAGAGAACTGTGGACATTTCAGTATTTGCCCAAACGTTTATTGCCGTGTTTGTAATGGCGGATGCCTTGGGCAATGCCCCGATCGTTTCCGTGTTAACAAAAGGGATGGAACCAGAGGATCGAGGACGGGCGATCGATCGAGCGAGTTTAATTGCCACGGTGGTATTGCTAGCCTTTGCCTTTAGTGGGCAGACAATTTTGCATTATTTACATGTCAGCATGGGGGCTTTAGAAGCAGCAGGTGGGTTATTACTGCTGTTAATTGCTCTCGATATGTTGCAAGGCAAATTAGATGTACCGGCCGTAGAAGCAGATCATGATGTGGCGATTACACCCTTAGCACTACCACTCTTGGCAGGCCCAGGAACCCTCACAACGGTAATGCTGATGATGTCTGAGTCACCCGATGCCCAGGTCAGTGTTATTGTCGGCATTGTTTCCGCTATGGTAATTACCTGGATTATTGTCCGACAGTCGGTTTACATTGACCAATGGATGGGAGCACAGGGAGCCATAATTGCCACAAAACTACTGGGATTTTTGTTAGCAGCCCTGGCGATCGAAATTGGCAGTGCAGGCATCCGGGAATTATTTCTAATTGCCAGCGCCTAGGATGTGATTTAAAAGTACTGAGTGCCGAGAAAAAGTTAATCCTCAGCACTCAACTCTCAGCTCTTCCTCTATCTCAGCCCTCCCTCTAACTAAAGTTTAAGGGCTTTCAAACAGGCTTTATTCCCCGCGATTTAGAGCAATTGCGGCGATCGCTGGTGCCATTCAGTCGCTTGCTCATAGGCATGGGCCACCTGGAAGATCAAATCTTCTCGCAGAACATTGGCCACAATTTGTAAGCCGATCGGCAGGCCTTGGGCATCAAACCCACAGGGAATACTCATCCCCGGTAGTCCCGCCAGGTTCACCGGAATCGTCATTAAGTCAGACAGATACATGCTGAGCGGATCTTCTGTCTTTTCACCGGCCTTAAAGGCTGTCGTGGGTGCAGTTGGAGACACCAATACATCGACTTGTTCAAACGCTTGTTCAAAATCCTGTTTAATCAGCGTCCGGACTTTTTGCGCTTTGAGATAGTAGGCATCATAGTAGCCAGCCGATAGAGCATACGTGCCAATCATGATCCGACGTTTTACTTCTGAGCCAAAACCTTGAGCGCGTGTTTTGGTATACATGTCCATTAGGTTCTCTGCCTGCTCAGTTCGGTAACCATATTTCACACCGTCATACCGAGCGAGATTGGCTGAAGCCTCCGAAGGCGCAATGATGTAGTAGGTGGGCAAGCCGTAGCGGAACCTGGGACAGGAGAT
>DATNPU010000149.1:0-9158 GCA_036703105.1 Microcoleaceae cyanobacterium
CAAGCAGATATTGCCCTCAAGCGATCGCAACAGCAATATCAAGCACTGGTGCAATCGATCGATGGCATTGTGTGGGAATATGATTTGCTGGCCGGTAAATTTTCGTTCGTCAGCCAAAAAGCTGAGGAAATTTTGGGCTATCCAGTCGTGCAATGGCTGACAGAACCAGAATTTTGGGAAAACCATCTGCATCCCGACGATCGATGTTGGGTAATCAAGGCCACTGCAACAGCTGTGCAATTACATCAAGATAGGCAGTTTGAATACCGCATGTTAGCCGCTGATCAGCGAATTGTTTGGATTCAAGCTGTAGTGAGTGTGGTGGTTGAACAAGGTCAATCGGTGCAGCTCCGGGGGGTATTAATTGACATCAGTGAACGCAAACGGATTGAAACCGAACATCAACAGGTGACTGAATTGTTACGGTTACAAGGAACGACTCTGGAAGCCTGTGCTGATGGAATTGTCATCACCGATCGCTACGGAATTATTCAATGGGTGAATCCTGCTTTTACAGCCTTAACGGGATATACAGTCGTGGAAGCTTGTGGGCAAAATCCCGGTGCTTTAGTGAAATCTGGGTGCCATCAACGCCAATTCTATGATCATCTGTGGGCAACAATTCTGTCTGGTCATGTTTGGCGCGGTGAACTGATCAATCGGCGTAAGGATGGCAGCTTGTACGATGAGGAAATGACGATTACGCCAGTCCGAAATCATCACGGTGAGATCAGTCATTTTATTGCGATTAAACAGGATGTCAGCGATCGCAAACGCATTGAGTTAGAGCTGGCCGCGGCTCAAGGTCGGTTGAACATGCTGTTGTCTGCTAGTCCGGCGGTGATCTATGCCCTGAGTCCCGACGCTTTAGCTCACCCACGCTATGTCAGCGATAACCTGCGAACGATTACTGGCTATGATCCCCAACAGGTGATGCAACAACCGAATTGGTTCTTCGACTGTGTGCATCCGGGCGATCGTCAAGCTCGATTCCAACAAGCTCAAGCCTGGCTAGATGCGGGAGCGGAAGATGCGATCAGCACTCACTATCGCTTTCAGAATGCCGATGGCTCCTGGATTTGGATTTATGACCAATTAACGGCAGTACGTGACCACGCTGGAGCGATCGTGGAGTTGGTGGGGGCGTTTGCAGATGTCACCGCTCAGGTAGAGTCCGATCGCCGCCTAGAGCAAATCTCACGCCATGTTTCAGGGGTGCTGTATCAGTATCGCTTACGCCCGGATGGGAGTTCTCATTTCCCCTATGCCAGCGAAGGGATTCGAGAGATTTATGGGGTTTCTCCCAGTGAGGTGGCACACGATGCGGCTCCTGTATTTGCGGTACTGCATCCGGAGGATATTGAACGAGTCAGCCAGTCGATTAGGGTATCGGCTGACCAGTTGACAATCTGGCAATGTGAGTACCGAGTGCAATTTTCGGATGGACGGATTAATTGGTTGTATGGCCAGGCGACTCCGCAGAAAGAACCCGATGGTAGCATTCTCTGGCATGGCTATATCACTAATGTCACCGATCGCAAAGCTGTAGAAACCCATTTATCTCTGTTGTATCAACAGGTGCAGCAACTCAATGCCACGCTGGAAGTGCAAGTGCAAGAGCGCACTGCTCAACTCCAACAAGCTCTTGACTTTGAGGCAATGTTAAAGCGGATTACTGACAAAGTGCGCGACAGTTTGGATGAGCAACAAATTTTACAAACGGTGGTGACCGAACTAGCCATTGGCTTAGAAGTCAGTTGTTGCGATACTAATCTTTATGATTTGGAACAAAAAACGTCAACGGTACGGGCGGAATATACGACATTATTGCCGCCCTTAACGGGTAGAGTCATTCACATGATAGAAGGCTCAAATCCTGTGGTTTATCAGCAACTATTACAAGGGCAATACTGCCAGTTTTGCCAAATTGTTCCCAGTTCTGTCCGACCATTGCATCATGACTTTACGATTTTAACCTGCCCAATTTTGGATGATCAGGGAGTATTAGGGGATCTATGGTTATTTAGACCGAAGGAAAGAACTTTTGATGTCTTAGAAATTCGCTTAGTGCAGCAGGTGGCAAACCAATGCGCGATCGCGTTGCGGCAGGCTCGCTTGTATCAAGCTGTACAACGTCAGGTAGAAACATTGGAACACCTGAATGAATTGAAAGATGACTTTCTTAGTACCGTGTCCCATGAGTTACGGACACCGATGGCTAGCATCAAAATGGCGACTCAAATGCTAGAAGTCAGCTTCCAAAAAGCCATTTTACCTGCTGTTGATCGCGCACCGATCGAACGATATTTGCAAATCCTTCAGGATGAGTGCGATCGCGAAACGCATTTAATTAATGATTTACTAGATCTGTGCCGATTGGATGCTGGAACAGAACCCTTACAACTAACGGCAATGGATTTGTCAATGTGGATTATGCATATTGCCGAAGCCTTTGTAGAACGCACTCAGAATCAACGACAATCGTTAGTCTTTCACTTACCTACCGATCTCCCGATTCTGACAACTGATTTCTCTTATTTACAACGCATATTAACCGAACTACTACATAACGCCTGTAAATATACTCCCGCTCAAGAAACGATTACACTCGCAGTTGAGTTTCATCCCGTTACTCATGCTTCACCGTCTGCCTACTTTGAAATTCGGATGACAAATACAGGCGTTGCAATTTCTCCAACCGAGTGCGATCGCATTTTCGATAAATTTTATCGCATTCCCAATAGTGATCCCTGGAAGCATGGTGGTACAGGATTAGGATTGGCATTAGTTAAGAAACTAGTTGAACAACTCAATGGTTCTATTAATGTGGAAAGTGCAGGTGATTCTGTTACCTTTTGTATACGCCTACCTGAAATGTGCTTTAAAGGTCCTGAAAATTGAGTGCTGAGTGCTGGGAACAGGTGAACAGTGCTGAGTGCTGAGAAAAAATAAATACTCAGTCTATAGTCCTGCTTCAAGCAGAGTGTGAGGGCAAAATAGACCCTAGTTAAAAGAAATTGCTTCAACCTGTAGGAAGTGTCAATGTAAAGGCGGTTTGTCCTTTGGGAGTGGGGTTGAGGATTAAATTACCTCTGTGGGCATAGGCAATTTCTCGTGATAAGCTGAGTCCTAATCCTAACCCTTCTACCTGATGAGTTCGGGCTGGATCTCCCCGATGGAAGCGATCGAAAATGTGCGATCGCTCACTAGCCGCAATATCTTTAGAAGCATTACTAATAGTGACAAATATCATTTGATGTTGTTGCCCCGCTTCAATGCGAATCCATCCTTGCGGTAAGTTATATTTAATCGCGTTGCTCATCAAGTTTTGCAATACCTGAGTCAGTAGAGCTTGATCGGCTAAAACCTTTAAAGCGGGTTGCACTTGGACATGGACATCTAGCTCAGGAGCTAACATCTCAATGTCATCGACTAGTTCCTCTAGTAATGTGGAAACATCGACTTCAACAGTGTGTAAGTGCATTTGTCCAGCATCCGCTAGAGACAGCAATAGGAGCTTACGCACGATCGCGCCTAAATGCCGGACCTCATCTAACAAACTACTCAACCGTTGCTGTAAAGCCGAGCCAGGTTTTGCAGCTTGTAGCGTTCGTTCTAATTCTCCTTGCAGAATTGATAACGGTGTTTTGAGTTCATGGGCGGCATCGGCACTAAAGCGAGACGCTTGAGTAAAACTACGTTCTAGCCGTTCCATCATTTGATTAAAGACTTGCAAGAGTTCGGCAAACTCACTATCAGGATTGCTGATCGGCACTCGTTGATTTAATCCTTGAGCCGTTACCTGTCGTAGTGTTGCTGTAACTTCCCGAATCGGTTGCAAAGCGCTACCAGAAAGCCACCAAGCCCCGATCGCAATCAACACTAATGTTGAAGGAATAGCAATCAGAAAGGCATTCCGAATCGCATCCATTTCGCCATAGAGAGAGTGCAAATTCACGGCGATGGCAATGCGAACGTAAGGTGCGCTCACTGTTCCTAACCGCCAAGTTCCAGCTAGGGTGAAACGAGTCGAGAGATTGGACAACTGGCGGGGGGGTGGCGGTCGCCCGATCTGCTCATCGACTGGAGGGATGGGGGGTGGCTCGATCCGGCCTGCTTGGTCTAAAGCTGGTAAAGGTCTAGGGCCGGGAGGCGGCTGATTCAGGGGTGGGGGTGGGCGTAGGGTTGAGTAAGGCTGGGTTGGGCTAGGTAGGGGAGGAAAGGTGGCGATCTGAGTCAGCTCGATCGTCCAATTATCGGATTGATATAGGGTATTGCCATCCGCATTTTGAATCAGCAGTGCCTGATCCGTGAGAGTGTTAGTCCCTAAGCTTGTGGGCAGGGCTTCAGTGTAGGATTGCCAATGCTCGATCGGGCGGGGGCGATCGGATTCTCGCAACAATTGGGTTTTGATCCCGTCATCTATTCGTTTCAGTTTTGTTTGATAAATGAGCCACCAGGAAAACATGCCAAACCCAACCAGGGCGCTACCGGCTAGTAGCGAGGCTAGGATCGCAATCCGGAGGCGGAAAGAAACTCGTTTCACAGGGGATTTCACGGGGCTGGTTCAGGTTGGCGAAAACAATAACCGACTCCTCTCACACTGTTGATGTAGCCTGTACCCCCTAGCGGTTCAATCTTTTTACGTAATCGTTGTACACAAACATCAACGAGATTGGTATTGGGATTAAAGTCGTAGCCCCAAACATGCTCCAGAATTTGAGTCCGAGTTAACACACGACCAGGCGATCGCATCAAGTACTCCAACAAATTAAACTCGCGAGTGGTCAGTTCTATAGCCTGTTGATTACAGGTCACGGTGCGAGAAATGCGATCGAGTTTAATGGCTCCCACACTAATGAAATTCTGGCGTTCTCCGGTCGATCGCCGCACGATGGCATGAATCCGAGCCACTAATTCTTCCACAAAAAAGGGTTTCGCTAAATAGTCATCGGCTCCGAGATTCAGCCCTTCTAAGCGATCGTCCAGTTCATTCCGAGCTGTGAGTAACAGAACCGGAGTATTGCGACCCGATCGGCGCAGGCTTTTGAGGATGGCTAACCCATCTTTACCAGGGACCATGATATCTAACACAATGGCATCGTACTCCTGTTCCATAGCTCGTAAATAGCCATCATTGCCGTTATCGCAATAGTCCACGACAAAACCTTGCTCCTTTAATCCAGCGCAGACAAAGGCAGCAATTTTGGCTTCATCTTCTACATACAGAATATGCATAGGCAGTCGGTTGTCTTCTTCCTATTTTATGCCTGTTCTCCTCGGCCTCAAAATTACAAAACTGTAATCCAGAATTAGCTTCAACTGTCATTTTGGCATTCCTTAATGAATATATCGACAGGTTCCCTGGTATTCATTCAAATCGTTCCCTCTGATGCTGGCTATCGTATACACCCCGCTTTAAAGTTTCCAAAATTTACCGGGTAAAGGGGGATTCCTTTCAACGTCTGGAGATGTATTGATGAAAGTACGATATTTAGTGCTATTTCCTCTAGCTGGATTACTAGTATATGTGGGCAGCACGATCGCCGCAGCTCAGCCTCGCCCTACCACGCCTACCCCAGCCGCCGTAGAATCTGAGCAGGCTAACCAAATTCCGGCACCTCCTTGGGCCAGAGATCTTCAACTGAATGCCGAACAGCGATCGCGGCTTCAGGCAATCATGCAACAAACCCAACAAGAAGCGGAACAGTTGCATCAACAATTGATGGCAGCAGAACAGCAACTGCGATCGCTGTTGCAAAGTCAAGCGTCGATTCAATCACTCCGTCAACAACATCAAAAAGTCCAACAATTACGTCAACAACTGGATGATAATCAGTTTGATGCCTTACTCGCAGAACGTCAGGTGTTAACGGCTGAACAGTTGGCGACTGTAATCCAACGATTTCGTTCCGCCCCCACCCCTCCTTAACTGACAATTTTGATCAGAATTTTGTTGATGAACCTGAGAGGTTTACATCCGTTTCACCACACTATAGAACTGTTCTCAGCATTGAACTTGGAGCAACGCATGTCCCCACTATTATCGCTGAATATTAGTCCTGATGGGTTTGCATTTAATGTCACGACGGGCGAAAGTTATACACTGAATCATTGTGCTCGAATGGTTTTACACCGCTTCCGTTCCGGTGAAACTCAGGAGCAAATTGTTTATGCGATCGCGAGCGAATTTGGGATTGCCCAAAGCCTTGTAGAACGGGATGTCGCCGATTTTTTCCAGCAACTGCATCTCCTGGGATTGACTGGAGGGAATTCATGAATAATCTTGCGATCGCGGTGACTGGAATTAATGCAGTCGATAATCCGGGGCCGGGTACGGGAGTGGCCCGTAGCCTGCGCGAAGCTGAGCAGCCGCCAATGCGGATCATTGGTTTTGCGTATGATGCGACTGAACCCGGTTTGTATATGGACTGGTTGTTCGATCGTGGCTATATCATGCCCTATCCATCCTCCGAACCAGAGGTATTACTCGCGCGCTTACAACAAATTCAACAGGAATTTGGTTTAGATTGCATCATTCCTAACTTTGATATAGAACTGCCACTGTATATTCGTTGTGCTCCAGAATTGGCTGCGATCGGGATTCGAACTTTTCTACCGACGAAGGCACAATTTGCCCTCCGGAATAAAGCGCAACTCGCCTCTGCCGCACCTCGGTGGGGATTACAAACACCTCAAACCTTTGCAATTACCTCGATCGAGGAATTACAGCGATCGCTGACTGAACTCAGTTTTCCAGTCATGATTAAAGGGGCTTACTACAAAGCCTATCGAGTCAACAGTCAGGAGGAAGCTCGATCGCGCTTTCACCAATTAGCGGCAGAGTGGGGCTATCCCGTTCTGGTGCAACAGATTGTCAAAGGTATTGAATTAAATTTGGTGGGCGTGGGAGATGGCACAGGTGGCCATTTGGGACTGGTGGCGATCAAGAAAATGGGGGTGACGGAACTGGGGAAAATCTGGAGTGGTTTGACGATCCATCATCCTGGTTTACTGCGGGCCGCTGAAGCCTTCCTCGCCCAATCTCACTGGAAAGGGCCGTTTGAATTGGAATGTATCGCCGCCAGTGATGGCACGATTTATCTGATTGAAATTAACCCTCGGTTTCCGGCCTGGACTTACTTTGCGACTGGTGTTGGCATTAATCTGCCGCTGCGGTTAGTTCAAGCCGCGATGGGATTACCCATGTCACCGCTGCCAACCTATGAGGCTGGCAAACTCTTCATGCGCTACACCTACGAATTAGTGACCGATGCAACTCCGCTACAAACTCTCGTGATTCAAGGAGAACGGTAATGCAGTCTTACGAAAAGCCAGTGATTCAGCCATTGTATAGTGGTTTAATTAATAAGTTTGCTGGGGCTAAATCACCTCAACGTCAGGTAAAGCGGGCGATCGCGGGAGTAGCAGTAGAAGCCTTAGTGGAACAGTATGGTTCACCGCTATTTGTGTATTCCGAGCGTGCCATTCGGCGGCAGTTTCGCCAGATGCGCCATGCGTTTACGACGCGCTATCCGGATGTCACCTTTGGCTGGTCCTATAAGACCAATTATTTAAAGGCAATTTGTGCCATTTTCCATCAGGAAGGCGCAATGGCAGAACTGGTTTCCAAACTGGAGTATGACAAAGCCAAAGCCTTGGGAATTCCAGGCAATCAGATTATTTTGAATGGCCCTCACAAGCCGTTTGATACATTGGAAGCGGCTGTCCGAGATGGGGTAACAATCAATATTGATCATCTGGATGAAATTGAGGATCTAGAAGCGATCGCAACTCAACTCAATCACCCAATTACGGTAGGATTGCGGCTGAATTTAGATGCCGGTATTCAACCGTGTTGGTCGCGCTTTGGTTTCAATTTGGAATCAGGCCAGGCGAAGGCCGCGATCGACCGGATCGCTCGTGGTGGTAAATTGCGAGTTAATGGCCTGCATTGTCACATTGGCACCTACATTCTTGACCCCAATGCTTATGCTTGTCAGGTGGAGAAAATGGTGAAATTTGGCTATGAAATTGAAGTGAAGCACGGTTGGCGGATGGACTATATCGATATTGGCGGTGGTTTTCCCTCTCGTAGCCGATTGAAAGGGGCTTATCATGCCGCAGATGTATTGCTGCCGTCGATCGATGAGTATGCAGATGCTATTTGTGATGCGCTTTGGGCAAATTTAAAGCCTGGACATACTCCCAAACTGATTATTGAATCAGGCCGCGCCATGATCGATGAAGCGGGAACGCTGATTACCAGTGTCTGTGGAACGAAGCGATTACCCGATGGCACTCGCGCCTATGTGGTGGATGCGGGAGTGAACCTGCTATTCACGAGCTTTTGGTATCGCTTTGATGTGGCGTTGGGTCAGGCGGTTGTGGGCGCAGCGGAACCGTCGGTAATCTATGGGCCACTGTGCATGAATATTGATGTGATTGATGATCACATTGCCTTACCACCCCTGTCTCGGGGCGATCGTCTGGTGATCTCGACCGTCGGTGCATATAACAATACCCAGTGGATGCAGTTTATTGAATATCGTCCGAATGTCGTGTTGATCTCCGAATCGGGTGAGGTTGAATTAATTCGTGCGGCGGAGGATATGACGGATCTGGAACGCCGCGAACAGTTACCCGCTCGATTAGCATTCAATGCTGTTCCAGATTCCCGGCTATCTCCTTGTCCTAGCTATAGTCCGTCTAGCTTAGCGTCCTAACAGTCATGTTGCGATCGGGGCACGATCGTGTGTCCCGATCTGAAATCTTGATGTGGTGTAATCTTTGCAATTGGTATTACCGATGTTGGATTTATCTGACCCGTCTTCACCTCGGAATGGTTTACGCGTGTCATCTTTAGCGCGACCATTAATCCAGCGCCCCATGCAGTCGATCGCTGGATTGTCGTCACTCTGGCGCTTAGTGCGATCGCTGTGTGCGGCTACTGCCGAAATTTTGTTTCTGCGTGGGGTGGGGACAGGGGCGCTGTTATTAGCAGCGATGTTACTGCAACCATCGGTCTTGCTATTGGGGTTAATCAGCGTAGTGGCGGCGATGCTGTTTGCCCGATCGCTGCAACTGGATCCGGGTTATTTAGACCGAGGACCATTACTGTTTAATCCGTTATTAGCTGGATTAAGCGTAGGCTACTT
>DATNPU010000152.1:0-13889 GCA_036703105.1 Microcoleaceae cyanobacterium
AACCACAACCCCGATCGCAACTGTCAACTCGCCTCATTTGTCGGGGCAGATGATCGGTTGGAATTTACTCGATCCTGCACTGTAGGTTATGACAATCATTTTGCATATCACCCCCCGATCTCAGTGGCAGCAAGCTGAAGCGATCGGGGAATATCGAGCCGATAGTTTAGAGTCAGAAGGCTTTATACATTGTTCTATTCCAGCTCAAATTCCTGGTGTTGTTCACCGTTTTTTTCAGGAACAAACGAATCTGGTATTACTGTGTATTAATTCGGCCCGAGTCCAGGCAGAGATCCGCTATGACACGATCGCGACTGGAGAAAAATTCCCCCATATCTATGGAGGTTTAAATCTTGATGCTATAGTTCTGGTGACTGATTTTAATCCTGAGCTAAATCAGCCGATCTCTTTACCAGAGGCAGTTACAGAATTACTGCAAAGGTATGATTGAGGTTTAATAAATGGTAATTAAGTTAGCAACATCCATCACTGAAATTGCTCAATGCTATCCGTTATTGGTGCAATTACATCCTTACTTAATTGCCGAAACATTTGTAGAACAAGTGCAACGAATGCAGCACGATCGCTATCACTTGGCTTATCTCGAAGTTGATGATCGGGTTGTTTCAGTAGCCGGATTTCATATTGGGGAAAGCTTCGCCTGGCGAAAGTATTTATATGTTGATGATCTAATTACAGATGCTGACACCCGTTCTCATGGTTATGGCAGTAAATTACTATCCTGGCTAGCAGAATATGCTGAACAACATCAGTGTGTGCAGTTGCATTTAGATGCCAGAGTAACCCGCTATCCTGCCCACAAGTTTTATTTGAATCAAGGGCTAATTATTGGCGGCTATCATTTCTTGATGGAATTGCGCTAGTCATTATCATCCGTATCAAGCTGCGGAAAATGTTCATAAATTTTCGTGACCAACAAGTATACTTCGTCCAAAATATCGTTGGCTCCTTCCTGATCAGTATCAGCCACCAAGCTGTCTAACTCAGTAATCAAGCTTTGCAGACGATCGGACTGTTGGCTGTTTAGCGGCATTGATTTGACTGTACAACACTGTAATGGACACAACTGGACTCGAACCAGTGACCCCCACGATGTCAACGTGGTGCTCTAACCAACTGAGCTATGCGTCCCCGACAACGATTAATGAGTATAGCACACGTAACCGGGAAATAGGCAAGAGATTTGCAAGTAACGATCGCAAGCGGTTTATCTTTCGCAATGTTTAAACTTCACAACATTAAGCTTCGTTGCAAAGTTTGGAACAGAACGGGCTGCATGATAACTTCGTTTACGTTGATCACTGAAGCAGAGTTGGGAGAGAACACCTTGGATTCGCGTTCACATCAACCTTTAAATCTTGCTGTTCGAGAAGACTTTAGCGAGTACGTAGCGCATTTGCAGCTTCATATGACTCTACAAGCTCGTAATCTGGTGCCGCCGTTAACGAATGCTAGCGACAGCCGAGAGCAACTGCTCCAACAAACTCAAGCGAATTTTGAAAAGCTCGTCTCTCGACAGGGCCATTAACTCGGCGATCGCCAGGTTTATTCCGTATCCAAGTTCAAATCAGAGCCGTCGTTTAGCTCTGATTTTTTTGTGCCCGCAAGTTTGGTGGCAGTAGCCGCTGGGCAGCCGTCGATCGTAGAGGTGAGGGACTGCGATTATGCCGCGATTCAGATTACACTAGGCATCAAGCCCGGAACACCTTAGGCTAAGTGTTTCCCTCAAGTTTCCAGCCGATCTTGCCGTGTCAATCCAAGGCGAATCAAGGTCTTCAGCCTTAAGAGTTTTGTTGAGTGGAGCCGTTGCTCCCGATTGCAACGGTTACGCTGGGTTTAGCGGGTTGGGTGTTTAACCTGAGTTGAGTTAAATATCTAGCTCCTTGGAATCGCTATAGGGTAGGGATAGTAGCCAGATCTCTACGTGCGTTTGCAGAGTTTGCAAGTAAAATGCCCAGCACCCAACCGTTTACTTTCAGCCGCATCCTACCAGTCACATGCTTTGAGACGTTACGTCGAGTGATGCAGGGCATTGTTCGACTACCGGCAGCTGAAGTGTTGGTGGTGACAGAAACTGTATTAGCGGCCTCAACCGCCTGGTTAGCCCGGCAGGGGATCCGGCAATTCGTCCTAGTCGCATCTAAATCGTTTAGTGGGCTACTCTTGGGCAAATCGACGACAGGGATTCCGGTCACTCAGGAGATCCCTTCTTCCTATCAGCACAATGGCTCCTTAAACTCGCAGGAATTGATTCCAACGGTGTATCTGGTGGAGTTATGGTTTGACCCAAAGACGATCGCTGATTTTTTGGCAGAACTCAGTCAGCATCTAAGCCACAGTCCAGAGACGCTCGATCTCCTGTACCAAGTCACTCCCCACCTCCAGCCCAATGATCCAACCTTGCAAAGCCAATTTACCTTGCAATTAGTTGAGGCCATATCCAGCCATTACAGCCAGCACCCCACCTGTGATTTATCGTCCGATGGTCGAACTGCCGAAAAATTGCGGCAACAAGTAGAGCAGGAACGCTTGCTGAATCAGGTGGCCAGTCAAATCCGGAAAAGTTTAGAACTACCTGTGATTCTGGAAACGGCGGTACAGCAATTACGCTGTTTTTTACATGCCGATCGGGTAGTCATTTACCAATTTGAACCCCATCCATTACCGGCATTAGAGCTACCAACTGAACTGCAACAAGCCCCACAACCACGAGAACCATTAGCTGTCAATGCTGGTCGGATCACGCATGAGGCCAGGGCCCATGATCAAATTCCGTCAGTGCTCGATCAGATAGCTGGTGAAAAGTGTTTTATTGAGATTTCTACATGCCGGGAAAAATATCGAAAAGGCTCAATTCAAGCGATCGAAGATATTACCACTACCTATGCAGAGGCTCCCTGCTTAATTCAGTTACTGCAACAGGCCAAGGTCAAGGCAAAGCTTGTTGTGCCGATCGTTGTGCAGAAAAAACTGTGGGGGTTGCTGATTGCCCATCAATGCTCTGGCACGCGACAGTGGCAAGACAGTGAAAAGAGCTTTTTAGTGAACATCGCGGAACACCTGGCGATCGCTATTCAGCAGACTCAACTCTACACTCAACTGCAACAACAGGCCGCCATGCTCTCTGAGCATGTGGTAGAACGTACCCGTGATTTACACGATGCTTTAAATGCAGCACAGTCGGCCAATCTGGCTAAAACTGAATTCTTGTCCGCCATTAGCCATGAGTTACGAACTCCCTTAACCTGTATTATCGGCATGGCCGCAACGTTATTGCGCTTGCCACCAGGAGCTGAAGGCCAACGCTTTATCTCCTTAGAAAAGCAACAAGACTACTTGAGAACAATTCAGAAAAGTGGTGAACACTTACTAGAACTAATTAATGACATTCTTGATTTGTCTCAGGTAGAAGCCGGGCGGACAATTCTCGATATCCAATTGTTTTCGTTATCGCAAACTGCGAATGAATGTTTGCGGATGCTAAAAGATAAGGCGGAACAGGGTGGAGTGAGACTGGAACTCCAGCTAAAACTGAAGCCATCATCTGAAATTGGTTTACTGCCAAAATTGGATCAATTTGCGGCTGATCCACGCCGAGTTCGCCAAATTTTACTGAATTTGCTAAGTAATGCGATTAAGTTTACGCCCTCAGGAGGGCAGGTGACGTTGCAGATTTGGCGAGAGCAAAACCATGCCATTTTTCAAGTTGAAGACACTGGTATTGGCATTGCTGAAGACCAACTTCCCTTGCTATTCAAAAAGTTCCAACAATTAGATGGTTCCTATCATCGCCGTTATGAAGGCACTGGCTTAGGACTCGCCTTAACAAAACAATTAGTCGAGCTACACGGTGGTTGGATCGAAGTCGATTCAACTCTAAATGCCGGTTCTACGTTTACCGTTTGGCTACCCAATCAACCCTTAGACAAGTTGGAAACTTTACCTAGCCTCAGTTTACGGAGTGAACTTTCTCCCGCTATTTCTGGGCGGGTGATGTTAATTCATCGCCAGGAAGAAGCCGCCACCCTGATCTGTAATTTGTTGACAACGGCTGGATATCAGGTTGTGTGGATGATGGATGGGGCGACGGCACTGCGTCAATTGGAAATCCTTAAACCAGTGGTGGTGGTACTAGAAATCCAGGTGGCTGGCGTTAGTAGTGATGAAGTGTTGCAGCACCTACAACAGAATCCGGTAACCCGCAACACCAAGATTTTAGTCTTGCTGAGTGGGAAAGCCGCCTTGGATAGCGATCGCTGGCTGACCGAGGGGGCAGATGATTACTTGATAGAACCGATCGCCCACCCGGAGGCTCTGCTCGATAAGGTAGCCGCCTTAGCTACTACGAATGATGCTTCGCCAGCCTAGGCAAGCTGGCCATGATGAGGCTCAGGAAGCTGAACGCAAACTTTGTACCAGTTCCTTCAAGGTTGCTTCTGGCGATCTCGGATTCCACCCCAATTCCCGTCGGGCTTTACTACCATCGACTCGTACACAGCGATCGTAGACATAATGCACTCGTTCACGGCTGAGTGGCGGTTGCCAGGAGAAAAGGCGGCCGATCGGGTCAAGGAGATTACCAACCAGGCGAACTAATGCTTCTGGAGCTTCGGCGGGAACTGGAACACCTGCTTCTCGACTTAAGACCTCAAACATTTCTTGCGTACTCAGATCTCCAGCCGAAATGATGTAGTAGTCGCCAGATTGACCTTTTTCTAAGGCTAACAGCATGGCGGTGACTAAATCATCCACATGGACAATGCCGGTAATCCTGGCTCCCCCAGCCCAGAATTTCAGTCCACCTTTAAGAAACTGCTTGAGGACAGGGACAAAGTGAGGATCATCGGTGCCAAAAATCCCGGAGGGCATGACGCTCACAGCAAAGTGTCCAGCAGCAGCATACTGATCAACCAGTTGTTGAGCTTCATATTTGGTGCGATCGTAAGCCGAGGAAAAATTCTGTTGTTGGCGTTGGAAAGTTTCGTCAATCACATGCCCCTGAGTATCGCCAAAAATGCCAATCGTGCTGCAATAAACTAGCTTCGGCAAATTGACCGCCTGAGCCACCTCTAACACGGCGCGAGTGCCATCGACATTGACCCGTTCCATCTCAGTCGCATTGACAATGCCCAATTCTACATAGGCAGCCGTATGGAATACCACATCCACATCGGCCATCGCAGTCTTTAAGGCAGCGCGATCGGTAATATCGCCGTAGACTAACTGCACCTGACAGTCGGCTAGCCGGGAAAGATTGCTCGACTGCCGCACAAATCCCACGGCCTGATCACCCCGTTGGTTCAGAGCTTGAACGACATGAGAGCCAGTGAATCCATTGGCTCCAGTGACTAATGCTTTCACGCTGTGCCTAACTCCTTCTCATAAATCCGATAGGTTTTATAGATTGTGCCGCCTGAAGCTTCCACGACCTTACGAGATGGCAAATTATCTTCATATACCCAAGACAGTTCTGCCCGCTGATAGCCCCTTTGGATCCCGCCTTGCATTCCCAAGTAAATTAAGGCTAGAGCCACCATTTGGCGACGGTATTCCGGCAAGGCGCAGATGGCAATCACTCGCGCTTGATTGATCTGACGCTTATACCAGAGGAATTTGAGGATGCCAAGCCAGTTAAGTTTGCCATTCACATACTTTAAGGGCAGGCTGTAATCGGGCAAGCACATAAAGAACCCAATCATTTCCCCATTAGCTTCGGCGATCGGAAATAGCTCTGGCTCAACCAGGCTTTGCAGATCCTTGGCTTCATCTAAAAAATCCTCCTGACTGCGGGGTGTAGAACTCCAGTTGTTCGCAAAAGCTTTGGTAAACAGGTGATACAGGTTAATACAATCTTCCTGAAAGCCATCACCTTTAGTCCGAAAGGGCCGAAAGGTAATGCCAGATTTACAAGCAACCTGGTAAGCCTTTTCAAACTTGGGTAATAGCGGTTTATCGAGCCGAAAATCGTAAGCGTAGGCATCCTTCGCTTTCTGCCAACCCGCTTGCTCCACGAATTTTGGATAGTACGCCGGATTGTAGGGCATCATAAAGGCGGGCGGCGAATCAAAGCCATCGACTAAAAATAGGCAACTGTTGTGAGTGGAAAGATTAATCGGCCCCCGAACTTTGGTCATGCCTTGTTCCCGCAACCATTGTTCGGCGGCATTAAACAGGGCTTGAGCAACGGCAAAATCATTCACACACTCAAAAAAGCCAAATAGTCCAATCTGTTCGCCTTCTCGATCGATCAAGCGTTGATTCACAGCCGCTGCAATGCGACCAATGGGAGTCGAGCGATCGCCATTTTGCTTGATCGCCACAAATTGCCGCAATTTGCCATATTGGAAGAACGGATTGGTGGGGGCAAGCTGTTTGGCAATACTGCTGCGTAGTGGTGGCACCCAATTGGGATCATTGGCATAGACGATCGCGGGTACATCCAGAAATAATTCCTGTTCTGCTGGGGTGGTAACGGGGATAATCTGAACATCCAACATGGACTGAGTAGTAGGCGTGACATCAACCGATGAACTCATTGCGATCTCCTGCTAACGAGTGGGCAACGATGCAGACTGAATCATCGTGACTATAACATCCAGACTGTTGACCGGCGATCGGGAAGATGGGTTTCCGCCATCGCCATAGTTCGGAATCTCGATGTCATAATGTCAGTGCAGGAACACCACCGTAAGCTGATTTCGGAAATTGCATGACGACTGATCTCACGGATAATAACGAGCCAATTTTGGTGGAATTGAGTCTGACGCCCGGACGGCAACCGGGGATGGAAGAAGTGGGGATTCAATTGCCTTCCGCTGCTGCCCTGGCAGAACGATCGACGCAAGCACTGGATAGTGCAATGGGGACAATTCGGGGCATGGCCCATCGTGTAGTCAAAACCATGCAATCGCTGCCTGTCGCGGAACGTCCGGCTCAGGTGGAGGTGCAATTCGGCATCAAGATGACGGTAGAAGGGAATGCCGCGATCGCCAAGGCCGGAGCCGAATCCAGCATTACCGTAAAACTAGTGTGGGATTGTCGCAACGCCGATTCACAATGATAGCCGCCGCATCCCCTCGCCTGACCGAACTCCAACGGTTAATTGATTTCTCAGTCCAGATTCGTCACAGCACAACTAATGATGTCGTTGGCACAGGAATTGTGGTGTCGGAGGTGGGCGAAATTTTGACCTGCCGTCATGTATTGACCTTAGCGGGGATTGAGCCGTTGCAAGCCGAGGTGATGACCGTCGGTGTAGTGTTTCCCAAAACGCGGACGCGATCGGAATGTTGCGATCGGGCGGCAGTGGTGAGATTCTTTCCCCACCATGACGACGACATTGTGGTGTTGCAACTCCAGAATCCTCCAGTGCTATCGCCCACTGAAATTGCGGTTTTAGGCACGATTCAAGATTCGGAAGGCAATCCCTTTCGCAGCTATGGGTTTCGGCGCTTGGGAGAATCGCCCAGTGGCTATGCCACCGGAGAAATTTTAGGCGAAGTGTTACCGTTTGATGGCAAACGGCTCTTAGTCAATCCGGTAGAATTGCGATCGAGGGATATTCGTCCCGGTATGAGTGGGGCAGGGGTGCTCGATACGGAACGGAATTTAGTGGTGGGATTGGTCGCCCGCCGCTGGAATCCGGGAGAGAATTCGGCCAACGATAATATTGCCTGGGCCGTCGATCCTCTAGTGTTAGTTGATTTTGCAGATAAGTTATTAGACCTACTGACTCCCAATTCTGTGCCAGCCACGGAGAACTCGTAATGGCATTTGTCATTCATCGTCACTCTAAATCACCGGAGCCTGGGCCTCAACCCGTTACGGATTACGAGAAAGCCTGGAACTCTGTCTCGCCTCATGTGTCGATGGAAATGTCGGGGGCACCCGAGTTGCTGGATGAATGGGTAGGCCGAGAACGCTTACTAGAAGCTCTCGATCGCGATTGGGCCGATCCTAAGTGTCAACTCGTGGGCTTGATTGGCTTTGGCGGACAGGGCAAAACCTCGATCGCACGGCAATGGGTCGATCTGTTGTTGCAGAATTCGGAGCTACCCCAACCTCAAGGGGTGTTCTGGTGGGGCTTCTACGAAAAACGCAATGTCGATGAGTTTTTTGAAGCCGCTCTCATCTATCTCAGCGGTGGGCACGAGATTTTAGCGGAGCTGCCATCCTCCCATGCCAAAGCTAATTTTTTGGCGGCAATGCTGCAAACCGGACGCTATCTATTTATTCTGGATGGCTTGGAAGTGTTGCAATATCAGCAGGGTGACGAATATGGCTTGCTGACCAACACCGACTTAATGGAGTTTCTCAACTTCTTTGCCGCGATCGACCATGACTCCTTTTGTCTGATTACCAGTCGTGCCCCGTTGTATGACCTGATCCACTTCGTTTCCTACATGCATCAGGATGTCAACCGTCTGAGTCAGCAAGACGGGCATGTGCTGCTGGAAAATGTGGGCGTGTGGGGCCAAGAAGAACAAATCGATCGCATCGTGGAACAGTGGGATGGTCATGCCCTCACCTTAAGCTTGTTAGGCTCCTATCTGGTGCGGTTGCACGGTGGCAATGTGGCGGAGATGCCACCCGATCTCACGCCCACCGTAGATGAACCCCGGTACGATCGCGTCAAGCGCTTACTTCGCCGCTACGACGAGCATTTAACGGCACCCGAGCGGGAGTTTCTCCAGACCTTTAGCGCCTTCCGAGTTCCGGTACGTGAATCAGCCTTGTATCCGGTGTTTCGGCATGGCAATCCTGAAGTCGCTCCCCTGAAGTTGGTCGAGCAATTAGCAGACTACCGGATGTTGCGCCGTTTACCTCAGAAAAATACCTACATCATTCATCCGCTGATTCGTGATCATTATTGGGCTCGCTTGATGAGTGATCCAGTTCATGCGAAAGCCGTGCATCAACGCATTGCGGATTACTACCTATCGGTGATTCGGCAAGTCCCCGAAAATCCCACGATCGAGGATTTAGAACCCGCGATCGAAGCAGTGCATCATCTCTGCCAAGCTGGGAACTACGATCGGGCATTTCCGATTTTAATGCAGCGTTTGTATGACCCCAAGCGACGGGTAATCAGCCATCAACTGGGGGCATATGAAACGGCGCTCATGACCTTGCTGGACTTTTTTCCCGATCGAGATAGTAGCCAGGAACCGCAAGTGACTGACCCTCGGGCAAAACGCTTTATTCTGAATGGCGTAGGCTTTTGCTTGATGAATTTGGGTCGATTACGGGAAGCCGTGCCATTCTTTCAGCGCTACATCACCTACAGCCTGAATCAGCAGCTTTGGCAAAGTGCGAGTATTGGTCATCAGAATTTGACCTGGCTTTATACCTATCTGGGAGAGTTGGCAACGAGTTCAGCAACCGCCCAACAAGCATTGCAGTTTGCTCGTCAGGCAGACGATCGCTTCGAGGAAAAGGATACCTTGTCTCTCTGGGCCTGGACAGCTCACTTGCAAGGCCATTTAGGGCAGGCGACGAAAGCGTTTCAGCAAGCCATTGCCCTGGAGCAGGCATTATCTCAACAACCCTATCTCGATGGGTTACGTGGCATTTGGTATGCCGACCACCTGCGTCGGCTAGGGCAGACCGAGGAGGCCTATCGCATCACGATCGCTAACCTCAAGCAGTGGGTCTATCGGCAGCGCTGGGTCAAGGATGAAAGCCAGTGCTATCGCATCTTAGGAGACTTGCGATCGGCGGCAGGTTTTCACGATCGAGCCCGCCGCTACTACAATCGCGCCTTAAAATTAGCTCGGAAAATCTCGAATCGTGCCGTATTGATTGAAGCTCTATTAGCGCGAGGACGCTGGTTAGCTCAACAGGACAGTCCCGAGGATGCTCGTAGCGATCTGGAAGAAGCATTAACCTATGCCGTTTTTGGAGAATATCGCTTGTATGAAGCAGATGTGCGGATTGGTTTAGCCTGGTCGCATGTGACGGGTAAGAATCTCAACGCGGCCCATATTGAAGCAGAGCGGGCTAGACAGATGAGTGTGGAGATGGGCTACTACTGGGGACAAGTCGATGCAGAAGTTGTGCTCCAGCAAGTAGCAAACAGCGAATCATGAGTATCTCGTCAGCTTTAGTGGGCGATCGCAGCCAGCAACCTGCCCTCAACCTCACGGGGGTAAATTAACCAAACGCGTTGGTTCGATTGAGTTAACGTGCGGACTAAAGGAGATAGCTCACTAATTTCAGTTAACCCAGTTGAGGTCTGAATTTTAATCCCGCGTTGATACAAGGTGTAACCCCGGCTGAACGACACTCTCAGTCCCGCATAGTAGGTCGCCTGAAACCCCGCTTGGGTTAACCAGTACTGCACTTTTTCCAGCAGGAGAGCCTGTTGGGATTCGCTGAGATGGGAAATGTCGATCGCCTTTAACAAATCTCGATCGAGATACCGTCGGCATAAATCGGCTAAGACCTGATCCTCACTATGCTGCCACCGTTGTAGGTGATAGCTGAATATGACATCATCGGCGGCCAGATAATCCGCTAACGACAATTGATGGTTACAGTCTTGCGTTAACCAGGCCGTTACGGTGTTATCCGCCAACAATTTACCCGTATGCAGTTGCTCCCGCGCCCGAATAAAGGCTTGTTCCAGAATCCAGGTAGCAGCGATATTTTTGGGATGATTGTAAATCTGGGCATACATGAAGTACCGCACAATCAGGTAATGTTCGATCGCGGCCATGCCCTTCCGAGCCACTACTAACTGTTGTGAGACAGCATCATATCCCAGGGCCAGCAGAATGCGATCGAGGTCAATCTTGCCATAGGAGGCTCCAGTAAAGTAACTGTCTCGCATCAGGTAATCCAAGCGATCGCAGTCTAACTGACTAGAGACTAATTGCCAGACGAGCGGCACCGGATAGCGTTTCTGGTAAACCTGAATCATCCGTTCTACCAGATAGGGATCAAACCCCACCACCAACTCCCAAATTGGCTTGGACTCTCGCAAAATCCGTTCGGTCCAGTGTTCATGCTGGCAACCAAAAATTTCCTCCGCTGTATGGCTAAAGGAACCGTGTCCAATGTCATGCAGCAAGGCAGCACACAAAACCACTGGGCGATGGGATTTCAGTTGTGGATAAACCTGAGCAATGCGATCGAAGGCCCGTCGTGCCACCGCCATCACGCCTAAAGAATGGGTAAAGCGGGAAGACTCCGCCCCATGAAACGTCAGGCTAGCAGGCCCAAGCTGACGAATGCGGCGCAACCGTTGAAACGCCGGAGTATCAATCAATCGGATCAGTAACGCTTCAACCGGATCACGCCGGTTCAGCACGATCGCACCATGCAGCGGATCGTGGTAAGTCCGTTCCACGTTAGGTGGCTCCAGCCAGCATCGAGTGGTTCGTCAGCAATTCCACTGCCGCTTGATACTGAGTATCGGTTGCTGTACCCGTTTGACCGATCGCGATCGGATCGAGTGGCACCGTCAAATCCGGTTTAATCCCTTGCTTATTAATGTCGTGGTGAGCCGGAGTTTCGTATTTGGCGACAGTCACCGCTAAACCAGCCCCATCCGACAAGTCAAACAGCGATTGGATTAAGCCTTTGCCGAACGTGCGTTCTCCCACGATCGTGGCGCGATCGTTGTCACGTAAGGCACCTGCTAAAATTTCGCTGGCACTTGCTGTGCCCTGGTTAACCAGCACCACTAAGGGATCATGAGTCAGCGCTTGCCCCATTGCCTCGAAGCTACCTTCCACCCCTTGACGATTGACGGTATAAACGATCGTGCCTTGATCCAACCATAACCGCGCGACTTCAATGCCTGCCTGTAATAGCCCCCCCGGATTACTGCGTAAATCTAAGATGTAAGCTTCGGCTCCCTGTTGCTCTAACCGATTAATTGCTTGAGTCACTTCTGTCGTGGCATTGGCATTAAATTGGCTCAGGCGGATGTAACCGACCTTCGTTGGTTGAGCATTTCCAGTCGGACTGGGTTCTGTCCGTAGATCGGCATACACTGGATTCAAAGCAATCCGATTCCGCACAACTTCTAGATCAGTGGGGTCACTGTTGGGGCGTTTGACCGTCAGCGTGACTCGACTCCCGATCGGGCCTCGCATCCGAGCCGCTGCCTCATCCAGACTCAACCCAGAGGTAGCAGCGCCATTAATTTTCAGAATCGTATCGGCGGGTTTAATCCCGGCCTGGTCGGCAGGAGAACCAGAAATCGGCGCGATCACCTTCAGTTCGCCAGTATCGGCATCAAGCGCGATCTGCAATCCTACACCAGTCAGTTCCCCCGAGGTATTGGTCTGCAAGCTCTTGTACTGTTCCGGTTCCAGCAGCCGCGTAAAGGGATCGTCAAGACCTGCCAACATGTGGCGGATCGCTTCATAGGTCTGCGGACGATCGTTGAGCGGTTGTTTCAAAGCTTTCTGCCGGATTGCCCACCAGTTTTGGTGGTTAAACGAATCATCTACATAGGCCCGATCGACAAGCCGCCAAACTTCTGCTACTAATCGCTGTTCTTCTGTCAAGGCTTGGGCTGGAGAAGCCGGATAACTTAGTAGGGTGACTACCGCAATGACGAGAACTAAGATCCGCCCAATCCAAGAAACTTGCTTCCGCATACCGCTCGGTTTTAATGTCAAAACTGTTATATGACTCACCCATTGTAAAGGGGCAACTGGTGTGCGTGTGATGCTAATAACACCAAGCGCTTGTCCTAGCTTAAAAAGTTTTTCCGGAGAAAGGCAACGTCTGGTGGCCAGCCGCCTCATGATTTAGCCAGATTCCAGCCCAATTTATTTCTCTCTAGCTAGTGATCCCACGATCGGGGGTTGGCAAGAAATGAGCACTGCCTCTGTGTTACATTTTTTATGAACAGCAATACATTTTTAGGAATTCTTGCTTCATGTTCACTAAGCAGGTGACCGACTCTAAGCCATTCCAGTGGTTTAATGAGCGGCTGGAGATTCAGGCGCTCGCAGATGATATCAGCAGCAAGTACGTTCCACCCCATGTCAATATCTTTTATTGTCTGGGTGGAGTGACGCTGGTCTGCTTCCTGATCCAGTTCGCCACTGGGTTTGCTATGACCTTTTACTATAAGCCAACCGTTACCGAAGCCTTCGAGTCCGTGAGATACATCATGGATGAAGTGAACTTCGGTTGGCTGATTCGCTCGATCCATCGCTGGTCTGCCAGCATGATGGTGTTGATGATGATTCTTCATGTCTTCCGCGTTTACCTCACAGGTGGGTTCAAGAAACCTCGTGAACTAACCTGGGTGACTGGGGTAATTTTGGCTGTAATTACCGTGTCCTTTGGGGTAACAGGCTACTCTCTACCTTGGGATCAAGTAGGATACTGGGCGGTCAAGATTGTGTCCGGTGTGCCGGAAGCAATTCCCGTGGTGGGAACGTTGATTGCTGACTTGCTGCGGGGCGGTTCTAGTGTGGGTCAAGCTACACTAACTCGCTATTACAGCGCTCACACCTTCGTGCTGCCCTGGTTAATTGCAGTATTCATGCTGCTGCACTTCTTGATGATCCGTAAGCAAGGAATTTCCGGTCCTCTCTAATCAGTTGCGACCCGATCTCTGGCAAAAGCCATTATCATGGTGTCACACCGGAGCCGACCCTGCTTGCAACTCCTACCTGCTGACCTCAGAAAATAAGGAGAACCACGTTTAATTATGCCAACGCTTAAGAAGCCAGATCTGAGTGATCCCCGGCTCCGTGCCAAATTGGCAATGGGTATGGGACACAACTACTATGGCGAACCCGCCTGGCCCAATGACCTACTGTATACCTTCCCGATCGTGATTCTTGGCACGATCGCGCTGTGTGTTGGTTTGGCAGTACTCGATCCAGCGATGGTCGGCG
>DATNPU010000165.1:0-3750 GCA_036703105.1 Microcoleaceae cyanobacterium
TAATTCATAAACTCTAGCCACCACAAGTGGCCTGCTTCCCTTCCGTCTAGCATGACTAGAGAAGCAAGATTGGGTTATGGAAAGGCAAGCCATTAGCCGTAATCGACTAATGACACGATCAGGTAGTGCAAACCTGTGGTCGTGATAGTGTGCAAGGCGTTCGGAGCGCTCTGACGCTATCTCTGAATCAAGGCCAGGCTACTTGAAGGGAGCCTAACTATTACACGAACGATCGCAGCTAATTGTTCCGGGAATTGCCACGACTTCATTCGGTCAAATAATCGTAGGTTTTAATCAGTTTCTTGACAGTCTTCACATAATCACGGGCGATCGTCGGTGGCTTGGAGTTGGCCCCTACCTCCAAAATGGCATGGCCCAGCATGTCATGCGAACGATCGTTAATAGATTCGACTAGTTTCTCTAGAGTCGTTAGATTATCTTCCGCAATTTTGCGAATCACGGTGGCAGAATTCCCCGATTGAGTCAGTGCCCGCAGCATTTGCAATTCATACTCCGGTAGTTGCACCAAAAACTCTGTCCAAGCTTCCGGAAGAGTTTGATTAGCAGTTTCGCTATTCTGACTAGGCTGCTTGGCCGTATGAGACTGAGGGGCTGTTTGAGTCACAGGTTGGCTAACGGCTGTTGCGACTCCTCCAGATTGGGCACTACGAGACGACTCGACGGCTTTACCTGAAGTGTTAGCAGGAGCATCGGATTTACCGTTACCATCCCGCTTTTTGGCAGAGGTAGATTGAGCGGTTGCTGTTTCTGGTGCGATCGCATTGTGGTTTGAGCGATTTGGGATGGCGCGATCGAGATCCTGCGTCACCAGTACCGCTTCAATCGACAACTGTTCTGCCTGTAATGTGGCGATCTGCTGTTCTAGCGTCTCTTTCTCCCGCCGATGGCTGATCACCTGATCCTCTAACTGTCCCAATTCAGTTTGTAAGGCGGCAATTTGAGTTTGTAGCTGTTTCAGTGCTCCTTGTAAGGGATTCGCTCCAGTTTCCAGTTCCCGTTTTTTGGCTTCGGCATACGCCAGATACTGTTCCAGTTCCTTGCGGCAACGCTCCAGATCATCCACTTCGCCCCGGAGAATTTTGGATTCCAGAATCAGTTGTTGATGCTTCTGGGTCAAGCTGGCAATTTCCTGGGTCAAGCGATCGCGGGTTTTGTGCTGCTCGGCAATTTGGGCATTCAGTTGGCTCAGTTCACCCTGGAGCAAATTCAAATTAGTTTCAATTTTTTGCCGACTTTCGGCCGCTTCTACCAGAATTTGGTTCACTTCAGCAACAGGTGGTGGATCGGCGGTGGCTTCTAACTGGGGCAAGGGCGGAATCAATAATCCGGGTTCCACAGGAGCCGACAAATCCCAACTGAGTGCCGCTCGTCTAGCCGCCAAGACCGTCGTTGGTGTAGAGGCCAGTGCAGGAGTTTGCCGCAGTTGCAGTTGCATCGCTGTTAATGCCTGGGCAACTCGGTCTTTTTCCTCCATCATTTCAGTAATGGTCTGATGCAGTTCTGCCCGTCGGCGCAAGAGGACGCGAATCTGATGGTTCAGCCCCCCGGCTTTGCCACCTGAGTGCTGCTGCTCACGCCAGGTGACGATCGCGACGGCAATATAAGTTGCGGCCACGGTAATTAAGCCTGTAACAAAGGCTCGGATAAAGTCAGGACTAATGATTAGACAAATGCCCAGGCTTACACCAAAGGCGATCGAGCCGAGAAGAAACTGATTTTTCACCATACAAGATCACTGGACGCCGGGAAAAAATCTGCCAACTGAGCAGCAAACTCACTCCATCAACCACTGACTAGTTCAAATTCCGATCAAAGAAATTTAGGCCAGTCAGCGTAGCTTAATAGTACGTCCTCTTTGCCAGAATGGTAGCCCTTCCGATTACGGCTTTAAGAGTTCTAATGCTTGCTCACTAGCATAGTGGCGAATTCGCTCGATCACAGCCAGAGCGTTTAACCCACCGGGAATCAGAGTCGAGTATTGGGCCAGGCTTGCAATGATGCTGTCGGCCACGTTGTAATCAGGAGTTTGCCCAAAGCGTACAGTGAGTAATTCCAACAGTTCCAAGGCATAATCTGAAAACTCTAAGGCATCGGCAATACAAGCCAGCTTCAGCAGATGATCCGGCGTCTTCAAGGACAAATTTTGCTCCTCAGGAACTAGATCCCGCAGGTACAGCGCATCTCCCCACAACAATTGTCCGGCTCGTACCGTCGATCGCATCGGTAGATTGGCCCGTGTTCCATAGCCACCTTGTAGATCAAATAAGGTAAACCCTTGCTGGCGCAGATAACGATCCACATCAGCGAACAACGGCTGATCTACATATAGGGACGAAAATTCAACTTCAATCCGAATGGCGAGAATATTTTGAGCTAACTGCTGCGTGGCACCTTCTAAAACTTGTAAATCTGCCCCCTGCACATCAATCTTGAGAAAATCCACCTGTTCAATACCGTAGTCTTGACAGGCCTGATCCAGCGTTGTCACTTCCATCTCGATCGTGAAGTCTGGACGCATCATGTCCCGCAGCCCGGCAAACCGATCGAGATAGACCTGGTTAGGGGGATACAAAGAACTGCACATGGGATTGGCAGTGACATAAAGTGGCACTTCTTCCACCGCACGGCCCAATGCCACCGGAATATGCTGCTCTGTCCAGTTGATCGATCGCGTGGCTAATTCTGCATTTGCTACCGCACAAGCATCTGCGTCCGCATCAAACCCATAAATTGCCAGATTAGGAGCAAACATTCCCCAAGGCCCCTGAGCAAAGTCATCCTCGGCATCCAGCTTGCGAGAACCAACACTGATGATCGTCATTAAACTGCGATCGAGATGACCATGACGCTGCAAGCTGGGCACAAACAGGGGCACTACAGGCTCTCCAGGTAGCTCAATAAATCTGCCATTTCCTGAGCCGTCGGCTGAAACTGTGGCATGGGTGGAGTTTGACCGCTAATCACTTGCTGGATCAAACTCGTTTTGGATTTACGATCGCCTACTTTTCGTAGACTGGGACCTACCCGACCGTCGGCAAATGCCCCATGACACCCAGCACAGTTCATTTGAAAGATGGCATTGCCTTGAACTGGATTACCTTGTAGGGCTAAAACGGATTCCACATAGGGATCTGGACGGCGCAGCTGACTCAGACCTAGCGCCAACAACAGCACCAACACGACAATAATTGCCATCACGATCGTGGCAATCCGTGGCACTAAATTCTCTTTTGTAACAATCTGGTTATCCAAACGGGCTTAGGCTTAAGAAAGTGTCGTAATAGATATTTAATGTCAGTCTTCTCTACTTTAATCCTTGTTTAGATAACTTTGCAAAATCCTAAATATCCCTAAAGATTAGACCCGACTTGTAACATCATGTAAGCGTTACGTAACCTAATTACCAGGCTGGTTTAGCTACAATTTTTGCCATTTTCTACAGCCCAGAGTTCGTTCTGCCCATCGTATTCGATCGCTCAACCTTGTACTATGAGTGATAAGTAATGGTTTGACTGCACCTGACTGGCACGTTAAAAGGAGACTTCACGTGATTGAACCCATTCTTTCCGGCATTGTTCTGGGCTTAATCCCAGTCACCCTGGCAGGGCTATTTGTGGCCGCCTATCTGCAATACCGTCGTGGGAATCAGCTTGGTTTGTAAAGCTTAAGCTACCCAAATCTGACAGCCCGATCGCGCGATCGGGCTTTTTGGGTTTAAAGGCTGATGAA
>DATNPU010000169.1:0-11786 GCA_036703105.1 Microcoleaceae cyanobacterium
CAGGTTGCGTTTAACCAAATCGTTGTCCTCCGATATAATCCAGACGGCAAGCTTTCATTGTTGGAACAATTTCCGCGTGATATTTTGCCCCAAGATTTTGATCCAGCAACTTATAATCCGCTACAAAGGATCAAGCGAAAATTTATCCCCGATCGCTCGATTCGCATGTTTGCCCGGTAAAAATAGTTATATTTCTTAGATCAATGAACCAAGACAAAACATTAGCTAACCCTACATGGAAAAAATCCTTCTGGGTTATAGAATTAGCTTTTATTTCTGGATTAATTATCTACACGCTTAGCATCCTATCAAAATGCTTGACTATTCCTTGGATCTGGAATTCTGATGAAGTAGTTTATACAGCAGAAGTCATCAAATTTTTAAGACTAAACTTCAACCAAAACTTCTTTGATATTCCAGGTACACCATTTATGTTTTTAACCGCCATTCTCTGGGCGGTATGGTATGGCATCCTCAGTTTAAGCGGATTAATCCCTCACGATTTAAGTATCAAATTATTCACCTTTCAAAACTTAAATCAGTTCTACTTTTTGATGCGCTTTCTCGTATTAGGGTTTTATGCACTATCTATTGTTCTCATCTACATTCTAGGTAAACGCCTAACAAATGCAATTGGTGGTTGCATTGCCGCCTTATTATTAGCGCTATCGTTCTACTACACATCATATAGTTGCTTTGTCAGAACTGAATCCTTAGGGATTTGTCTATCTCTCACTGCCCTGCTGCTAACACTCAATGCGATCGAGCAAAACAAGCCAAAACAATACTTCTTCAGTGGGTTTTGCTCAGGAGTAGCAACGGCAGCTAGATATCATTTTGTTTTAGCAACGCTACCACAAATTTTTACCTTTTACTTTCTCAAGGAAAAACCAGAAAATAGACAATTCTCACCCCGATTAGTCCGCTGGATAATGATTTTTGCCAGCGCGATCGGGGTGCTATTCATCGTCGGGGGTATTTTGGCACTTTTGTTGAATTGCCAACTTATTTCACCCAATTGGATCACTGATCGCCTCTTACTGAGCCCTATTGATCCTGGTCTACCAAAAGCCTTGCAGCTGATACATAAACTCTGGATTAGCCTAGGAGTTTTAGCGGTAGTCTTGTTCTTTACTGCTTATATTCCTCGGTTGCAGAAGTGGAACCAAAAATTGGTTCAACCAGCCCTAGTCCTGGTATTTCTTGGTTTTGGTATTGGTCTGGTATTAGGTACCCCAACATTCCTATGGCGAGGCTATTATCTGCTTAGAAGCATTCAATTCTATAGCGATTGGATTGATTACGAACGCCTCAAACTTAGTCCAATTGGGCAATACCTTGATATGCTGGGCAGCTATTGGAATGTCATTGCTCCAACACCAGCTTTAGCAGTTCTACTAGTCGCTGGGATTGGTTTAATCGTTTTGCGTCGCGATCGTAACCTTTATCCTGCCTTATTAGGTATCATCACCCTATTTATTGCCCAACCCGTTTTACTCCCCAGTGCCTACCACCGCTCCTTACCCTGGTTACCTTATGTCGCTTTAGTAACAGCCTATCCTTTTGCCTTTTGCTACCAATGGTGGTCTAAAACTAATCAACAAAAAATCGCCATTCAGTTCATTACATTTTGCAGCCTACTAGCAGTTAGCCTTAGCTTAGTTGGCTTTGGTCTTGTTCCGAATGGGGCCTATCAGCAGTCCAGCATGACGCTTGATCAACTTGTTATTCCTCGCCTAGAAGCTGTAGACCGAGCATCGAATTGGATCAAACAACATACTGAATCCGATGCTATTGTTATGGTCAATTATTATGGCTTCAACGAGCAAATCTACTATGCTTCGATGGAAGCTCAAGGTGTCAAGCTTCCAAAAAAATTGAAGGAAGCACGTAGTTATATGGTTTGGTGGGGAGATCGGACGCCTCTACAAGATAAGTCTGGCTATTTAATGTTCGTTTGTAGCACGGCAAGCTGCAAATCTGAAGCTGAATCAGCTCAGAAATATTTTAATGAGCGCAAAGGAAATGGAGAAGGCGTTAACCCTTTCACCCATCCCAATTTCATCAAGCTCGCTGCTTCTTCCAAAAACGGGTATGAGATGAATATATTTAAGTTCAATTTCAAACTATCGACAACAGCCAATCAGAAGAAACGTCAGTAATCAATCTTGACTATTAGAAACATTGGCAGCTTGACCAATCCAATACTCTGGTAATTGATCATTTACCATACCCCAATCTTCACTGTTCATGATGATCGGTTCACCCATTTGTTGCATCAACGTCGCAAATGCCGTGAATTGCTCCATACTCAACTGGGGAATTTCTAACTTCTTGAGCCGATCGTTTAACGTTTGCGATCGCTCGATCTCGGGAGTCCACCCCGCCTTATGTTCAATGTGATAAAGCCGCATCGGCTCTTCTAAAATGACTTCTTTGCCACCCGCATGATAAGCCGTATGCAGGAATAGAGAATCTAGGTGGAAAGAAAAAATTGGCAGTTCGGCATAGCCTCGCACCTTAAACCACAGTTCCTTCGATAACAGGTGAAAATCACCACAGGCGTAGGTGTGCAGCAGGGGATAGCCTGGATCATAGACAGGGGCTTCAGTCGCTTCGGGGGCAGCCGCTTCAGATGCAGTAATTTCCGCCGGGGCAGGATCAGGTGTCGTAGAGATCGGCAATTCCGGCAGCACGATCGGCTCGGAGGGTAAGAGCTGGGCCGGACTCTCTTTCACCTTTAAGAGCCCACGCCGAATCATGGTATCTCGCATACTCAGAGGCAACACATTCAGAATGGCTTCTCGCAGTGGCAGTGGTAGGACAAACTGATAAATTACTTTTGCCCGCTTCACCCAGGATTTAGGTTCGGGAGCAGGAAGGGGAGGCAGTAGTTCCTCCGGTGGCAGTTCCGGTGAAATGGTAGGAGCAGGTTCTACGATCGGTGCTGCTTCAGCAGGTGGTACAGCTTCGGCTACCAGTGGAGGTAACTCAGTAGAACTCTCATGATGCAATTCAATGATGCCGTTACGGGCAAAGATCAATACCACATTGTCTTGGCAAAATTCTAGTTGCTCCTCTAGGGAGACATCAGCAGGAATCTTGAGGGAAACATCGTGGCGATCGATCCGATACGACACATCCCGACGTAACTCCCGTTTGGCCAGAAACCTACAGAGTTCATCTGAGAACAGGACATCAATGTTCGTCGCCAAAATAAATTCACCCCGAGCGCGGCGAATCCCCACGTTTTTCGCAATCATCTGAAATAGCGGTAGGGATGTACCATGCTTTAATCGCAGATGTACCTCAGGGGGTACCTCAATCACTCGTACCGTACAGGGACTATCCTGAGCCAATGTCCAGTTGAGCGCCTCCGTGAGCTTCGGTCTGTCCTGCGGTGGGTTCCACTCCACAATAATCAACTCAGCAGACAACTGATGACGACGGCACTGTTCTAGCAAGCCATTGACAAAAATCTGCATCCGCCGCAGCATATCACCACCGTGATTATCATTCCGGGCAGTTACAACAAAAGACAGGTAGGGTGCTGTAGTCATAGGAAGGGAACACCAGACAAAGTCACAAACAAACGGAGAAGGCTGAAACAATCAGGGGCAATCGTAAAGCTTCCTTGCAGCTCAGGTCAAGGTAACAAGCTTAAACTAAGACTTGTTCAGGCAGGATAATTGTTTCTGCCAACTCGATCGCCCCAAAGCCCCAATCCTCATCATTAAATAGAATCGGGCGGTGTAACTGGTTCATTAAGGCGGCCAAGGCTTGCAATTGGTCAAATTCCAGCTTAGGAATTCTATCAATCTCCTCTTTACTCACCGCCGACTCCGAACCCCAATCCGGAAACCAAGTCCGGCCATGTTCAATGTGGTAAACCACTTGATTCGGCTCTAGCAACTGCTCTCGCAACCCAGTGTGATAGGCCGCATGGCACAGGATGGAGTCTAGATGGAGTCCATGCATCTCAAATTCGGGATAGCCTCTCACCTCCAGCCAGGTTTCCCGAGGCAGCAGAGTAAAATCACCGCAACCATTTAGATGTAAGTCGGGATAACGCGGCACGTCGATCGCGGGTTCGGGTTCAGGCTCAGGTTCAGTCTCGACGGGCACCACAGGAGGAGGCAGCGGTTGGACAGACAGCAATCCATGCTGAATTAACCACTGGCGTAAATCTCCTGGCAACTGATCCAGAACTGCATCCTTCAAGCGCTTTGGCAACAGATGACGATACAACTGGCGAAGGTTACTTAACCAGGGATTTGGAGGGGCGGCAACAGTATTATCGTGGCTAGAATCAATCGGTTCAGACGCTTCATTCGGCTCGACTGCTGCTGGCTCTGAAGTTTCCGAGATGAGCTGCACAGGTTCAACAATTACAGTTTCACCCTTCCGGTTAACGCGTAAACAGTTCTCCCGGCAAAAGGTCAGTTGCTCGGCTAAGGACGCTTCCACGGAAATGAACGGCGAGACATCCCAACGATCGACTCGGTACATTTCTCCATGCTTGAGCGATCGGGTGGCAAGAAACTGAAATAGTTCATCAGAGAATAAAATATCAATATTCGTTGCTAGGACGAATTCTCCACGAGCACGGCGAATCCCCACGTTCTTGCCAATCATCTGAAACAACGGCAGCACCTCAGCATGGTTAAACTCCTGATGGAGGTGCGGGGGCACTTCAATAATCCGAATGGTACAAAACTCGCTCTGACGCTGCCAGGATAGAACTTCGGCTAAACGAGGGCGATCGGAGGGTGGGTTCCACTCAACCAAAACCAACTCGATCGGTAACTGATAATGGCGGGACTGCTCCAGCAAACCATTGACAAAAATCTGCATCCGGTTCAGCATATTGCCGCCGTGATTATCGTTACGGGCAGTTGCAACCACTGAAAGATAGGGAGTCTGAACCATAGATTCAACAGTAAAAATAAACCAGTGTCAGAGCAAAACTACAACAATGACAGACTGTCAATTGCAGCGAGTCGGCAAAACTGTGCTCGTAAGACCTACGCTATAGATTAAACTACTCACGCTCGATCAATAGCAAAATAGTCCAAAATCGCTGGTTTAATGTTCCTGAAAATCGCTGGTTTAATGTTCCTGATGCCAACGTACATCCATCGAAAATATCAGGACGACATAGAGCAATAGCTGGAATCACCTGATAACTGAGGCGTATGCTCTAAACACTGCGACTGAACTACCGATGAGCTCAACACTCGCAACCCAGTCGTTATCTGACGTTCCAATGAGTCGTACCGTTCCAGTCTTGAATCTGCTATGAGCCATTCCCTTGAACCCTGGCAAACGTTAAGTAGTGAAGATGTTTATGTTTCTGAACCGTGGCTGAAGTTATCTGTCGAACAAATTCAGTTGCCGGATGGGGGTGTGGTCAATGGCTATCATCGGGTGCAGATGCAGGACTATGCGACGATTTTCGCCCAAGTTCCGGATGGTCGGGTGATTGTATTACGGCAATACAAACATGGTGTGGGTCGTGTCAGTCTGACGTTGCCGGGGGGCGGCATTCATGGGGCAGAAGATCCGTTAGAAACAGCCCAACGGGAACTGTTAGAAGAAACAGGCTATACCGCCGAAAATTGGCAACATTTGACGAGTTTTGTCAGTAGTGCCAATTATCGCTGTAGTCATGGTCATATTTTTACGGCCTGTAATGCGCAACAGGTAGCGGCGCCAAATTCCGGTGATTTGGAAGAGATGGAAACAGTGCTGATGACTCCTACAGAACTGATAACAGCCGTGAAGCAGGGAGAGGTCGTTGTGTTAGGCGCGATCGCGGCGATCGCGCTGGCTTTAAATCCGTTATTCCGCTAATCTCACCGTTTCTGCTTGCTCCGTCGTTGCAGTGATGCAGCTTGCGGATACAGCCAGAAGTTCAATACTTGGGTTAACCAGGGCAGAACTGGATAGGTCAGTAAAGCCGAAACCAGCGTGACAGAAAGCAGCAAGCCCAGTAACGGTGGTAGATCTTTTACCACCGGTTTCAGTAGTGCATCGGCCAGCAAGATGAGTGGATAAACTCCTAGAATCCCCAAAATCACCTTCTTGTAATAGGCGGGTTGAGGCAGTTCCTGAGTTGTATTGGCAGGCAGAGTGAACCAAAGTTCTAGGCCATCGGGTAATTGCTGCGACGATCGACTGACAAACAAATGCTGCACATTTTCGACCCATTGTTGATAAGTCGCCGAGGTCAACCAGGCTTTGAGCTGTTCATAGTGGTCAAATTTGACAATCACGACATACTCGGCATGGGTACGATCGCGCGGACGAATCACCTCTACCCCCCGGAAACCCGGAAACTGTTGCGCAGCATGATTCACCTGTTTTACCCAACCCTCATACTCGTGAATACAGTCCGGTTTGACCACTTCTGAAATCACCAAAGTAATCGGGTCAGAAGGCTGATCAGGGCGATGCATAGGCGGATTGATCATGAGAATGCCTATTCATTGTTAGCGCAAGTGAGCGATCGCAACAGTGACCCGCGCAACTTCCCCAGCATTCCGCCATAATCTGGGTCACAGGAAATTGTAGAATGGCTAGGTTGTTTGGCACTCTGCAACGGTGGGGAACAGGGAATGACTGAGGTGACGATCGGGATTATTGGTGGTAGCGGTCTCTACAAGATGGAGGCGCTGAAAGATGTTGAGGAAGTGACGATCAACACGCCCTTTGGTCAGCCCTCTGATGCGTTAATTGTCGGCACATTAGATGGAGTCAAGGTTGCTTTTCTGGCTCGGCATGGACGCAATCATCACCTATTACCATCTGAATTGCCATTTCGAGCCAACATCTACGCCATGAAAAGTTTAGGCGTGAAGTATTTGATTTCAGCTTCGGCAGTGGGTTCTCTCCGGGAAGAGGTCAAGCCGTTGGACATGGTAGTTCCCGATCAGTTTATCGATCGCACCAAAAACCGGATTTCTACCTTTTTCGGCGATGGCATCGTTGCTCACATTACCTTTGGTGATCCGATCTGTTCTCAGTTAGCCCAAGTGCTAGGAGATGCGATCGCGAGTCTAAATCTGCCCGATGTCACCCTGCATCGAGGGGGCACGTATTTGTGTATGGAAGGGCCTGCCTTCTCCACTAAAGCTGAATCTCATCTGTATCGCAGTTGGGGAGCTACGGTGATTGGCATGACGAATTTACCGGAAGCGAAACTGGCACGGGAAGCGGAGATTGCCTATGCGACTCTGGCACTATCCACCGACTATGATTGCTGGCACTCTGACCACGACAGCGTCACCGTTGATATGGTGATTGCCAACTTACAGCGCAATGCGGTGAATGCCCAAAAGGTGATTCAAGAAACAGTGCGACGATTGGCCCAAGATCCGTTCACCTCGGATGCCCATTCTGCCTTGAAACATGCCATTCTCACGCCACTGGATAAAGTGTCGGCGGCCACCAAGGAGAAACTAAACTTACTGTTACAGAAGTACCTTTAAGGCAGTGGTGGGGCGGTTTTCGCGCTCAAGATGACGAACTGTATCACCAAGCAGCTTCACCCGCCCGCCTCCCACCACTCTTTAAACAAAGCGGTGAGTAAACTCAGCCATCAAATCCACCCGACCTTTACGTAATACAGCCGGATCAAGTCGATCGGTGGTGTTACAGGTCATCAGCACCACTAGCCGTTGTTGCAATTGAGCACCAAACTCATCGACCACACTACGGTACAGAGTGCCATCCAACAGGCTAAGAATGCGCTCAGTCTTGTTACTAGTCTGAGTCACTTCCATAGCCCGATTTGTGGCCAGATTGTCTGCCTCGTTAATGATCAGACAAATCCGCTCTAGATAAGGGGGCGGCACAAAGTTTTCCACGGCCTCGTGATCCAGAATAAAGATCACATAGCCCAAGGGCACAAGGATTTCTTTGGCGACGGCTTGTGTCCAGGCAGTTTTCCCGGTTCCGGGTTCACCACTCACCAAAACCGCTAACTGCTCCTGATCTAGAATGGCTTGCTGCACAACGTCCGTAAAACTCTGCACCTCTGCGGGAAAAGTCCGGATCGGGTAGTCCGACTGAAGTTGTCCGACGCGACTTTGATAGCCACTCAACATCACCGCTAGCCCATAGGTAACTTTCCGGGCTAAGGGGGTCAGATCCTTGGCTCGCAGGGTTAGCCGCCGTTCCTTATCTAGAGTGTCAATCTGCAACCAAACTTCGGCCTCATGCCAGTATGCTAGGGCAGAATTCACCACATCCAACCGTTCCCAGTCGGTGAACTGCTGCACCGGATAGTAGAAGTGCCGATCGAGGTAGTACTGCGTAATTAAATCCGGTTTGCCGAGGAACTTGAGGATCTTGAGAATAATGATCTCGCGCAGGCGACGGAAGACATGATCGATCGCGATCGAGTTACGGCTGATGATCGGCTTGACCGGAGTTTCAATGCTTAAAACATCGGGATAACGATGATCGGGATAGGGCGGATCCGGCGTAATGAAGCTCCAAAACTCATCCAGATAATAGCGGGTATCACTGGAAAACAGATTCAAGGCATTGGCCCACCAGGTATATTCCCGCCGCCCGGCGGCATTCGCCAAATCACTAAACAAGTTCATCACTTTTTGGCAGCATTCTCCGGTGTCTGTCCAGAGCAACTCTGCCAGGTAGGGATAATCCAAATCCCGATTTAGGGGTCGCCAGCCCGAACTTAGCAAGCCCTGCGCCCGACTCTGGCCGGGATTGGAGGAATCATCGTAGTCGTAGTAAGGCGAAGTCATAGCAAATTCCTGGGGCAGCGGGTAGGGAGTTGCTACGACTTGAGATGCAGCAACCTCCCTTTGAATACTACATTAATACTTCGGAATACTACAAGCAAGTACTACATCGTTCCGGCAGGTTCTGTTACCGTGTGATTGGTTGCAGTTGTTGGCGATCGCACCTGCATGATGCCTATGCCAGATCCCACACCGATGGAAAAGACGATCTCGATCCAGGCACTATTTTCAGCCTATCGGTAGGATAGATCAGACGCTTACTGAGCATTCAATACCATGCAGTATCGGCAATTAGGGGATAGTCACCTGCGGGTGTCAGAAATTTGCCTGGGAACCATGACCTATGGGCAGCAAAATACCGCCGAGGAGGCACACCAGCAGCTCGATTACGCAGTAGCCGCCGGAGTCAATTTTATTGATGCGGCAGAAATGTATCCCGTTCCGGCAAAAGCAGAAACCTCTGGGTTGACCGAAACCTACATTGGTCAGTGGTTAGCCAAGCAACCTCGTGATCGTCTAGTAATTGCAACTAAAATTGCCGGCCCGTCTCGCGGCATGAATTGGCTTCGGCAGGGGCAACGCCGCATCGATCGCAGCAACATCGAACAAGCCGTTAACGCCAGCCTGAAGCGATTACAAACGGATTACATTGACCTGTATCAAATTCACTGGCCCGATCGTTATGTGCCGTTGTTTGGCCAAGCCAGCTACGACCCCCAGCAGATTCGGGAGACTGTGCCGATCGTCGAACAACTGAGTGCCTTTGCGGATCTGATTCATGCCGGAAAAATTCGCTATGTGGGTTTAAGTAACGAAACCCCTTGGGGTGTAATGGAGTTCTGTCATACAGCCCATCAATGCGGTCTACCCAAAATTGTCTCGATTCAAAATGCTTATAACTTATTGAATCGATCGTTTGAATTAGGATTAGCCGAAGCCTGCCGTCACGAAACCATTAGCTTGTTAGCCTATAGTCCGTTGGGGTTTGGTAATCTCAGTGGCAAACATTTACAGGAGCCACCGCCCAATAGCCGGATGACGTTATTTCCCGGATTTGGGCAACGCTATTTGAAACCAAACGTGAATGAAGCAGTCGCGGAGTATGTTGAGGTGGCTCAGCGCTTTCATCTCAGTCCAGTCACATTAGCCTTGGCTTTTGTGCGGCAACGCTGGTTTGTCACGAGCACGATCGTCGGGGCCACCAGTTTGGAGCAATTAAAGGAAAACCTGGCTAGTGTCAATATCACGCTTCCTGGCGAGATCCTGGCAGAAATCGATCGCATTCACAGCCGCTACCCTAATCCAGCCCCATAAGAATTTGCACACAAAACACTTCCTCGATCGCTCTATCAGAAATTCTGCGATCGGGCTGTGTAGAGATCGATAGGGATGCAGTGAACTCTAGAAACACACCCTCCGGTCTTCACGCATTCATTTCATCGGGTGAAGTAATCGGAAGTCCCCCATCGATTTGACTACGCAAAGGATATCACACTATGGCAGTGAAGCGTCACTTTTTATCCATTCTAGCCACTACCGCAATGACATTGGGTCTAGCCGTTCCCGCTTTGGCTGTTCCCGCCATCTTAAGTGGTCAACAACCTGGGAGCCGCGTCAATGTCCGCGCTCAACCCACTACAGCAGCTGGCACTCCGAATTACGGCTTAGTGGGCGATCAGGTGGAAGTGCTAGATAGCGCTCAGGGTTACAGCGATAATTACACCTGGTATTACGTTAAATTCCGCTCTGGAGCCACCGGCTGGGTTCGCGGCGACTTTGTGACCTTTGTTTCTGGGCAAGGCGGTTCGTCTCCATCTAACCGGGTTGGTTATTTGCATACTGCCGATCCCGGTTCGCGGGTAAATGTGCGATCGGCTCCTTCTACCAATGCCAACTCGCCTCACTACGGCATTGATGGCGATCGGGTGCAAGTCTTTGATTCCACTCGCGGTGGTGATGGTTATACCTGGTATTACATCAAGTTCCGCTCTGGAGCGACGGGCTGGGTTCGCGGCGATTTTATCGATTTAACCAACTAAGCATTCGACAGCATGAGCCAGTTTGAGTCGGGGGGTGAAAGGTTGATCTGACAACCCCACCCCTACCGATCAACGTCATTAGCAACGATCGCTAAGCGGCCAAACGACAAACCTGTTGGAGCCATTCAGCTTCATCAGAACTGAGCGTAGGAGCAAGTTTTTCGATAATCGACTGGTAATAGTCGGCTAGCCATTGGCGTTGGCGGGCATCCAGGCGATCGAGATCAATCAACTTGTGATCAAACGGAATATAGGTCAGCGACTCAAAGCCATACCAGGTCATTTGAGGTTTGCCGTTGGTGGCGGCTTGGGGATTAGTTAGTTCCTTCACCACATAGAGATTTTCAATCCGAATCCCACCCCAACCAGGCTCGTAAAACCCCGGTTCAATACTTGTGACCATCCCTGGTTCGAGTACCGATTGCACCCGTTTACTAATGCCATTCGGGCCTTCATGAACGTTAAGGAAGGTACCGACACCGTGCCCTGTACCATGTCCATAATCCAATCCCGCGAACCATAAGGTCGATCGGGTAATGCCGTCTAATTGCGCGCCAGTGGTGCCTTTAGGGAAGCGTTGCATGGCGCAGTTAATATGCGCTTTCAGAACTTCGGTATAGCGAGCAATTTGTTCGGGAGTAGGGTCACCGACGATCGCAGTCCGAGTGTCATCTGTGGTGCCAGACGCGAATTGCGCCCCGGAATCAAGTAGGACAAACTGGCCGGATTGCAAAGGTTGATCAGCGCTGGGAGTGCCGTAGTGCACGATCGAACTATTGGCTCCAGTGGCGGCGATCGTGTTGAAACTTAAGCCTTGAAACTCGGCTTCTTCGGCATAAAATCCTTCGATCGTCGCGGCAACGTCTGCTTCAGTGATTGGATTGCCACTGGCTAATTGATCCGCTAGCCATTTTAACGTCCGAGTTTTGGCGCGGCTGGCCTTCAAGTTAGCCTGCTGCATCTGCGTCACTTCCAC
>DATNPU010000170.1:0-7940 GCA_036703105.1 Microcoleaceae cyanobacterium
GTGGTGGTGCTGGGCTACCGGGTGGTATAGGTGGTACAGGTGGCGGCACTGGTGGGCAGGGACAAAGTAGTGCTGCCGCAGGGGGAGGTGGTGGCGCAGGTTTTGGGGGCGCTATTTTCTTCAATGCTGGTAGTCTACAGATCATAAATAGCAGCTTCCAAACCAACTCCGCGACAGGAGGAACTGGCGGTAATAGTGGCTTCAGTGCCCCAGGTGGTAATGGTCAAGGCTTAGGTGGAGCAATTTATGTCAACGCTGGAGCGACATTTAGCACTAGTGGAGCGATCGTCCTGACTGGGAATACAGCCGCTCAAAATGCTGGTACAGCCACGAATAACAGTAATATTTTTGGTGCCGCTATCCCGATCGTGTACGACTTCGCAGCGGCGACCTATAGTGCGCAGGAAGGCAACACAACGAACACAACCAATGTTGTAACTGTGAACCGCACGGGCGATATTAGAGTCGCTTCATCGGTAACCGTGATTGTGGGAGCCGGGAGCGCGATCGCGGGAAGTGATTTCACAGCCACAACAGTCACGGTTAACTTTACAGCAGGACAAAGCACTGCAACTATCCCAATTCAACTGATTGGAGACACATTGAACGAAGCCAATGAAACGATCACTCTATCATTTGCTAACCCCAGCACAGGATCACAAATTGGCACCAGTATCTCGACGGCAACATTGACGATCGTGGATGATGATCCGGCCCCAGTTGAAGCCGTCATTATTCCACCGACTGAAGTTGTCGTAGTAACCACCAAAGCGGCCTCAATCTTCAAGACTAGTAAGAGAGGGAAGCAGGGAATCAAGATCAAAGTTAAGAAGCAGAAATTCCGTCGCAAGAAGGGGTAGTTGGCTGCGGTGCAATTGAGTTTCAGTTAAATGCAACGAAGCCCCCAATTATTCGGGGGCTTTGTTGTTACTGAATTAGATTCGCGATCGTTAGAACTTGAAGGTCGATCGCAAAGTCAGGACAAAGAAACTATCATTGTCACTATTTTGATCGGGGGCTGTAATCCAGATGGCTCCTGGTGTAATCGACACATTGTCATTAAGCCGATATTTGTAGAAGGCTTCCACATGTAGTGAGGTGTCATTAGTCAACCCAACACCACTCAGGCTCAAGCCATCTTTCAAACCACCCAAATAAGGTTCCACCCCAACGACAATACCAGCGAGATTACCCCGCTTTAACAGATCGGGTAAAGCTAAACCTAAACCGTAGTACCAAATGTCACCCTGGCCATCATCACCTTTCAGATTCAACCGTGTGTAGCCACCAAACGCATTCAGTACCAACTGAGGACTAATGCGGTAGTATGCTGAACCACCTAAAGAATCAGTCGTAGCAGCATTGCCTAAGCCAGTATGGACTAGATTCGCGGGAGTCGTTCCAGTCACAAACACATCATCATAGCCCTGAGAGAAGATCGCACTATCTTCGGAGTGATAACCGTGAACATACGTCACTCCAATCCCAAACTTACTCGCGTTATAGGCCAGTTGAGCATGAGCCGCATAAGACCCATTAAACAGCCCATTCCCAGCGGTCGGATCATTGGCGTCTTCAGCTAAATAGCCAGCACTGAGGACAAAGCGCTTGTCGGTATCAAAGGCGTAGCTTAACCCCGCTCCAGCTCCACCACCAATCCGGTAGATTGGGTTTTGTTGGGCAAAGGCAGAAATTGCCCCATCCCCGCCGTCATCATCATAGAAGTAAGGATTGTTGGGATTGCTGATGTAAGGAGTTTTGCCACCTTCTGCCGCCACATATACCTTCAAGCGATCGTTGAAATTAAAGGCATAGTCCAGCCGATCGAGCACCACACTATTTCCGGTAATCCCACCCACATAGGAGGCCAGGAATCCTTCTGCGGTTCCGGCGTCCACAAAGGGCGATAGACTACCTGGCGTACCCGGAGTAACCGCATTGCCAGCGGCTAATCGAGTATTTAGCACATCATTGCCAGTAAAGCTAGTTTGGAAGTTCAACCGCACCCGATCTTGCCGCACCGCTTTATCATCATCAATTTCATCTCCAAGGGTTTGAGCCCCGACGAACAGAGCTTCACCAGTTAATTTAGTGGTCGTGGAAAACTGCTGCCGTTCTACAGTGGCCAACCGCACATCCAGTGCATCAATCCGACCTCGCAGAGCCGCCAATTCTGCCGCAAACTCTTCTTGCAGCCGTTGCAGGGTGAGCAAATCCTCTTTCTTGACGAGATCACCCGTTGCCGCCGTAATCAATTCTTGGATTTTGTCCATGCAGGCATTCAAGCCAGCGGCAAATTCATAGCGAGTGATCGCACGATTACCGCGATAGGTACGATCGGGATAACCGACAATACAGCCATAGCGCTCGACTAACGATTGCAGTGCTTGGAATGCCCAATCCGTTGGCCGAACATCTGTGAGTTGGGAGACGGAGGTCACTTGTTCCATGCCGGATGTGGCTGGAGCCACTTCCTCTGCCTGTTGGAGATTGGCAACACCCGACACAGATTCCATGCCTGAGGCAGGTTCTGTTTGGGCGGAGGCTGGAGTGGGACTGCTCGTTAGTCCAGCGCTGGCTAAAGCGACTCCCAGTAACCCTGGAGTTAGGAACCGTAACCCCTTGATCGATTTAGAAATCATGACTATACTCCTCACACCTACAGTAGACTGACTCTAGAATACATCTAGCAATCAAGCTATTCGATCCTGCGATCACGTTTAGCTGGCGCAATACCAGGCTTTCAGCAGAACTTGATAGTTACAGGAAAGATTAACAAATCAAGAATCGGTAATCAATTCAAGTTAAGGTTTCGTTGAAGAAGTAGCGAGCCATAAGTAAGCTTGCTCTAACGTCCGCTCACTATTTTGGGGATACTGCTGCAATAGATATCCTCCCCACAAATAAATATTTGTAGCAATTAAGAGACCAGCTAATATTAGGCCAGGAAATTTCATCCAGTGAATGGTGCGATCGGACAGATGCTCAACTGTCATAGCGGCCCCCAGAGATAACAGTGGTAATGATTCGATAAAAGCCCGACTCCCAAATGAATCACCACTAAAGCCCCACAGCCCATTCAAAATCCAGAGGCCAGTAAAACAAAATAGGATGATGCCATGCCAGAGTTTTTGTTGGCGGGCAAGAAGGCATATCCCAACAATATTCAGGCTAACTAAAACGAGATACCAGGGATGGTAAAGAAATAACCCGTAGTGTGTACCTAAAACAATATCAAAAACTCCTTGTATACCTGCCGTAAATCCCTGCCCCTGATAGGAGTTAGCGACAGGCTTACCCCATAAACAAAACAAGCTGAATTGCTGCAAAAATACCATCGATCCTATCCCTAAAACTAATGGTAAGCTTTTACGTCGATCGCTGAAATCAGATCGAAACAACCAAAAATAGCAGGGTAAAAACACAATATTAGATAGCCGAATAATGATTGTTAGTCCCATTAGCAAACCGGGGATTAAACCGGCTAGGAATTTAGATTTGAATGAATTTGCCTTTAAACTGGAGATAAAAATTAAAATATTGATCATAGCCACGCCTGCCCCATGCGCCATTGCTGGTTCTTTCGCTACATAATGAATTAGGTTTGTCCCTATTAAGGGCATCACACAAAACAGTAGGGCTATCTGGCTAGAAATCTGATAGTTCCGCAAGGCTTGGTATAGCAGATAAAAACTCGCCAGAATTAGCATGACTAGTGAGATCGTCACCGAGAGTTGGTACGGCAAACTAATACCATCATCAGCAAAGGTCGTTAGTTTAGCGATCGCGTGACCAATTAAGAATCCTGGGGTTTCCAGAATCGCTAGCCCGATCGGGTATTTATTAGGAACCAACCCCTTAGGAGTACGTTGTGACCATTCCGGTGGTGGCGGATCAGGGAAATAGAGTTGCTCAAAGTCATCTTTAAAGTCAATATCCCCATCAATCACCAGCGATCGCACCCAAGCGTAATAACCATTGCCATCACTAACAATTAGATCGGGTGAGTTACCTTTCAGCGCCGAAATTCCTAAAATGGCCAGGGAAAATATCAGCAGTCCGATCAGAAACAGGCGATAAAACCATTGGCTACGATCGTGGATTTGGGGCATGATCAACATCTCCAGAATCAATGTAGATTGAGTTACCCCAATCCCAGACTTGATTGTGCCACTGATTCAACCCTAACGCTGAAGGATTAACAACAGTGATCACAATGTCCACAACGCCAGTTTTCTGCTTCTGTCCCAAAGCCAAACCCCTCTAACAAGAATTGCCAGCGACAACGTTTTGTTTTCAAGTAATTGGTCATCTGCTGGGCCGCGATCGCATTAGACTGCCCTAACTTACCCGCTTTGCGATTCGTCATCTGGTAATGAAATGGATCAGTCCATTCCAAGCAACCCGCCTGATGCAGTAACGCTAGCGCGATCGCTCCTTGAGGAAACTGTTTAACGACTGCTGAAACTTCTCCTTCTAGGGGTAATTGTTGCATCAATTTTTGGGCTGCTTGGAGTTGTTGTTGTTGATGTTCTAGAAAAAACTGACGACGTTGTTTGTCCTCCGCATCAAGCCATCCTGTGGTTTCACTAATTAGTGTCAAAGCCGTAGCTGGTTTACCATCCCGTCCAGCTCTGCCAACTTCCTGCACATATTCACTTAATAGGAGTGGTGTATGAAAATGGACAACCCAGCGAACATCCGACTTATTTACGCCCATACCGAACGCATTTGTACAAATGACGAACTGAAGGCGATCGCTTAACCAAGCTTGCTCGATCGCTCGGCGTGACTCTGGGCTCAATCCAGCATGATAGGCGGCTGTTCGAAGTCCTTGAGTTTGTAGCGATGCGGCTAAAGTTTCACTATCCCGACGAGTACGAACATAAACTAACCCTGTCTGAGCAGACCGAGCTTGAATAAACCGCCATACCTTCTGATAACGTTGGCGGGGCGACCAGGCCACTTGCACGATTAAATGTAAATTACTCCGGTAGGGATTCAGTCGAAAGATTTGCGGATCTTCCAGTTGTAAAACTCGTTGGATCGTTTCTTGGGCTTGGGGATCGGCGGTTGCCGTAAATGCCGCGATCGCCATCCGGTGGTTGGCTGGTTGATACGGTAATAAACTCGATCGCACAGCTCCTAACCGATAATAAGCTGGACGAAATGTATCGCCCCATTGCACTAAACAGTGTGCTTCATCCAGAATTAAGCTGTTAATGCGAAAATTCGGCTGGCATAACCGTTGCCAAACAGCCGTGCTGAACAATGTTTCGGGTGATAAATATAACAGCCGCAGTTTTTGCTGTTCCAGTAACCCCAAAATTCGTTTGCGATCGAACGCAGACAATTCACTATGTAACAGAGCAACCGACTGCCGTAGGTTAGGTTGGAGATCGAGCAATTCCTGAACCTGATTTTCCATCAGTGCCACTAGCGGCGACACGACCAGCGTTAATCCCGGTTGTAACAAAGCGGGTAGTTGAAAACAAATTGATTTGCCACCCCCAGTCGGCAAAATGATCACGCTATCCTGGTGAGCCAACAGACTTTGGACAATTTCGCCCTGGGGCGGACGAAAGCTGGTATAGCCCCAAATTTGTTGGAGGGTGGCTTGTATGAGATTCCAAGTGGGCGGGATAGTAGCGGCCATAAGCTCTGAACTGAAGGCATCCAGTTTAGAGAATGCCCTAATTCAGAGGCAGATCGCTGGTAAGGCAAATTAGCGATAACTATCCGCCGATCGCTCTCGTCTAGAGTCGCCATATCCTTGATCCCAGTTCTCGGAATAGGATTCTGGTGCAGCTACCGGTGGGGGTTGGCTGGCCGCTAGTTGGGCTTCCCACTCCGCGATCGCCGCTTGGGCCTCTCCAGACAAAGCTCGATTCGCCCCAATTTGATAGGCCAAATCCAACGCCGCCCCTAATTTACCCTGGTTGGCTAATGCCTTAGCTTGATTCAGGATGGGACGATCGACCTGGGTCTGCATGGTTCGTGTCCAAACTTGAATCGCGGTTTGGGCATCATTATGAAGGATTCGCCCCGGTTGAATTTTGCTAGCGGTTTGGATCGCGGCGGATAGTTTGTTTTGTTTCGCTAACGTGCGGGCTTGGTCTAAAAGTGGCTTATCTTCCAGAGCTTGGATTTGTAATTTCCATTCGTAAATCGCTGCTTGGGCATGCGATCGTAACTCCCGTCCAACCGGAATTTGGCTAGCTTGGGCGATCGCGGCTTGTAAATAGGGTAAAGTACCAGCCTTAGCGATCTGCCGGGCCAGCGTTAAGTTCGCGAGATCGTCAGCCTGTTGAATTTCTTTCCGCCATTGGGCAATTAAGGTTTGGGCATAAACCCGTTGCGGACGATCGGGGGCAATTCCTTGAGCTAACAGCATCGCCAAATGTAGTGCTGGCACTTGTTCTGAACTCGCTACTGCGGTGGCCAGTTGGACTTGCGTGAGATCCTGAGCTTGGGTTTGTAATTGCGGAATGTAAGTTTGGGCTTGGGCATAGAACGGCCGATCGACGGTAATCCGTTGTGCGGCCGCTAAGGTACTGATATATTGCCAAAGTTGTTGATAAACCGGAATCCCAGCGATCAGTTTTTCTGTCGGTCGTTCAGAGACTAGCCGTTGGGCCCGTTCAAACCAGATTAAATCCTGAACCTCCGGCGGTAGGGGAGCATCAAGGGGAATTTTGGGGACAACCGCGATCGCACCTGCCAGATCATTCTGAGTTAACTGTTGACTAATTGCCTTCAATAAGGCTTGCTGCCATTGCGCCAAATCTTGCTTGAGTTCCGCCGCTGCATAACTGTTCGGCATAATTTGTTTGGCTTGAGCGATCGCCGCCGCTAAAGCCGCACTATTACCGGGAGATTGTTGTACGAGTTGCCGAGCCTGGATCAATTGTTCGCGAGACAGCCGCTCTGTAATAATCCGTTGGCGCAGACGATTCGTTTGTTGCCGCCAGTAATCACTATCAGATTGAGCAATATTCTGTACCTGTTGTTCCGCTGCTGCCCAATTTTGAGCTTTTAATGCGGCTTGCAAAGGTGCTTCAATCTGATTTTGTTGCGTCCGGCTTTTCTGCCAATCCGAGATCGTCGTTTGAGCTGTTTTATAAAGCGGACTATTGGCCGGAATGTAACGCGCCAACCCGATCGCTCCTTCCAAATTCCCCTGAGTGGCTCTTTCATGCGCTAGCATCATCACCCCTTTCGACCAATCTTTGATCAACGGCTTAGAGCGAGCATATAAGGGATGACCAGGACTCCAGGATTTGACCAAATTCAGCCCCGCTACTAGAGAATGCACATTCCCCGATCGGGCAGACTGTTCTGCACAAATTAGCCGATCTAAATCACCAGACATGAAATTCAGCCGCTTACAGTCTGGTAAGGGTGGCAGAGTCGCTAACCAGAGAAACGCCGCCACGGCCGAACCACCACAAAACGCTAGTAAACTAATCCACACCAACGGCATCGCCAGGAATTGCATTCCTCGCCCCATTTGGGTGGCTACCTGACGGTGAAGGCTCATTTTCTGAGGATCCACCGCCCCAGTGTCAGAGAGTGGTACATCGGATAGCGCGATCGGCTCTTCAGCTACCTCTTGTTCCTCAGCCATATTTTCAGGGCGATCGGCAGGAGCGGAGAGCGGCGGATCCGGCATATCAGGATCAGTCACTCTATCTAAAGCCATCACATGATCAACAGGCGGTTCTGCGAAATCTGATGGTGAATTTGTGAGTGGATTGGCACTCGGTTTGGGAGGGGGAGGGGGAGTTCGAGGCTTTGACATTGCCTGCACCCGAAATGGAACAATCGCCTTTTTCGTTGCCATGACTTCAGCACTTGCACAACAGAAAAACCCAGTTAGCCTGCAATGACATTTGGTAGCGGTCACGGAATGCCGATAGTACCAATTCAGTCTTAGTTCA
>DATNPU010000173.1:0-7098 GCA_036703105.1 Microcoleaceae cyanobacterium
TTGGGGATGTAGTTTCTGGAGCCACCGTTGGGATAGAGGTTGGTTGGGATGGCTGAGGTGTGGCGGGTGACTGAGTAGGCGAAACGGTGGGGGACACTTGAGCAACTGTGGACACACTAGTGGACATCCAGGTTGGGGTGGTTGGATGTGCCCAGGTCTTGGGCCAGGCTCCGGCGAGCAGCAGACAGGAGGTGACGCCTGTACCCAGCATCAGGGGGAAGTATCGGCGAGTAATTCTGCGATCGGGCCTGCTGCTCATACGTCACTCATCTTGATGGTTTCCGGTCTTTAGTTTGCCATAATCTACTTCTGTCCCTATGCCCAATTACGCCGATCGACGACGGTGAATCAGGATGAACAGAGAATCAAGCTAGAATTGCGATCGCGACCTGTATGCTGGAAGAGAGTTGAACGCAAGTCATGGTTAATTCAACCGATTCTCAAACTCCATGTCCTGAATATTCGGTCAGTATTTGGGAAGGGCTGGCGATCGCGGTGGGGGCCGTAATGATTGCGGCGGTTGGTACGGCTGGTCTATTTGTCAAATTCTTTAGTAATGCGGTTGATCCCCAACGAGCCACCGCCATTGCGCAAAGTTTGATGGACTATAAGATTCCCGGTGAAGCGCAGGGAGTATTTGGGACGAATATTGGCGGGGCCAAGGTGGCGATCGTCAGCAGCCCATCCTTCCCTCGGGATTTTACCAATCCACCAACTGATCTGGATCGGGTGAGTGGAGTGGAACTGTTTGTCGCCAAAGTTCCGTTAGACATTGAAAGTCCAACAACTCAGGCTAGAGCCGACTCCGATGGCGATACGTCAATGCCGTCGCCGGATTTCACTCTGTCGTATCGATCGGGAGAAGACTTTAAACCGCTTAGTTCCCGCACAGAGGCCAGGGTATTTTGTGGCATCAATACGCTAGTGCTAATTCAGGAAGGGGAATTGACGTTATCTCCTGATCTGGCTCCGGTTTATGCCGTGAAGCACGATGCGATCGTGGCCTTGCCAGAGGGAAAACGCATGGCGACGGTGCTAGCGATCGGGCAGGACGCCAAGCAACAAGCGGCTACTGTATTTAATTCTCTAAGCTGCCGCAAATAAGCGATATCCCAGAATTTACGGTGAATAATTCAGGTTTCTTAAAAAGAATAAAAAAATTTCCGTGGAACTGCGGCAACCGCTTAATCCTGAGTCTGTAGCTTAATGAATTAAGGATGGAGAACCTGGTTTTTTCCCAAGGCAACGGTTGGTTGCTGAGGCTAAACGGTTAATCCTGAGTGTCGTTGCGTACAGTTCATGGAATTTTATGCAAGTTCGGCGTAAATCTCTCAGATGGATGTTTTTTGCCATTAGCCTCGCCGTTCACCTGATCTGGTTTTACAGTGGACAGAGTTGTCTAGAGTCTCAAGCTATGCCTGATGCCAACTCGTTACCGCTAACCTATCCTGTGACCCAACAAGTTAAGCAGGTAGATGACTATCACGGGGTTAAGGTTGCTGATCCTTATCGTTGGCTGGAAAATCCGGATTCGCCAGAAACTAGACATTGGATTGAAGCGCAAAATCAATTAACCTTTGGCTATTTAAGTCAGATTCCCCAGCGGGCCGCGATCCAGCAACGCCTGACTAACTTATGGGATTTTGAAAAATACGGCATTCCCTTTAAGCAAGGCGATCGCTATTTTTACTCAAAAAATGATGGTTTGCAGAATCAAAGCGTTCTCTATACGCTCAAATCTCTGGATGCGACACCCACGGTATTACTGGATCCAAATAAACTGTCTGACGATGGGACGGTCGCATTATCTGGAATCGCGATCAGTGAAGATGGCCAACGATTAGCATACGGACTGTCTGTATCGGGATCGGATTGGCAAGAATGGAAAGTTCGGGATGTGGAAACGGGGCAAGACCTGGACGATCGGGTGCAATGGGTGAAATTCTCCGGCGCCTCCTGGACCCATGATGGTCAGGGCTTTTTCTATTCCCGCTATGATGCGCCCAACGAAAAGACCAAGCTGGAAGATGTTAACTATTTCCAAAAGCTGTACTATCACCATCTAGGCACTCCGCAAGCAGATGATGTGCTGATCTACGAGCGGACTGACAAAAAGGACTGGGGCTTTAGTGGTGGCGTCACGGAGGATGGCCGATATTTGATTGTCTCCGTCTGGTTAGGCACCGATCCCCGTAATTTAGTGTTTTACAAGGATCTTTCGGTGCCAGATGCACCCGTGGTAGAGCTAATTACCGCCTTTGAAGCGGCCTACGGGTTTATCGACAATGACGGTACCCGCTTTTGGTTTAGCACCGATCTGGATGCGCCACGCGGTCGAGTGATTGAGATTGATATTACTCAACCCGATCGGGCTCACTGGAAGGAAATCATTCCCCAAACCAGCGAAACGCTCCAGGGTGTGAATATTTTGAACAATTGGTTTGTGTTGTCTTACCTGAAAGATGCTCGCAGCCAAATCAATATTGTTGATCTTGAGGGCAACTTGATTCGGGAAGTGGCATTGCCAGGAATTGGTTCAGCCGGTGGGTTTGGCGGCAAGCGGTATGATACCGAAACCTTCTATGCCTTCACCAGTTTTACCACTCCTACAACGATCTACCGCTATAACCTGGTAACGGGTGAAAGTACTCTCTACCGTCAACCACAAGTCGATTTCAATCCGGCTGATTACGAAACCGAGCAGGTGTTTTACACCAGCAAAGACGGAACGCGAGTGCCGATGTTTATCGTGCATAAGAAAGGTCTGAAGCTAGATGGCAATAATCCCACTTATCTCTATGCCTATGGTGGGTTTAGTGCGTCGATCACGCCTAGCTTTTCTGTTAGTGCCCTCGTCTGGATGGAAATGGGGGGCATTTATGCGGTGCCTAATCTCCGAGGGGGTGGCGAGTATGGTGAAGACTGGCATCAAGCGGGGATGAAGTTACACAAGCAAAATGTGTTTGATGACTTTATTGCCGCCGCTGAGTGGTTAATTGAGCATCGCTATACCTCATCGCAAAAGCTGGCGATCGCCGGAGGGAGTAATGGGGGCTTACTGGTGGGAGCTTGTATGACCCAGCGACCAGAGTTATTTGCTGCCGCCTTACCTGCCGTGGGCGTGATGGATATGCTGCGGTTTCACAAGTTCACGATCGGGTGGGCCTGGATGTCGGAATATGGTTCACCGGATGATCCCGAGGAGTTTAAAGCGCTGTACGCTTACTCACCGTTACATAACCTCAAACCGGGGACGGCCTATCCCGCTACCTTGATTACCACAGCGGATCATGACGATCGCGTTGTGCCAGCCCATAGCTTCAAGTTTGCCGCCGCACTACAAGCGGCTCAACATGGCAATGCCCCCGCGTTAATCCGGATTGAAACTAAAGCGGGGCATGGAGCAGGCAAACCCACCGCCAAAATTATTGAAGAAGCCGCCGATCGCTGGGCCTTTTTGGTAAAAGTGCTGAAAATGGCTTAACCTTCTTCCAGCATTTGTAAGTAATAGAGGCTGGCGTACAGTCCCCCCGCTTGCAGTAGTTCGTCGTGGCTACCCGATTCCACCAGCTGACCGCGTTTTAACACCAGAATGCGATCGCAGTTGCGGATCGTGGACAGTCGGTGGGCGATGATGATGGCGGTGCGATCGACCAGCAACCGTTCCAAAGCATCCTGAATTAAGGCTTCGGTGCCGACATCTAAGCTGGCAGTGGCTTCATCCAGAATCAGCACACTGGGGCTGCGGATCGCAGCTCGGGCAAATGCCAGGAGTTGCTTTTGGCCGCCGGAGAGGTTGGTTCCCCGTTCCCGGAGTTGGGTATCGTAGCCCTGGGGGAGTTGTTCGATCAAACTAGCGACGTTAGTATTCCGTGCTGCCGCTTGTACGGCATCTAGGGGATAGGTTTCCCCAAGCGTAATATTGCTTTTAACATCGCCAGCAAAAATAAATCCGTCTTGCAGGATCACCCCTAAATGACGGCGCAATTCGGTTTGGGGCAGTTCGCGAATATCAATGCCATCGACCAGGATGCGGCCTTCTGTTGTTTCGTAGAGTCGAGTTAACAAGCGGATAATTGAGCTTTTGCCGGCCCCGGTCGGCCCCACCAACGCTACTTTTTCACCTGGACGAATTGTAAAGTTGAGATCTTTAATCACATACTCGCCGGGTTTATAAGCAAACCAAACATGCTCGAAACGAATTTCCCCGGTTTGCTGGGTGGTGTTCAGTAAGGTTTTTGGCGTCGCAACGTCACGGATTTCGATCGGCTCGTTCAAAATATCGCTCACCCGTTCTACTGCCGTTAACCCAGCTTGAATGGCAGTGAACTTTTCGGCAAACTGGCGCAGGGGATCAAACAAGCGTTGCCCAAACAAAATAAAGGCAGAAAGTACACCAAATTCTAATTGTTTTCCTAGTACTAGCCAGCCACCAACGGCCAGAACGCCCGCGATCGCGACTAAGGAAATCCATTCCAGGGTGGCGGAGATGGCGGAGTCGAAAATAATCGTGCGATCGACTTGTTTGATGTAGCGCTGATTAATCGTGCGGAACAAGTCGGCATTAAATCCTTCGCGCCGAAAGAGTTGAACAACGTTAATGCCAACAATGTTTTCCTGCAACATGGAATTCAGCACCGACAATTCTTCCCTGGCCCGGTAATTGGCTTTGCGATATTGCTGCTGGAAATACACAATCAAAAACGTGACGGGAATCAGCATCAAGGTCAGTAACAAGGCCAATTGCCAACGCATCAAGAACATCAGCACCGCGATCACAACAATGGAAAATAGATCGCCTAAAATGCCGATCGCGCCGGTTGAGAAGACATCTCCTAACGCTTCCACATCACTGGTTAACCGGGTAATTAACCGTCCGACCGGAGTGCGATCGAAGAACCGCATGGCTAAGGAGGTGACATGATGAAATAAATCATCCCGAATATCAGCGGTAATCCGTTGTCCGACTTTTTGGACTAAATACCCCTGCCAGGCATCCAGGAATAACCGCACAATTAGGGTCAGCAGGAGTGTGCCCGCCAGAACGTTGATCCCGGTTGACAGCGGTAACTCTCGCAGTCCCAGTTCCCATTGCCGAAAGATACCCCAGGTGGTGGGTGGTTCTTGCTTAATTAAGGAAATCGCAACGCCAATTAAAATGGGCTGGATGGCGCCAGCGATCGCGGCAGGAATGAGTAATCCCATCGCCAGCAAAAATACCCGACCATTGCGTAGTCCGTAGGGAACCAGACGCAAAAATAACCGCCAGTCTGTCTCTCGGGCAGAACGACGGACTTCTTCATTCGGCAACGATGAACCAGTCATGAACCTATGCGATGCGAGAACGATCTGCCTTCCAACTGTAGCGCAGACCGATGTGGTGTACTATGCTCTTGCGTGTTTGGTGGTCTTAGGAGTGAAGTGATGAAAAACCGGATAACTGAGGCTGTAATCATTGCTGTGTTATTGCAACTATTGGCGATCGCCTGTAGTGCAGCCAATCAAAAAGCCGCTCCACCCGCAACGGTTGCAGATAGCCCTAGTCCCAGTCCTTCGTCCTCGGTGGTCACTTCGCCAGCCTCTACGACCGACGATCCTGCCCAAGCCAACTATGCCGCTGCGATCGAATCGCTTCGAGCCATTCCCACCGAAAAACCAGAATATCGGCAGATTGTCGATCGCTTACTCAAGCATGAAGACGCGGTTAAACAGATGCTCAAAGGCTGTGATCCACTGGATCCAGAAGCGCCCCAACTCGGCTCACAATTCTACAAAATTTCTGATTCTAGCTATATTGTGATGCTGCAATGTTTTCTGGGAGCTTACCAGGGAGGATTTTCGTTTTATCTCTATACCGAAACGCCGACTGGAGCGACGGTGAAACCGCTAGCCCTCGATCGCTATGATGAGGATGCGGGCAAAGTCAAGAAAACCAGCAGCAATGGGGTCGCTGGCTATCCGGAGTACAACGCTGACCAGAAAACGCTAGTGGTTGGCACGAAATATAGAGGGGTAGGGGACTGTGGCACAACTGGAACTTACCAATTTGCTGACAACAAATTTGTCTTGAAGAAATTTGAGGCTGATTTTGCTTGTGATGGCAAACTTCAGTACAAAACGCTCTATCCCTAATTCGCCGGAAGAATTAACTCGGGCGCACGGTGCTAGTCGTCTCGATAGTTTGGCGGATTTTGGTAATCCACTCACTAATGCCATCCTGATTCAACCGATAGCTGAGCGGGTGGGCAATTAAGCGAGCCGTACTCTCAAACAATACATCTGTTTCAATTAACCCGTTTTCGCGCAAAGTGGTGCCAGTTGCCACCAAATCGACGATCGCCTCTGACATGCCGGTAATGGGGCCTAATTCCACCGAACCATAGAGTGGCACAATTTCTACGGGTAAATCCAGGCTATCGAAATACTCACGGGCACAGTGGACAAACTTAGAGGCTACCCGTCCGTAGAGGGGCAGTTCCAAGGCCGATCGATAGGGACTGGATTGCTTGACCGCAACCGACATCCGGCATTTGCCAAACCCTAAATCTGCCAGGTGCGCGACCTTGGGTGCTTTCTCCCGTAAAACGTCATATCCAACGATGCCTAACTGAGCCTGACCGTACTCGACATACACAGGCACATCCGAATTCCGGACTAACAATGCCCTGGCCGTATTGGTTGGGTCATTGATTTGCAGCAGACGATTTCCGGGTTCAAGAAAGGCACTGAAGTCTAGCCCGATCGCTTTGAACAAGCGAATACCATCGGACAGCAGGGCACCTTTGGGGAGAGCAATGGTTAGCATGGGTGGTTTGAGTAGGGTAAGGGAGGTGGGGAAGATAGGGGCGATGGGGGAGCCGCTTGTCAGGAGATTTTGACTTCTGAAGAATTAATTTCTAGAGTGAGGCGATCGCCATACGTAATTCCACGGATAGGAGGAGCGAGGATTTCTAGGGTAGAGGCAGCTTGAAAATGAGTTCGTTTCGTGGCGGGATCGGGGTAGTAGATCCAGGCGCCGTATCGAATGCTATCAAAAATTACATGACACGCTGAAAAGGAAAAGTTTTCTGGCGGATGTTGATCTGTCCAGTGAACCTG
>DATNPU010000174.1:0-1695 GCA_036703105.1 Microcoleaceae cyanobacterium
CAGGTGTTGCTTAACTAATTCGGCAGTGAACGCCTGGTTAATACCTTTTTCCGACAAGGCGACTTGCGCGATCGCTTGAGTGGGCTGGCGCAGCCGCAGATTACCCTTGAGGACAGAAGCAAAGTCGATCGCCACAGCATCCGTCTCAAAGGACATTTCTTCAACTAAGAAGTCCCGGCGGATCACGAGGTTGCGTCCGCGCATCTTAAAGCTATCGATGCTCCCTTGCAGCAATTTGCTAGAAGGGTTACACCGAATCTCTACATCCACCGATTCGCTCTGGGTGAACAAATGGCGAATCGATTGGCTGGCCACGGTGTTGAGCATCCGCTCTCCAAAGTCTGCGCCAGGAGGGGTAACTGTAAATCCTCCAAACATGCCGTCTTTCACCTAGAACGTTTCCTTTCTATTCTGTAACAGATTATGAAGTATCGGCAATTCTATTTGATTGGCGATTTTGGCAGGGGGGTAAAGTTTTGCTTATGAATCGAGTCAGGAATGGGGGAGATAGGGGAGATAGGGGCGATGCGGAAGATCACGGGAATGGACCAGTACCTTCCTTACCCTCCTTACTTCCCTCACCATCTCTACCCCCTGATTAACTCTTCATCGGCTAGAGGAACTGTTTTCTTCCTGCCAGAGTAGAGAGAGGCAAGCTAATGTGGAAGGACAAATGGCGATCGTGGTAGCGAGACAATGATTCCTGAAGCGTTCAACTCTATCTTTGGTCAAGCCTTTCCCACGGATTTTACAGCGTTGTCAGGCTCTGGGTGGTCTGGGTTTGATCCGATAGGTATTCCCTTTGAGGACATGATTGGCTGGGGCATTGAAGGGGCTGTCCTCAATACGGAACTACGGGTGTTACTGCAATCGATTAAAGCGGCAGGAGCTTATTGCCGGGGTGAACAGGAATTAGCCCAAACCGAGGCATGGCGAATTTTGACGATCGCCTTCGATGCTCTCAAAGGGGGTTGGATTCGCGGGCTTGCCATCAGTGTGATTAAGGCCTTAACGGGAAGTAGTGCCTTTGCCACCCTGGGTTTTATGGTCTGTACGCAACTGATCCCAACGCTGCTGCGGATGATGCAAAATGAGATCACCTTAGAAGAAGCGGTGTCTCAGGTAGGCTTACGGCCATTACTGAGTGGGCTAGTGACAACAGTGATGATGCTATTTCCGGCGATCGGCCTGGTACTGGTCAGCGCGGTAGTGTTACGAGCCATCTGGCAGGAAATTTCGCCCGAATGGAAGGAATCGGTGCAACAAACGCTCACCGCTAACCTGAAATCCGCTCAGCAATCGGTGGATGCCATGATGGAACAATTTGCCCAAACTACCTGGAACTGGGCGATGGGTGGATAAATATTCTCAGCTTGAGTCGATCGCGGTATCTGTGGGTACTCTGTCCTATAGGAGTAATTTTGCCATTGGGGAAAATCATGGCGGATTGCTGACTAGCACACTCTTGATGACGACAAACCACAGTGGTGCAGTTCTCTTTGGGCAAATCTTGGCGCCGTACGATCGCGGGCTGTCTCACTCTGGGCTTAGCTGCCTGCCAAGCGGGTCAATCTCAACCAATTCGGCCAACTCCGTTACCGCAGGATGACTTAATTCAGGTTTACACCAATCACGAACCGGCATCGAGTTATACCGAACCTTATCGGCAGCAAACTCGGGATGGCGATGATCTAG
>DATNPU010000197.1:0-9755 GCA_036703105.1 Microcoleaceae cyanobacterium
AGGCGGTGGCTGGCAATACGCTGTTGATTCATCACGGCAAACCAGTTTCGACTAATCTTCAAGTCGCCGATCGCGATCGTCCCTATCCCCGAGTGGCGGCGGCCATCGATCGAAGTGGAACCAAACTATGGCTGATCGCGATCGATGGTAAGCAAGCTTTTTACAGTGAAGGTGCCACGCTAGCAGAACTGACAGCCATTTTGCAGGAGTTGCCTGTCGATGCGGCAGTGAATTTAGATGGTGGTGGCTCCACAACATTAGTGACAACCACCTCTACGGGAACGACAGTGTTAAATGCCCCAATTCACGCCAAAATTCCGATGGTTGAACGGCCTGTTGCTAACCATTTAGGGATTTATGCCTTACCTCAGATCGACCACGCACCAGAATCGACACCTACTCAGTAGTAAGTGTCGATCTCTCTGAAGCTATTTGCAGCTAAATGATGATTAGGGCAATTCTGGTTTGCCAGGAACTCATTAGAAGGCGGATGAGGGGAAGCTTTCTACGGATTCCAGCAATCTTGTCGATCGTCTGCCATTAGCGCTCAGTTGCCACCTGAGTTTTCACTGTTTGCCAAACCGATAACACACCCTCAAGCCAACCCTGAGCAAACAAAACCCCGCTATCAGGGCTAACCGCCAACAGTTGTCCAAAATCAGGATCATGGGTACGACTGTCCTGAGGATAGCCACGACTATCTAGAAATGTCCACAGATACTCCACGGCATCTTCATCCAAAGCTGTTGCTAACGCTTGTACCCGCTCAAAATGTTGAAAATCCTTGTAGGACAGCTTGGAGGTGGAACGAACCCCCAATTCAAAGCCTTCCTGGTGGATTTTGTTCATTAGAACTTTCCGTTCTGGCTCTACCTGAGCAAGCGAGCCTGCTGGTTGAGTGGATTGGACTTGCAATGCTTCATGAATCAACAACATATCTAAAGCCTCCTAGGCTAGTGCGGCATGGTTGAGTGGATGGTTTGACAGGTTGGAGTCACAGACATAACGGCTTGAGAACAGCGATCGTGACTCTTTGCTTCACAACCCATCTCTAAATTTCTGTCTACTCTTATACAATACCCGAGTAATTACATAATCTCTGGCAATCAAATAATTTGTTACATAACTAGCAGTTTTAAGATTTGAATTATGCAATTTATTCGATCGGGCTTTTTTGTATAGGAGTGGCAAAGTAATTGAAACACCTTGCTGTAGAGCGAGAAATCACTTGCTATTGCGTTGATTGCCGCCTCTAGACCCTCGCAAGGAGGATTCAGTTATGTAATTCTCCACTTTGCAGCGGGGGCAGGAGTCATCAGGAACAAAGTGCCAAAAGTGAAGATTGCATAATTTCCGACCTGGACTAATCAAGCCAGCAATTTGAGCTTCAAGCAGTTTAGTTTACATACTTATGACGATCGCGCCACCGTTGGGCAGCACAAAAATTGGGAGCGGATCCTAGCTGGACGATCGCTCCCAATCAAACAATTGCAACAGGCTGGAACTGTTCTCTATTAAGCTTTACTAGCCCATTCCTTCGCCCAATTTAGGGTGGCATGAACGGTTTCCAGCGTGGCCGCTTCACAGTAAAGCCGCAATACCGGTTCCGTACCACTAAAACGGATCAGCAACCAACTTTGATCCGCTAACCGTAATTTGTAGCCATCGACCGTATTGCAATCGATCACTTTTCGACCCGCCACTTCAGCTAAAGGTTGGGTTTGTAGCTGATGCAATAATCGGGCCCGGACTTCCATATTGGCTAAGGGCAGATCAATGCGATCATACTCAGAGACAAAATTACAACGATTCTGTAGCTGCCGATAGAGATCACTTAAATCCGCCCCAAACTGCACGATCGCTTCTAGGACATACAACGCAGATAACAAGGCATCGCGCTCGGGAATATGGGTGCCGTAGCCTATTCCACCCGATTCTTCGCCCCCCAGAAGCACTTGAGCATCCAACATGCGATCAGCAATGTACTTGTACCCGATCGCGGTTTCAAACACTGATAAGCCATGCAATGCCGCCACTTTAGGCATTAAATCTGAGCCACTGAGCGTTTTGACCACTTCTCCCTGGAAGTTGTGATGGTTCACCAAATGTTCGATCAGAATCGGAATCAAGATCTGCGAACTGAGAAAGTTGCCCTGGCTATCCATCGCAGCAATCCGATCGCTATCGCCATCAAACGCCAGTCCGACCGTTAATTCCGAACCCTGATGCTGAGCCACCTGTGCCGATAACTGCGTTAAATAACGGGGTAATGGTTCGGGGGCGCCCCCTGCAAATAACGGATCGCGATCGCTATTGATCTCGTGAATCGGCACTTCTAACAGTTGGGCTAATCCACCAGCGGCTGCGCCATGCATGACATCGGCAAACACCGTTAACCGGCCCTGCTGAATCGCTTCCCGAATAGCAGCAATATTCACCTTCGGACGCAAGCCTTCACAGTAACCTAACCACGGGTTAAACGTTTCAAGCTTACCTGGAGTGGCCGCTGTCGGTAACGGTTCCGCTAATCGAGCTTCTACCTGTTGGGTGACTGATGGCGGTACCGAGCCGCCAAAGGCACTTTTGATCTTTAAGCCAGAGTATTTTCCGGGGTTGTGACTCGCGGTAATCACTAATGCTCCCAAAGCATTAAATTGCTTCGCTGCCCAACTAAAGGCCGGAGTAGGAGCATACCGATCGGAGAGCAAAACATCAAACCCGGCCAGCCGGACGGCTTCCGCCGTGGCTTGGGCAAAATCTTCCGACAGAAAACGCCGATCGTAGCCGACAATCACCAGCCGACTTTGGGTGGTACTGCCGTAAGTATCCGCTAACACTTGTGCAGCAATCGGAGCCACGAGTTTGAGGCGATCGAAGGTGAAATCTGCGGCAATCACCCCTCGCCAACCATCAGTACCGAATTTAATGCCGCTAGCGATCGAGGATAGGGGAGAGGGATGGCTCATGAACAAACTGCCTCGCTGGAAAACATTCAATACTTGTCTTTTGAGTGTATGGGGAGAACTGTCTCTTCGGCTATCCTATTCGTCTAACCCAGGTTGAGACCTGATCAAGCGACGGAAGTAGAGAACCAGGGCTAAAATGCATCCACTAACTGAATTCAGGCTGATGGCAATAAATCCGCTAATCTCTAAAGATCTTGTGCCAAACCAGTCATAATCAGGGGAATTTGTTAGTACAGAAATTGAACCATCACGGCGCCCTTTTTGCCCCTCATTGTTCATTCATAGTGCATCATGCGGATTTTAATCGTAGAAGATGACGAGTTTACCGCCAAAGCTCTCAGCAGCATTTTATCCGACCAAAATTATGCGGTAGAAACCACAGCCGATGGAGAAACGGGATGGGAACTGGTCGAATCGTTCAGCTATGACCTGATTTTGTTAGATGTCATGTTGCCGAAGTTGGATGGCATCAGTCTTTGCCAACGAATTCGATCGCGCGGACTTCAAGTTCCTATTTTGCTATTAACCGGGCGCGACACTGGCCATGATAAAGCGATCGGGCTAGATGCAGGGGCCGATGATTATGTGGTGAAACCGTTTAATGCGGAAGAATTGGTGGCTCGAATTCGCGCCTTACTCCGCCGAGGTGGGGCCGCTACCAGTCCCGTATTGGAGTGGGGCAGTTTGCGGCTTGATCCAAGCACCTGCGAAGTCAGTTATGGCGCCCGGTTACTCCCTTTAACCCCCAAAGAATACGCCTTATTAGAACTGTTTCTACGCAATCACCATCGGGTTTATAGCTGTTCCATGATCCTGGAGCATCTCTGGTCGTTTGAAGATACCCCAGGTGAAGAAGCGGTTCGCACTCATATCAAAGGGCTCCGACAAAAATTAAAAGCCGCCGGGGCACCAACTGATGTGGTTGAAACCGTGTATGGCATTGGCTATCGCTTGAAACCCATAGAAGAAGTTGCGACAAAAGCTAAGAAAAAGGATAGCTTGCCCTCTGATCCCCTCTCTATTAGTCCCGAAACCCAGCAAAAAACCTTAGCCGCGATCGCGGATTTATGGAAACGGTTCCAAGATCGGATTTACAGCCAACTGGCGGTTTTGGAGCAAGCGATCGTGGCTTTAACGCACGATCAGATCACCGAAGAGTTACGCCAGCAAGCGGAACGAGATGCCCACTCCCTAGCAGGAGCGTTAGGCAGCTTTGGCTTAACCACTGGCTCTAAACTGGCTCGCAAAATCGAACATATCCTGCGGGAAGCCACCCAACCACTGCCCCCCAACCACCTCAAAATTCTGCCAGAACTCCTCGCGACCCTCCGCCAAACCATCGACCAGCATCAAGCCGCATCCTCCCCCCCCTCCTCATCTGCCCCATCTCCCCCCCTTCCCTCATCCCCTCCACCCCCTACGCCCCACCCTGATAACGAAGCCGCTCGCCTCTTAGCCCTACGCCAATACCAAATCCTCGATACGGCCCCTGAGTCTACCTTTGATGATCTCGTTGACCTCGCGGTTCAAATTAGCGACACCACGATCGCCTGGATTAGCTTGATTGATGCCGATCGCCAATGGTTTAAATCCAAACTGGGGATTGAGGCGACGGAACTACCGCGTCATGCGACGCTATGCGCCTACACAATCTTGCACTCCGATATGTTGATCATTCCCGATACAGCGATCGATAGTCGGTTTATGCACCATCCGCTAGTGACCGCCGCTCCCAACATCCGGTTTTATGCGGGAGTCCCTTTAATTACCTCAGATGGCTATGCCCTGGGGACTCTAGCGGTGCTTGACCCCACTCCCCAAACCCTCAGCCCCAAGCAAATTACGGCCTTGCAAACATTGGGACGACAGGTAATGACCCAGCTAGAACTCCATCGCCATTTAGTTGATCTGGCCTCAACCACAGCGGCCCAACAACGGCAAGAGCAAGCTCTCCGCAAAACCAAAGATGAAACTGAACTGCGGGTCGCTGAACGCACGGCAGAATTAGTCAGTGTCAACCGCCGACTACAGCTAGAACTAGAAGAACGCAAACGGATTGAAGCTGCCTTACGGGTGTCTCAAGCCCGATTTGCTGGCATTCTAGAGATCGCGGATGATGCGATTATTTCGGTTGACCAAACGCAGTGTATTACCTTGTTTAACCAGGGTGCTGAGAAAATCTTTGGCTACACCGCCCGTGAAGCATTAGGCCAACCCCTCGATATTCTGTTGCCAATTCGGGCCGTCCTGGGCCATCGTCAGCATGTGAAAGAGTTTGGCCAAGCAACGAGTCCGGCCCGGCGCATGGGAGAACGGGGTACGATTTATGGTCGTCGCAAGAATGGTGAAGAGTTTCCCGCTGAAGCATCAATTTCTAAGCTGGAAATGGGTGACGATCGCGTTTATACCGTGATTTTGCGGGATATTAGCGATCGGGAGATGGTAGAGCGGATGAAAGATGAGTTTATTTCTGTGGTCAGCCATGAACTCCGGACTCCGCTGACCTCCATTCACGGCTCGTTAAGGATGTTGGCCAGCGGATTGCTGAATTCGGAACCGGGCACTAGCCAACGTCTGCTGCAAATCGCGGTAGAAAGTACCGATCGCTTGGTTCGTTTAATCAATGATGTTCTGGACATTGAACGGATTGAATCCGGCAAGGTGCACATGGAACTAGCGAGCTGTGATAGCGCGGATTTGATCAGCCAAGCGGTAAATATCATACAGCCGATCGCTGACAAAGCCGGAATTACCTTGTCTGTATCGACCACAGCAGTTGAGCTACAAGCCGATGGCGATCGAGTGATCCAAACACTCACCAACCTCCTCAGTAACGCCATCAAGTTTTCTCCACGAGGGAACACCGTTTGGCTCTCAGCCGCCCTACTCCAACCTGGCGATCCACTGTCCCTAGGCACTGAAGCACTGAGGCATCAAACGACGGAACAGGTTAGCCCATCCTCCCTATCTCCCTCATTCTCCCCATCTCCCTCATCCTCCCTGCCAACCTCTACGGCTACAGCTCACATTCTGTTCACCGTCAAAGACCAGGGACGCGGGATCCCAACGGATAAGTTAGGGAAGATTTTCGAGCGGTTTCAACAAGTGGATGCCTCCGATTCTCGTAATCAAGATGGGACAGGATTGGGATTAGCGATTTGTCGTAGTATTGTGCAGCAGCATGGCGGAGATATTTGGGTTGAAAGTGAATTGGGTCAAGGCAGTAGTTTTCACTTCACCTTACCGCTGTCTCCTGACGTATCTGGCTTGATTCCTTAATCGATCGCTGTAACCGTTTCTACTGGCCTCAGATTCAATATGACCACCGCAAAACATATTCTTGTGATTGACAATGAACCCTACATTCAGGAAATTGCCCAAATTTGCCTGCGAACTGTAGCGGGATGGCAGGTTAGCACGGCCAATTCGGGTCAGGAAGGGATTACTAAGGCCACCGCAGAACAGCCGGATGCGATTTTGCTGGATGTGATGATGCCGGATATGGATGGAGTTGCCACCTTTCAGGCACTACAGGATAATCCAACGACTCAGCCCATTCCAGTGATTCTACTGACGGCAAAGGTACAAGCTTCCGATCGCCAACGCTATACCGAACTGGGGGTCAAGGCGACGATCGCGAAGCCCTTTGATCCATTGCAATTAGCGGCACAAGTGGCAGCAGTATTGGGCTGGAACTAATCTTTTCTTCACAAGTTCCTCAAATTGTTCGCCTACCCTCATGAATAAGCGACTATGAGAGTTTTAACGGCTGAATTCAAATGCTAGCCGCCACTAGGCAACGGTAAGGGAGACGGCAATGGAACCTATTAGAAAAATTACCGATGAATTGTCGATCGCCGGACAGATTACTGTTGACCAGTTGCCTCAGCTTGCTCAGGAGGGTTTCCGATCGGTATTGAATTTGCGATCGCCCGATGAAGCTGGTTTTCTCCTAAACGAACAGCAGAAGGCTGAGTTGGTCGGACTGTATTATGTGAATTTTCCGTTTAAGCCGGAAATTGTGGATGATGCAACAGCCACTTACATTTTGCAGCAAATTAACATCCTCCCGAAGCCCACTCTAGTGCATTGTGATAATGCCGTGCGTTCAGCCGCGATCGCCCTGATGCATATCGCGACTCGACAAGGCGTATCCCTGGAGAAAGCCTTTAAGCAAGCGAAACAATTGGGACTATTTGAAGTGCTAACCCAAAGTGATAGCTATCCTTCAACCGTAGTTAGTTATGGGGCATAACGTCATTGATCAGGCGACTTAAACTTGCCCCTGCCCATCATTCTGAGCGAGTAGACACTTGAGTTACTCAAACAACCGGAAATATGGATAGCGCACCGGTGCTCCCGGTTCCTTTTCCAGATCAAAGTTAATCACTTCCCAACAGGGTGCTTCAGCAGGATCAGGACTAAACTCGACTGGCAAGCCATATAAACGCGGTCGGGGTGCTTCGGCTTGGCCCCGCCAGGGAGTACTGCGCTCCAAGTAGGTACTGATTAGATCTTTGTACCGTTGGGCAATAATTACCCGTGTGGCGCGATAGCCCTGAGTATACAAGCGATCGAGGGCTTCGTGAATTTCAAACCGAATACCATCTGGATGGGTATGTTGCCGATACCACTCGTTTTCCCACTGCTTCCAGTGTCGTCCAGACTGAAGATGAATCAACTCACCCGTTTTCGGGTTAGCTTCAAACGCACCATGTCGCTGGCACAGGTATGTGTCAGTTAGGGTCAGTGCCGGTATCGTTTGGCGGCAGTGAGGGCACTGAATCTCTGGACCAAAGATGGGATACTGCAAGGCGGGGTTGATCATTCAGAGCGCTAAGGCAATTCTCGTAATACTCAGTGCCAGTGGTTTTATTATAGCTACGGGGAGTTAATCCTTCCCCAAGGATTCTACCGGCACTCTAGCAGCAGTTTAGGTTTATCGTGAATAATTCGTGCGATCGCTCCCTGAATTCTCCGGCGTTTTGGGCTTCACCTGACTGCTCCCAAGCCGCTTTTATCGCCGCCAATGCTACTGTCGTCGGACGAGTGACAATAGCCCAAGGAGTCAGTATTTGGTATGGAGCCGTTGTGCGAGGAGATGTTGAACAAATTGTTCTAGGAGCCTGCACCAATATTCAAGATGGTGCCATTCTACACGGTGATCCAGGTCTACCGACTATTTTGGAGGATCACGTAACAGTTGGTCATCGAGCGGTCGTCCACGCTGCTCATATTGAGCGAGGTAGCTTGATTGGGATTGGCGCTACGGTCTTGGATGGCGTCCGGGTCGGAGCAGGCAGCATTATTGGGGCGGGAGCCGTTGTTACTAAAGATGTCCCACCTCGATCGCTCGTCGTCGGAATTCCCGGTAAAGTTGTGCGACCCGTGTCCGAAGAGGAGGCCAGTGATTTGATCGCCCATGCCCAGCGATATGAAAAGTTAGCGTTAGTTCATGCAGGCAAGGGGACTGATTTGGGATTTGGTGAGCGGGAGTGAGGGGAGATGAGGGTAGGGGAGATAACGGGGATGAGGGGGATCAGGAACTTTCTCCCCATCCTTCTCAACATCCTCATCCTCCCCATCCGTTCCCCACGCCCTCACCTAATGTCCCCCCTCTGGCTGATTCTCTTGGGGCGCTTCCCGGTTGGCAGTGAAGGGAAAGGTTTCAGTCGTGGAGTTGAGTCGAATCTTGCCCTGTAGAGTTGTGCCGTCAAAGTTACCTTGAAGACTGATGGGAGTTGAGCAATTGGGTAAATAGCTCGTTGTTCCTTGCAACGTCATCGTTTGGTTGTCCCAGCGTCCATTTAGCGATGGGCGTTCTTCAGCGATCCGGACTACTTTTTCTGCTGCCTCTGTTGGAATTAATGAGCCATTTAGAAAGATTCCCGATTGCTGAACTAACAGGACTAAGGACTGGTTCTGTAAACACCCAGGTAAGGTTGCAGCGGTAATGGGATAACGTCCGTTAATGCGAGCAGAGGCTTTTAGATTGGTTTCACCATAGGCTGTGACCACACTAAATAACACCATGACAAAGGCAATACTGCCACCGTAGAAGATAAGCGATCGCGGGCTAAAGAATTTACTCATGCTCCAACCTCCGGCTTTTCAGAACTGGCATCGGGTTCCAAGCCACTAGTTTCTAGAACAGAGGCCAAATGGGAGGTCACCTGGTTGTAGCGACGGGTGATTAGCAAGGAAGAATGGCAGCGAACGGCTAATTCGTCGGTATAGAAACCTAGGGTTTGGCGATCCAAGCCCCATTCACGGCTGGCTCCAGCGATCGTGAGGTCTGCCTGTCCCGAGGCTTCAATCACCGCTTCGAGAGGATTACTGGCTCCAAGGAGTGGTGTATGAATACGATCGCGCACAGAAGCGGGAAGCTGCTCCAATAACTGGCGAAATTCGTGAGTCAGCGTGTTGCTGGTTTGCTCTTGCGTGACCCGCAACACGGTTAAAGAGGTATTTCGACAATTGACCAACAACCGCAGCGCAATTTCTAAGCCCAGATCATTATGAATGTTGGGCATATAAGGAACGAGCAGGTTTTCCAGTTTGCCATGCTGGCGATCGACAAAGACGGCTACATCCGCCCGAGCCGTACTGAGAATTTGTCCCACTCTGCCCCCCAGACGATTTTTACTGAACGCTGGACGATGCCAACCTAGCAGAATTAGATCGATCTGATCCCGATCAGCAATCAGGTTAACTTCCTGTGCCACATCATTAGTCACCCGGACAATTGGATATATGGCATGGTGGCCATAAGGTAAGTCCAACGTGTCT
>DATNPU010000213.1:0-4824 GCA_036703105.1 Microcoleaceae cyanobacterium
CGTGATGATCTTGCTGGTATGGTTGCAATTAGGGGCGCTGGTGATGCTGATTGGTGCTCAACTTAATGCAGTGGTGGGGGAAGCGATGCGCCGCCAGAAGCCGACTTTAGCGTAAATTACTAATGACTGCCAGGATGATGCAGAGGAAAATCAGCACCCAGAGAACCCAGCCCTCAATAAACGAGAACAGGCGGACGCCTCGCAGGATCCAGATTAAGAGGGTCATCCCCAGAGTGAGCAGAAAGGCTAGCGTGGTCGGTTTCAGTGATCTTGTCATAGTGGTGTAGCAAAGTGCTGAGGATTGAGTGCTGAGCATGAAACTTCACTTAACTTGTCCTAACCTATGAGTGTGTTGCCGGATAATTAAGTGGACTTTTTTGTGCCAGTGTCTTTTCATTATTGGCGAGGGGTGTTGTAGCTGCGAACCCCGGCAATAATACCAATACCCATTGCGAGGAGCACGATCGCCCAGATGGCATAGTCTGGAAGTACCGTTAACCACCCTAATCCTTTTAATAGGATTAATACGGCCGTAATGACCAGCATGATGCCGACGATATATAACAGAATAGAAACCAACAGGTCTGGTGGTCTGCTCACGAATGTTCAGAGTTCTACAGGACTACAGCCCCTATTGTGGCATTGGGCAGTCCTGAAGCAAGCAGAATTTTGCTGGTCAGCTTTACCCAGAAATGGGGAATCCTAGCCGTAACACTATGACAGAATGATTGAGCAACCACGGCATGGTCACAAAACTGATGGTTGGGGAAGAAACCCGCAATTCTCCGGTTGACTCATGGAATCTTCAAATCTTCACGCTTTGGCTTATCCCCTTTTCATCAAGTTAGAGGTACTTTTGTGAAGAGACCCTTGTGTTTCTCTGTTTATCGTTCACCGGAGCCGCTATTCCCCCATGATTGCTTCTACCTCATCCCACTTCACTGCTACTGTGGTTAATTCAGGTAACGATCGCAATACGGCAGCACTTTTGAATGGCGAGATTTTGCTCGATACCCGTTCACATACGGCTTGGGGAGCAGCGGTTCTAGCTCAACTCTATCTACCGATTGAGCGAGCGCTCGTCTGGCAGCGCTTGACAAATTACCCCCGCTGGACACAATACTTCCCGGATGTGACAGAGAGTCGCGTCGTGGGACATCCTACCTATACCCGGCTTTACCAAACCGCTAGCAAAACCTTTCTGTTTCTGAGTATTCAAGTTGAAATTTATCTTAAAGTGCTGGAAACAACTTCCCAGCGGATTCAGTTTCAACTGGATGCCAGTTCGAGCAGTTTTACGGATTTCGCTGCTGATCTGAAACTGCACGACTATGCTGATGGCACATTGCTGACCTACTACGTTCAAGCCACGCCAACAATTCCAGTTCCCAGTCTATTGATCCAACAAGCCATCCAGCTCGATTTACCCAGCAATCTGCGGCAGATGCGCCAAGTTCTGTGTCAGACCACCTGAATCTTCCTGTTCCCTATTTTCAAGCCATTGGATTAGGATAGAAAGTAGCTGTTATGTTCAGCTAGAACATTTCTGAGGCATCAGATCAATTTTTGGGTAGTCTGGAATCAGACTATAGCTTTTCTCAATTTAGGATTTAGATTCTGCAACTAAGATTGTTAAATTGCACACAGATTTTTTCGCTCTCAATCTGAATTTTAGGTTGGGATCGTTGGTGTGCTTAACCTTCCCTTTACGGACAGGTTGTAGCGTTAGAGAGACGCGTAGAGTAAATTTACTGAGGTTTATGATTTCCCTCTCCAAGTTACCCCGTTGGACGATCTCGGCTAGTACGGTGGTGCTAGCGGCAGCCATGGCATCTTGTAGTCCTAGTTCCCCGCCCAGTGCCCCTAATGCGGCTGGTGGTACGGCAACTGATACCGCTACCCAGTCCGGGGGTGGAGCCACTTTGACTATCAGTGGGGCTGGAGCTACTGCTCCTAATCCGCTCTATCAACGTTGGTTTTCGGAGTACAACAAAGTTGATCCATCGGTGCAAATTAGTTACCAATCTGTTGGTAGCGGTGCTGGGGTAAAGCAGTTTTTGGAACAAACGGTTGACTTTGGTGCTTCCGATGACCCTATGAAGGATGCTGACCGATCCAAGTATCCTCAAGCTCGTGGTAGTGCTCCCATTCAGGTTCCCTCAACAGGTCTATTCATCGTCATGGCTTATAACCTGGATGGGGTAGATAACCTGAAACTATCGCGGGAAGCCTATTGTGGGATCGTTGATGGTTCGATCAAAACCTGGAATGATCCCAAATTAGCTAAGGATAATCCAGGAGTAACTCTACCTGATACCCCCATTTCACTGGTTTATCGCTCAGACGGTAGTGGGACAACGGCGATCTTCACGAAGCATTTGGTGAAGGCTTGCCCCAACTGGAAGGGAGGTTCGGGTAAATCAGTTGAGTGGGCGGCTGGAACCGGGGCTAAGGGCAATGAAGGGGTAACCGCCCAAATCCAACAAACGCCTGGCGCGATCGGCTACACCGAATACTCCTATGCCAAGGAAAACAGCCTGAAGATGGCCAGTCTGCAAAACAAAGCAGGTGAGTTCATTACTCCTTCGCCCGATGCGGCGGTGAAAGCGCTGGAGGGTGCGAAACCCGGTGAGAACTTTGTGGTATCTGTTCCTGATCCTGATGGCAAAGAGGCTTATCCGATCGTCAGTTTGACCTATCTCCTGTTATATGGAGAGTACCAAGATCCGGCTAAAGCTGCGGCTCTAAAAAAAGTGGTGACTTGGGCGCTGAAAGATGGTAAGACGGCAGCCACTGAATTGGGGTATTTGCCTTTGCCGGATAGTATGGTGACGGAGGTTGCCTCTAAGCTGGATGCTATTAAAGTAGCTACTGCCAAGTAATTGGATTCAGTTCTGCGATCGCTGCTAGTAAATAGATTACTGGCAGCGATCGACGTGATTCTAGCGTCTTAGCCAGATGGCCTCCCTGCCCTTGCCACGGCCAATTCTCCCCGCGACCTGTCCTGCTTGTTCGATTGTTCGCTGTTGCTTTCTATCAAGGTTTATGGCTTCACCATCCCGTGATGTTTCTTCAACACAGCCGCCTATGTCCTACCAACAAAGTGGGCTATCGCGGGCTTTAGACAAAAGCTTTGTGGCTCTTACGATTATTTTTGCGATCGGTGTAGCACTGACTCTGTTCTTGATTGCGCTTCAAGTAGGACGAGAGGCAATTCCGGCGATCCAGGCATTTGGGATCAGATTTCTCACCACTAGCCGCTGGAATCCCGTTGAAAGCATTTACGGGGCTTGGACTCAGATCTATGGCACTTTGGTCACTTCTTTTATGGCGTTGCTAATTGCTTTACCGATCGGTGTGGGAGCGGCGATTGTGTTAAGCGAAGACTTTCTGCCGCCTAAGGTGCAAAAACCATTGGTCTTCATGATTGAGCTGCTGGCGGCAATTCCCAGTGTGGTGTATGGGTTGTGGGGGATTTTTGTGCTGGCTCCCCTGCTGCAAGGCCCGTCGTTGTGGTTGTATCAACACTTTAAGTGGATTCCCCTATTCAGTACTCCTCCTACCGGACGAGGAATCTATATTGCTGGCATTGTATTAGCCATTATGATTCTGCCGATTATTGCCGCAATTTCTCGTGATTCGCTGGTGGCCGTTCCGGCGGAGTTGCGTCAGGCCGCTTATGGATTAGGGGCGACGCGTTGGGAAACCTTATTCAAAGTGATCATCCCAACGGCAATTTCGGGGATTATTGGAGGCGCCATGCTGGCCTTAGGTCGGGCAATGGGAGAGACGATGGCCGTGACAATGTTGATTGGTAACTCTAGTGTGCCCTCGCCCTCGCTGCTGGCCCAGGGGTCAACCATTTCCTCATTATTGGCAAACCAGTTTGCTGAAGCGGATGGGCTACAGATTGCCGCCCTGATGTATGCTGCCTTGGTGCTGTTTGGACTCACACTGGTTGTGAATGTGCTGGCAGAAATGATTGTCAGTCGAGTCCGGATGAAGGTTTAAAGGGGGGTGAATGTCCTATGACCAATCCAGAGTTTTCTGATGCCATTTCTTCGAGAAGAAGCTTAAAACGATCGCAGTTTTCGTCCAAAACCCTGTTCTCCAATCTAATGACTGGGGTGGCCTTTGCCTGCGCCATTATTGCTCTAATTCCATTAGTGGCCGTGCTGTTTTATGTCGTGATTAATGGGGCGGCGCGGTTAGGGCCGCAACTCTTTACTCAATTACCACCACCACCTTATCAACCCACTTCACCTCAGTTTAATACTGGGGGCTTTGGTAATGCTTTTGTTGGGACACTGATGACGGTTGGCATTGCCTCGGTGATTAGTATTCCCTTTGGAATTCTAGCGGCAATTTTTCTATCGGAGTTTGCGCGAGGAACGCAACTCGCTCGCTGGATCAATTTCTTCACCAATGTCTTGAGTGGGGTGCCCTCGATCGTCATGGGGGTGTTTGCTTACGGGTGGATCGTATTATCAACTAAGTCCTATTCGGCAATGGCGGCGGGGGCGGCTCTAGCCGTGTTGATGTTGCCGACGATCGTCCGTACCGCGACAGAAGCGTTAGAAGCGATTCCCAGTGAGTTGCGACAAGCGGCGGTAGGTTTGGGAGCGACTCGGTATCAGACCGTGTTGAAAGTGGTGTTGCCCGCTGCTGTACCTGCGATCGTCACGGGTGTGATGTTGGCGGTAGCCCGGGCTGCTGGGGAAACTGCTCCAGTGTTGTTTACGGCCTTGTTTAATAACTATTGGAATTGGGATGCTTGGAAGCCCACGGCGACGTTATCCGTATTGGTCTATAACTTTGCCGTCA
>DATNPU010000241.1:0-12965 GCA_036703105.1 Microcoleaceae cyanobacterium
TAAATTTTGTTGTGAATACAGCGTGGATTGCCCACGATCGTTGTTTTTAGCTGGCGATCGTGGGCAAGCTTATGCTAGAGGGGCAGCAGTTCGAGCCGAACCTGCAAAACGAAGTGGTATTAATTAACCCTGTGTCCGTCATCACAGGTTGGTTTGTGAGGATTGCTATCTTAGTAGCAGGCAACTCAAGGATACCGATGTACCGATATGGCGCAGCAGGACGCGTACCAGATTCTTTTAGAACGGCTACGAGCGGCAGCGGGATTATTAGAACCAGCACCGCATCATGCGCTTCAGCAGGATGTCAAAGCGGTTTGTCAACAGTCTGGGCATTCCAACTTTCGGATCGCTGTATTTGGCCCATTCAACTACGGTAAATCCACTTTACTTAACGCGCTTCTGGGCGAACGGGCATTGCCGATCGATTTAATTCCCACCACTGGCGCTGCCATTACAGTGCAGTATGGGGAAACGCTGCGGAGCCAGATTCGCTTGAAGGATGGCAGAACGATCGAGGAAACAGGAACAGAGATCCTGAAACAGTTCGCCATTCTGAATGATGAGCGCCGGATGCGAGATGATGTGGCCTCGGTATCGGTGTTTTGTCCCCATCCTTTTCTGCAATCAGGGGTGGAACTGATTGATTTACCGGGAACGAACGATCGCGAAGCTCAGGATGCTTTAGTCAAAGACCAACTGCTGACGGCTGATTTGATTGTTCAGGTATTAGATGGGCGCAAGCTGATGACCTTAGGCGAACGAGAACACTTGCGCGATTGGTTACAAGATCGTGGTATTGAAACCGTTATTTTTGTAGTCAATTTCCTTAACTTGCTCGAACCGGAAGAGCAAAAGCAAGTTTACAATCGTCTGCGCTTTGTGGCTGAAAGTTTCCGATCGCAATTACCGCCTGGAGTCAGTAATCTGTATCGTGTAGATGCGTTGCCAGCGTTACGGGCTCGGCTAAAAGGCCAGATGGCAGAGGCGCAAGCGGCAGGTTTACCCATGTTGGAGTCTGCCCTGCAAACGATTGTGGAACAGCAGAAAGAGCAGACTGCTACCCGAATTCCTAGAGTGAAAGCGATCGCGCAGCAGGTGCAGCAGGCTCTTCAGGTTAAGGTAGATACTCTGGAAACTGAACTGCTCAGTATCACGAATAAGCGCGACCAACGATCGCAGATTAAACACCAAGCGGCTCAACTCATTCATAAAGGGTTTAGCACTAGTATCACGAAGTTTACAGAATGGTTATCACTGATCAATCTGCTGGATCAATATCAGAATGATGCTGCCGAAGCTCTCTACCAAGGTCAGTTTAGAACCTGGGAAACTGGCGCATTTAAGGCCACAGCGATCGATCATCAACAAGCCGTTGTTAAATGGGTACACCAAGCCTGCGAGTTTTTTGAGCGTAGTCGCCCCAATCAACTTATGGTCGGTTTTCCGCCGCCTCCCCAAGTCGAGCTACCCAATATCCCTACTGGCAGCACTAGTACAAAGTCTTCTAGCTTAAATCCTGAAACCCTGTTAGCCAGCGGCCTAGGGTTTGTTCTTGGTGGTCCGGTAGGAGGTGCCCTGTTGGGTGGAGCCTCTTATTTGTTAAATAAAACTCTGAACGCAGACAGTTCTACGCCATCAACCAGTGCGGCTGAAGCCCAAATTCGCTATGCCTGTCTAGAAGCAGCTAGAGATTACTTAGTCAATTTCAGTGCCTTAAATTTAGCGGCTTTACAACGCTATGAACTCGTAGCAGAACGCGTTATTCGTTATGAAGCAACGACGGAAGCAGAGATCAGGACTGAACAGCACTATCAACTCCAACTTCTGCAAACGACATTAGAGAATTTAGCGGAAGCGCTACGATCGCTCTAATGGTTTTCCGACCCTCTCAACTATGTCTCAGTTCTGGTTCCGCGATCGTAAAACGCTTCTACCGTTAACGGTGAGCCTGTCACTGCTGACGGCAACGCCTCCGGTTCTGGCCTTACCACCTACCGAAGACCAACCTGAAGAAGTTTTACGGGCACAACTGATTATTGGCGCTCGATCGCCGATCGACGGTAGCCCATTAACTGCCGCAGAATATGCTGAACTGCAAACCCAACTGGAACCAGTGCCCCCGGCTACTCCGATCGTTTCACCCAAAGTTCGGAAAATCGTTGGCTTACTTAAATTGAGACGCTTTATTAAACGCTTCCTGCCGTTTATTCCGATCAAGTAATCGTAAGATGCTGCAAATATGCACACTATCCCTATGGTAATTAGGGAATAATCGGTTTAGTCTTTACCCCAGCAACTACAACATTAACGCATGACCTTTACGGCTAGTTCTACCTTCGACCTGCAAGCTCTGATCGCTGACCTACAGGGATTAGAGTTAATCACTGAGCCCACTCAAATCGCCAAGCTCTCGAGCGATTGTTACTACTTTAGTCCCGTCCTGCAACCTTTACTCAGTCATAAATGCGGTGATTTGGTGGTTCGAGTTGCGAATGAAGCCGAAGTCTTGCGAGTTGCTGGCGCCTGTGTCCGTCACCAAGTGCCAGTGACGGTGCGGGGAGCAGGCACGGGCAACTACGGACAGTGTATGCCGTTAGCGGGTGGCGTCATTCTCGACTTAACCCCCATGCAAACCGTGAAGTGGATCAAGCCTGGAGTGGCGTGTGTAGAACCGGGAGCTAAACTGGCGGCGATCGACCGCCAATCGCGCGAAATGGGTTGGGAGATTCGGATGGCACCGTCTACTTACCGCACAGCCACGATCGGGGGATTTATTGCTGGGGGGAGTGGTGGGGTCGGCTCCGTCACCTATGGGCAACTGCGCGATCGTGGCAATCTTTTGGCCCTCCGAGTTGTGACGATGGAAGACCAGCCTCGTGTGATTGAACTCCGGGGCGACGATGTGCAAAAGGTTAATCATGCCTATGGGACGAATGGCATTATTACCGAATTAGAAATTCCTTTAGCGCCTGCCTACGCTTGGGCAGAAGCGATCGTGACTTTTCCAGATTTCATGACCGCCGCCCGGTTTGGGCAAGCCCTGGCCCACAGTGACGGCTTGATCAAAAAATTAGTGACCGTCTGTGCCGATCCCATTCCTACCTATTTCACCGCCCTGCGTTCCGCGATTCCCACCCATCACCATGCGGTACTTGTGATGATTGCCGAGTGCTGCTTGGAGCCATTTCGGGAATTAGTCAACGAGTTTCAAGGCCACCTCTGTTATGAAAAAACAGCTCAGGAGGCCGCTAAAGGGATCACTTTAATGGAATACTCTTGGAATCACACGACTCTCCATGCTCGCTGCGTCGATGCTTCGTTAACTTATCTCCAAACGCTGTTTCCGGCTGATCCAGATTTGAAGTTGGTTGAGCAGATGTATCACCACTATGGGGATGAAGTGATCATGCATTTGGAGTTTGCCCGGGCGATGGGCACCATGCATCCGATCGGATTGCAGATCGTGCGATATACCACAGAGGCGCGGTTGAATCAGATTATTGCTGAACATGAAGCTCGGGGTGCAGTGATCTTCAATCCTCATACTTACATTCTGGAAGATGGCGGCATGAAAACCGTTGATGTGGCGCAATTAGCATTTAAGGAACAAGTCGATCCTTACGGCTTACTCAATCCTGGTAAGATGCGGGCTTGGTTGGAACGGGCAGAACATGGCTGAATCAACTTCTTCCCTCCCTTGCTCTCTCCCTGGCCAATGTAGCATCCGTCCGGCTCAACAAATTGATCAGTGGGTGCTGCAAAAGTTTGTTCTCAGCCTAATCTGGACAGAAGCCTTAGCGTTCGATTTACGGATGCTGGCCTATCGGCTGATTCGGATCGTGGCATTAGGGCTGGCGATCGTCCTAGAACTACGCCTTCTCGGACAACTCTCTCCCCAACCGGCCCGATTGCTCCTGCTCCTGCTGTTGCTTTACACCTGTGGGGTCACATTTTTCTCGGTCTGTATATTACTGTTATACCTGGTGCTGATTCCAACTGAACCATTGTTCAACTGGTCGCTATATCACGTAGTTGAGTGTAATGGCATTCCGGTTGGATGTGCAGCGCTTTCCTGCTACCCCGAGTTCTGTGTGTTGTATCACCTGTTTGTCAGTCCCGACTGGCGGCGGCAATCGCTCGGAGCGTGCCTAGTTCAGAAACTCGCCCAAACTACAGCCCAACCAGTTTATCTTGTCTGTAAGCCTAAGTTGCAACGCTTCTATACTCGCTTAGGGTTCCATCCTGTGGCCTGGAAGGAGCTTTCTCAACCCGTGCAGGTACATTTTGGGGACTTTGAACTCGATCGCTGTCTTAGCGGTGTGAGTTGGAAAGTGATGTGCTATTCACCGTGAAATTGGCCAGCCTAGGCGAGTAGGTTGCTCATACACTCGTTTTAAGGTGTTCACATCCCGTACCGAAATCGTTGGTGGTTGACGCACGGGCATGGCATATAAAGCATCTGTGGGCAGCAGGCTATGGCCCCACAGTCCTAACGCGTGACCTAATTCATGCCGGGCAGTCGCAAGAGTATAGGCTAAAGGTTGATCTGGACGTAGATAGATTGTGAAGCGAGGGGCTAAGGCGATCGCGGCGGGTGCTTTGCCCTCAGCTACTATCTGTTTAACGTAGATCTCATAGCGCGTTTCAGCATTGCGCGCCCGAATTTGCAGTCGAGGAGGGCGTCGATCGGTTGGTGGAACCCCATCTGGTGATTGAGTCTCTAGGCGCAAGGGTGGTGTCGATCGCCAAATCGTGATGTCAGCCGTTTCAGCTTGCTCCACCAAAGCTAACGGTAAGTATAAATTCCATTCCTGGATCGCTTGGGAAACAGCTGCGACCCAAGTTTGCGATCGTTGCGCGATAAATGGGTTCGCTGGATTTGCCTCTACGGGTTGGACAAATACCTTGACTGGAAACTCTGACCACACCAGATAACCAACATTCACCGGCTGGATTTGGTCGAAGTAATCTCCTGTAGCTTGTGAGTCGTGCCATTGAGCTAACGTTGGTGGGAGAGGATGCGCTTGTAGAGGCAAATCATCCTTAACTCCCTGAGCTAACACCTGCTCTACCGCAGTGCTAGGGTGTTGCCAGAGTACAGCCATCGGACGGGGCAACGGTATCCCTGTTGTACCCCAGATAGAGAGAACTAGGCCAATGGCAACGGCAACACAGCCCCTCAGCCACTTTCGTCTTAGCTGCATGAAGGCAGTGCTTAAGGCGAGATTTACTGGGGCAGCCAATTAGAACTGAGAATAATCGTCATCCCCATAAAGATCGCGGTGAGTGCCCAAGTAACGCGGTTAAGGGTCGTTTCAGCGCTTTTAGTGCTGGTAAATAGTTGTGCCTGTCCCCCTAATCCACCCAAACCATCGCCTTTGGGACTGTGGAGCAAGACCAGAACGATCAACCCCAGAGCAGAAAGCGACCAGATGATTTGCAGGACAGCAGTCAGCGACATGTGAAAACCCTTATATGAACAAGATCAACATTGGCTCAAACTGAGACGATGGATTAGGCAAAAAATCCACCGTCTCCTAGTCTATCTCAAACTGATTTGGCCTCGATCGCTTAACGCGCGACTTTCACCGGAGTCCGATTGGCCCGCACATCAAAGTCAGCCGCCTGGATTATGGAACGTCCCGTCATTTCGGTTGGCTGCGGAATTTTGAGGATGTCCAAAATCGTTGGGGCAATGTCTGACAACCGACCATCCGATCTCAGTGTCACTTCTGTTCCATGACCGGGAATTTTCACTCCTTCCCCTTCAATCAAAATCAATGGCACGGGGTTGGTAGTATGAGCTGTCCAGGGATTGCCTTGTTCATCCCACATCAACTCAGCATTGCCATGATCAGCGGTGATCAAGGCTGTCCCTCCGGCCCGGCTCACACTTTCCAGTAAGCGCCCCAGACAGTGATCGACGGTCTCCAGAGCTTTGACTGCTGCTTCCATATTGCCCGTATGCCCGACCATATCCGGATTCGCATAATTAACTACAACCAGCGAATAGATGCGTCGTTCGATCGCCGCAATCACAGTATCCGTCACGGCAACGGCGGACATACTGGGAGCGCGATCGTAGGTCGCCACTTGTGGACTAGGGATCAGTTCTCGATCTTCACCGGGGAAAGGATCCTCAATGCCACCGTTGAAAAAGTAGGTGACATGAGCATACTTCTCAGTTTCGGCGGTGCGGAATTGTCGCAGTCCGTGGTTCGCAATCACCTCTCCCAGAATATTACTGAGGTTTTGCGGCTCAAATGCCACTTCCACGGTTAAGGTGGGATCGTATTGGGTAAACGTCGCAAACACCAAAGGTTGGATCAGTTCCCGCTCAAAACCTTGGAATTTGGGATCAACAAACGCTTGAGTTAGTTGACGCGCTCGATCGGGGCGGAAGTTGAAGAAAATCACACCATCCCCAGGCTCGACGGCTCCTGGAGCAATCCGGGTTGGCACGACAAACTCATCGGTTATCCCGGCATCATAGGAGGCCTGCAATGCTTCCAGCACCGATCTGCCATCGCCATCGCCATCTTGAGTCATGACGTTATAGGCTTGCTGTACCCGATCCCAGCGCCGATCGCGATCCATGCTGTAATAGCGTCCGCTTAAGGTGACAACCCGCCCAATGCCGATTTGCTCTGCATAGTCCACAATTTGCTGGATTGAAGCTTTGCCCGAGGTTGGTGGTGTATCGCGTCCATCGGTGACGATATGGATACAAACATCCGTCAACATTTGATCTTTCGCCATATCCAGCAAACCCAGGAGATGGGTGATATGGGAATGGACTCCACCGTCGGAACAGAGACCAATGAGATGGAGCTTGCCATGATTACGCTGGACGGTTTGGCAAATTTTTACCAGGGCAGAGTTGCTCAGCAATGTTCCATCTTCAACTGCATCAGAAATTCTGACGAGTTCTTGCGGAACCACGCGTCCGGCTCCGATATTCAGATGGCCTACCTCCGAATTCCCCATTTGACCATCTGGCAGACCTACATCTTTGCCAGAGGTACGAATTAAGGTGTGAGGATATGCAGCCCACAGGCTATTCATAACAGGAGTCTTAGCGGTTGTCACAGCATTTCCGTCTGTCTCCTCGCGATACCCCCAACCATCCAGAATAATTAATACAACTGGAGAGATAGGCGCTTGCGCCATAAAAACATGCCTTCTGTGAATGAATTCTTCCGCAAATCATAACATTGCCATCCACTCTCTCGAAGCCAGTACAAGTACGAGAGTGTCAGGGAATTGTAATGATGTTTAACTGAAATCGTGAAAGCGAACCCAGGAATTACCGATGAACAGGTATGTTGAGCAGGGGTTCGAATGCCAGAATTACCCATTGTTCTATCAGATCTTGGGCTACGCTACCTGGAATCTAAATTTTTTCTTTGGAATTCGCCCCCCGTGATGGTGATGACTAGCCTCAGCAGGCCATAGCCGGAACAGATACTCCGTTCAGGCCTAGCTGCTAACTGATTAATTTGTGCCACCGATCGCCTTTAGCTTGATTTTTGAGTTCTCTTGGTTTTTTCCTTCTCCTTCTGCTTGGCTCGTTTTGCTGCCGCTTTGGCCGCTTTCTCGGCTTCGATCGCTGCTAACCGTTCCTTATCTTTTTCTTCAGCAATCTTGTCTAGGTAGTAGTGATAGTCACCGCGGTAGAGGAGTAGCTCCCCATCCCGAATTTCGACAATCTTATTGGCCACCTGGGAAATAAAGTAACGATCGTGGGAGACGACGATCGCTGTGCCGTCATAGTTTTGTAAAGCCTCTTCCAGCATTTCCTTAGCCGGAATATCCAAGTGATTGGTTGGTTCATCCAGGATCAACAGATTGGCTGGACGCAACAGCATTTTGGCTAAGGCTAACCGAGCTTTTTCACCCCCACTCAATGCCCCCACTTGTTTAAACACCATTTCGCCACTAAATAGGAAGCGACCGAGCAATGTGCGGACTTCTTCATTCGTCCAACTGGGGACTTCATCATGAATTGTGTCCATCACCGTTTTTTCTAAATCGAGGGCTTCTGCCTGATTTTGTTCAAAATAGCCTGGGATCACGTTATGGTCGCCTAGCTTTACCGTTCCTTCGGTGGTTGCTTCCATGCCCATGATCAAATGCAATAGAGTGGATTTTCCTGCTCCATTTGGCCCCAGGATGGCGATGCGATCGCCCCGTTCAATTAGCAATTCCGCCCCCAAGAACAAAATTCTGTCATCGTAGGCATGAGTCAAGTCCTTAATTTCTACTACTTCCCGACCGCTACGGGGGGACGGCGGAAAGCGAAATCGTAATGTTCTCAGTCCCGCATCGGGCGCTTCAATCAACTCAATCTTCTCTAGCTGCTTTTCCCGGCTTTTGGCCTGGGTGCTGCGGGTGGCACTGGCCCGGAAGCGATCGACAAAGGCCTGTTGCTTTTCCAGTTCCTTTTTCTGGTTTTCGTAGGCACTTTGCTGAGCTTGGCGGTTTTCTTCCTTTTGTTGCAAGTAAGCCGAGTAGTTGCCTAGATAGGTGGTGGAAACCCCCCGTTCAGTTTCGACAATTTGGGTACAGAGTCGATCAAGGAATTCCCGGTCGTGGGACACAATGACCATTGGGGTTTCGATGCCCTTCAGGTAAGTTTCTAGCCATTCGATCGTCTCTAAATCCAAATGGTTCGTCGGTTCGTCCAACAACAACAGATCTGGAGTTTGCAGCAAAATCTTGCCTAAACTCATGCGCATCTGCCAACCACCACTAAAGGCACTGACCAAGCGATCGCCATCCTCGAGCGCAAACCCCAGTTCTGGCAAAATCTTCTCAATGCGAGCATCTAAGGTGTAGCCATCCATCGCTTCAAATAAGCGCTGCAACCGATCCATTTCATGAATCAGCTTGTCTAATGTTTCGGGATCGGCAGTCTCCATATCGCGATGCACCTGGGTCAATTGCTCATGCACATCATTGGCTTCCCGAAAGGCCCGCCAAAATTCCTCGCGCACAGTACGGCTGGGATCGACTTCAAACTCTTGGGTCAGGTAAGCAATTCGCAAGCTAGCGGGACGAATGACTTCACCCGAAGTCGGTTCAATTTCACCTGCGACAATTTTGAGCTGCGTAGTTTTTCCCGCCCCATTCACACCTACTAACCCAATGCGATCGCCTGGTTTAACCTCCCAATTCACATCCTTCAGGACTTCACCTGTGGGATAAATTTTGCTGACATGCTCCAGGCGCAACATAAGGACTTCTCCAAGCAGGGTAAGGAAGGGTATGGCTTTGACTTTAACAGATCCGGCTTCACTCCAACCCCACAGTAATACAGAAGCCGTGGAGCCGACTAATAACGAATGGCTCGGTCAATCTTTAACAAGTTAATCAATAGCCAAATTTCCGAACTGCGATCGAGCTACTTCTGGCAAAGCTACAGTTATCAGTTTGAACAAAATAGCTAGGCTAACCAATCTAAAGACTGAAACCTGAGATTAAACACCTTTTACTATTAACAAGCTAAAGACAGAATATTGCAAAAATTTCCTAATATAAACCACAACTCAAATTCTCAAAACTGGGCATCGGAAAGAATACATCTATTATTGTGATTTAATCTCTCTGTAAAAGATTTTTCAAATTAGATTGTTTACCTACTACGTATAAAGGAGAAATAAATTTTCTGTAAATACACGGAGAACAGCTTGCCATTGGTTATGACTAATTACTAAAACATAAAATGGTCAACCTGATTTACTAGCAAAACCTCTTAAATCTAAGCTTTATTAGGCTTCGAGGGGCACCTCCTACGTAAATTTAAAGCTGTTTATTAAGCTTTTATTTGTGGGAACTCTGTGAGTAAGTTTTGACTGCTTACTAGTAAATCAGGGGATTTAAAGTGAGGTCTCATGCCTAGTCTGCTTGAATCGTCTAGTCTTTCTGAACAACACCAAAGCATTCACGAATATGGAGGAGATCTACTAAGTCAGGGGATTCCAAGTAGTAGTAACTCTACCCAATCCGGTGTATTTGGCTCTCGCAGTCGTAGTGATTCGAATGCAGTCAAGAAGATAAAAATTAAGAGTCGAAGTCGATCCGTTTTCGATCGAGTTGGGACAGATGATACGGATGATTTATTCTGTTTCAAAATCAAAAAAGCTAGTGTTCTTAACCTGTCGTTAAACGGGTTACAAGCCGATGCTGATTTAGCGCTACTTAATCAAGATGGACGGGTTATTCAAACCTCTAGTAATAGCGGCACGGCTTCTGAAAACTTACATATCGTTCTAGAAGCTGGTACCTATTATGTGCGGGTTCATGCCAACAGTGGTGACACCCCATATCGCTTAAGCTTGCGAGCAGATAGCAATAAAAAAGCCTTGCGTAACGAAGCCAATACGCTGCAAGGCTACAGTGATGACAATGTAGTGTTGGACTGGAACAACACTATTCTGCAAGCTATTAAAGCCGCAGGCACACCTCCACCTTACGCTGCCCGGAATTTGGCGATCGTCCATGCCGCGATTTACGATGCTGTCAATTCGATCGTTCACTTAGGCCAACAGTATTGCACGACAGTGACTGCTGCACCGGGAGCTTCAGCGATCGCGGCTGTAGCAGGCGCAGCTTACCAAACACTGATCACCCTATACCCCAATCAGAAGTCAACGTTTGATACTGCTCTAGCGAATACATTGGCCCGCGTTGCTGATGGTGCCTCTGAACAGAATGGGCTAGCGATCGGAACGGCGGTTGCCAATATCCTTCTGGCGGCTCGCAGTAATGATGGAGCTACTGCCACTGTGGCCTATACGCCGCTCACTGGCGATGAATATTGGCATCCTACTGCTCCAAACTATGCCCCGGCACTGCTACCCCAATGGCCATTTGTCAGCCCGTTTGCGATGACTAGCGATTCGCAATTCCGGCCGGATGGTCCCCCCGCCTTTACTAGTGCTCAATATCAATCTGAGGTTGATGAGGTGCAGCGGCTAGGAGGTAATGTTAACTCCCAGCGAACAGCTGACCAAACCGAAATTGCTCTATTTTGGGCAGATGGTGGTGGCACTTATACCCCCCCGGGTCACTGGAATGATATCGCAGAGGATATTGCTCGGCGAGAAAACACCAGTTTGTTTGAGGATGCCCGCCTGTTTGCCATGTTGAATATTAGTCTGGCGGATGCTGGCATTGTGGCCTGGGATGCTAAGTACGCCTATAACCAATGCCGACCCATTCAAGCGATCCGCACCTCCTCAGATCCAACCTGGACTCCCTTAATTAGCACACCGCCCTTCCCAGACTACATTTCAGGACACAGTACCTTTAGTGGAGCGGCCAGTTCCGTGTTGTCTTATTTGTTTGGGGACAACTACAGCTTCTCAACCACTACAGCCGGTTTACCTGGAGTTGTGCGATCGTATAGCAGTTTCGACCAAGCCGCAGAGGAAGCTGGACGCAGCCGCATCTATGGTGGAATTCACGTTGAATCTTCCAACCAGGATGGTTTAGCTGCCGGACAACAACTTGCCAGTTATGTTGTGCAGAACTTCTTGATTGTCTAGGTCAGCGAATTAGTAAATCTCCAAGTTAAAATCCCCCAGATGAGCGAATCACCTGGGGGATTTTCGTTAACAGGAAATCACTGGATTTCAGCCACCCGCGATCGCAGGAATAATGCTGACTTCATCGCCTTCTTTTAGCGGAGTTTTGATGCCATCTAAAAAGCGAATATCTTCGCTGTTGACATAGAAATTGACGAAGCGGCGCAGTTCGCCCTTATCGTCACACAACCGGGCTTTGATTCCCGGACAGCTTTGTTCTAGTGCATCCAGCAGTTCGGCGATCGAACTACCATCGCACTCAACAGTGGCCTGATCATTGGTCAGTTTTTGCAAAGGAGTTGGAATTAGAACTTTGACGGACATAGGGCGTAGTTAGTAAATAGTGAAGTAAGGAATCAATGTGACGGTTAACCGAGGGTGATCAGAATTTGTTCTCACGACTCGCGCTGGACAAATCCTCGATCACCCAGCTGGAAAACCGACTTAAACCAATACCTGTTGCCATTCCAGGCGATCGAGGGTACGGGAGCGTTCCAAAGCTCGCTCAAAGCTATCCAATTTTGGCTCAATCGTCAGGGGTTCGCCAACATATCCCTGCACGGCTTCTTGAGTCTTTAACCCGTTGCCCGTGATGTAAACGACGGTTGTTTCATCCGGATCAATTTTGCCCGCTTCCACCAGTTTCTTCAGCACAGCCACGGTTGTGCCACCAGCGGTTTCGGTGAAAATTCCTTCGGTTTCGGCTAAGAGCTTGATCCCTTCCACGATTTCGGCATCGGTAACTGATTCAATATTGCCATTTGTCTTCCGGGCAATATCCACTGCGTATACTCCATCAGCCGGATTTCCGATCGCGATCGACTTGGCGATCGTGTTGGGCTTAACGGGGGAGATGAAGTCCCGACCTTCGCGGTAAGCTTGGGCGATCGGGGAGCAACCTTCTGCCTGAGCGCCACTGAAGCGCACATGCTTGTCTTCCACTAAGCCAACATCGACAAACTCGCGGAAGCCTTTGTAGATCTTAGTGAACAGAGAACCCGAAGCTAAAGGCGCCACAATGTGATCCGGCAGTTGCCAACCAAGTTGTTCTGCCACTTCGTACCCTAAGGTCTTCGAGCCTTCGGAGTAGTAGGGACGCAGGTTGATATTGACGAAGCCCCAACCGTGAGTATTGGCCACTTCCGAGCAGAGGCGATTCACCTGGTCATAATTGCCTTGCACGGCCATCACGGTAGGACTGTAGATCAATGTCCCCATGACTTTGCCCGCTTCCAAATCGGCAGGAATGAAGACACAGCAATCTAGACCTGCATGAGCCGCGATCGCAGCCGTGGAGTTAGCCAGGTTGCCCGTGCTAGCGCAGGAGACGGTCGAGAAGCCTAATTCACGCGCGCGAGTCAAGGCGACAGAGACCAC
>DATNPU010000248.1:0-3080 GCA_036703105.1 Microcoleaceae cyanobacterium
AAGCGAAACAAATTCAAATTCAAACCATCCTCAATCCAATTTCTGGCAGTATTTTAGGGGATGCGAACCGGCTACAACAGGTGATTTGGAACTTGCTTTCGAATGCGGTCAAATTTACGCCTGGAGGCGGACAAATTGTAGTGGGCTTAGAGCAAATTGAAATTGGACCTGTTGGCGAAGCCTGCCAACCAGAAACAGGCACAGAATCAACAGTGCCAAACCAATTCAATTCTCAGCTCTCTGCCTACGCTCAAATTACTGTCACAGACACTGGTAAAGGTATTAATCCCGAGTTTTTACCCCATGTGTTTGATTACTTTCGGCAAGAGGACGGTACAATTACCCGACGATTTGGCGGATTAGGATTAGGGCTGGCGATCGTTCGTCAACTTACCGAACTGCATGGAGGAACAATTTGGGCAGAGAGTCCAGGCTCCGACTTAGGAGCAACCTTTACCATTCGGCTCCCCTTAAACAGTGGCGGACAGCAGCAATCTCCTCAAGCTCAACCCATCGAGCAAAAAACCGACTTAACCGGGATGCAAATTTTAGTTGTAGACGATGAACCAGACATGCAGGCATTAGCATCCTTTATTCTGGCCCAAGCAGGTGCCCAGGTTATAACGGCAGACTCCGCTATGCAAGCATTGACCCTACTCAATCAATCTCAGCCTGATTTGCTGCTGTGTGATATTGGGATGCCAGAGATGGATGGGTATGCCCTGATCCGACAAATTAGAACATGGCCGCCTGACCAGGGGGGAAACATTCCCGCGATCGCGCTCACAGCCTATGCCGGGGAAATTAACCAGCAACAAGCCCTAGCCGCTGGATTTCACATGCATATCTCCAAGCCAGTAGAGCCAGAAAAATTAGTTCAAGCGGTCATTCAGTTGGGTCGCCAGTAAAGCTCCATTAGCAGCGCTGCAATGATCAATCAGCCTCCAGTTCTCACGATCAACGTCATCACTGAAGTTCACAGGATTAGCCCTTGAAAGCCACTACTCTATTACAATGAATCATTTCCTCGCTAACAACAAATTCAATGCAAACGGAGAAAAAACTATTTCATCAATGTTGAGCTAAAAGACGAGATTTATCAATACAATGTTTTACAGATATGGCAGCACTCCAATCGGTGAGGACGAGCCAGATGAACCCAAGTGTTTTCATCACTCTGTTTCATACTCAGCACTTAGTCCTCAGCACTCAGCACTTCGCTATAACACCTGATTTTCGACAGACAAAACGTTTCTAACGGTTGATTGCGAATCGTCTAAGGGCACATTATGACAACTCCTGTCTATCAAACTGTAATTCTAGGCGGTGGTTTTACTGGACTATTTACAGCGCTGCATTTAAGCCACCAGCATTATCCACGCTCAGTGATTTTGATTGATCAAAACGATCGCTTCTGTTTCAAACCGCTGCTCTATGAATACTTTAGTGGTGAAATGGAAGCTGATCAGGTTGTCCCCCCCTACCAAGAATTACTGCGTCATAGCGGTGTGATTTTTGTGCAGGGCAGCGTAGGGTCGATCGATTTGCAGCAACGCCAGGTGCAGTTGGTGGGTGGAGATTGCTACAGCTACAGTAATCTGGTGCTCGCCTTGGGCAGTGTGACAGGCTATTTTGGCGTGGAGGGAGCTAAGGAAAATGCACTACCCTTCCGCACCCAGGATGATGCGATCGCGATTGATCGGCATCTGCGCGATCGCTTTCAACGGGCTATTCAACTCCAAGATGTCGAGCAACGTCGGCGATTACTCACCACAGTTGTTATCGGTGGTGGCCCCTCTGGAGTTGAGATGGCCGCCACATTAGCCGATTTTCTGCCGCACTGGTATGCCGAGTTGGGAGGCAACGTAGAAGAGGTGCGCGTGGTGTTGCTCAATCATGGCGAGTTGCTAGAGGGCGATGTGAACAGTCAACTGCGGGCAACGGCTGAGCAAGCGTTACAAGCGCGCACAGTGCCTGTGGAGGTGATCATTGGCGCCAAAGTCACCGCGATTCGACCAAACTCCGTAGAGTATCAACTGAATGGGCAAACGGAAACGTTAGCCGCGGGAAGCATGATCTGGACAACGGGAACGAATACACATCCCTTGATTCACTCACTGCCCATTCCCGATCAGCACCGAGACAAACATGGCCGCTTAAGTGTAACACCAACGTTGCAACTCCCCGATTTTCCCGAGGTATTTGCGGGTGGGGATTGCGCGATCGATTTACAGCCTGAATCGGGTAGTGGGGATGAATACGAACCTGCCGAACATCAACCGGATCAATCGACGAATGCGGAAGCACACCATCCCAATCCCAAACCACTGCCACCGACAGCGCAGGTAGCGTATCAGCAAGGAGCGGCGATCGCCCATAACTTGAGAGCATTAGCCCTGGATTATGCGCTGAAACCAGCCAGAGTGAACTTACGAGGTACATTGCTCAAATTGGGCATAAATAACAGTGCCGCCAACATTTTTGATCGGATTGAAGTCACCGGAGAAGTAGGACATTTAATTCGTCAGGGCACCTATTTAGAGTTACTGCCGACGCCGCTGCATAACTTTAAGGCCACTACAGAATGGCTCAAAGATGAAGTGATTGAACGCTATCGCTCTGATCATCTCAAGCCAGTGGTTAAAGCCGCTGGTGTAGTCGGTGGTGTGTTGCTAGGGGCAGCTTTAGCTCGACGAGTGGCGAAATCTTTATCTGACGATCGCTAGAGTGCGTTACGATTCTGAGTACCCAAAGTTAAACAAAACATTTTTGCAGCAATGCGGTTGATATTGGTTGAAGATGAACCAGACCTGGGAATTGCCGTCAAACAGGCGCTGTCTCACCAAGCCTATATTGTGGACTGGTTTATGGATGGCAACCACGCATGGAGCTACCTGGAAGACCATTGGGCTCAATATACCCTGGCCATTTTTGACTGGATGTTGCCGGGTCTGTCTGGTGTAGAGCTATGCAAGCGGTTGCGAGGAGAAAAAAGTCCCCTGCCCGTGCTGATGTTAACAGCAAAAGATCGGATGGAGGAGAAAGTGATTGGCCTGGATAATGGCGCTGATGATTACCTG
>DATNPU010000255.1:0-5185 GCA_036703105.1 Microcoleaceae cyanobacterium
GAGGAATGGTGCCGATTTGGCTTAAATGATGTTCGATTGACAGCAGAATGCAAGGATTTACGTCAGGAGTTAGGTCGCTGGCACACCCCCAAGATTCGGGCCGCTCGCGATACACCTGGAGATTTGGGGACTCAACTCACCCATCCCCAAGAGGAACATCGGGCTGATCTTCAGCAAATACTACAAGCCAACTTTTGCCGGGTTCAGGAAGCGCTGCGGGTGTTAGAGGAATACGGCAAGCTCTACTCTTCGGAGATGGGGATGGCCTGTAAGCAAATGCGCTATCGAGTCTACAGCCTGGAAAGTGCTCTGATTGGGCATCATCGCCATGAAAAACTGGGGCGATCGCCTCTCTATCTAGTCACCTCTCCGCACGACAATCTGTTTTCAGTCGTTGAAGCGGCTCTGCAAGGGGGGCTGACCCTGGTGCAATATCGCGATAAGAACACGGACGATCTGATGCGGCTCCGCAATGCTGAAAAGCTCAAGCAAATCTGCCACCATTACAATGCTCTGTTCATCATCAACGATCGCGTTGATTTAGCCCTGGCAGTTGATGCCGATGGGGTGCATTTAGGTCAGCAGGATGTGCCGATCGCCTTTGCCCGTCAGCTACTCGGCCCCCAGCGAATCATTGGCCGTTCGACTACCAATCCTGATGAAATGCGTCGCGCGATCGACGAAGGTGCTGATTACATCGGGGTCGGCCCGGTGTATGAAACGCCAACCAAAGCCGGAAAGGCTGCTGCCGGACTCGATTACGTTCGCTATGCCGCAGAACATTCTCCGATTCCCTGGTTTGCGATCGGGGGGATCGATGCCAACAATTTGCACGATGTTCTGTCGGCGAACGCCAGTCGAGTCGCGATCGTCCGAGCAATCATGCAAGCCGATGATCCAACCCTGGTGACTCAGTATCTCGTCTCGCAATTAACGCGAACGCGGGTTTAAGGGGGGGAGATGGGGGAGATGAGGAGGATGAGGGAGATGAGGAGGATGGGGGAGATGGGTGTAGGGTGTAGAGGGATAAACGAAAAGGTCATCTTACTTCCCCACCTTCCCCATCCTCCCCACCTGTATCCATTCCCCACACCCCACACCTATTCTCCTGACGCTTGCTGCAAGGGCGATCGCTCCATATAGGAATAAACCAGGCGGGAGATTTGTTGGATAAAGTAGCGGCCTCTCACATCGTCGTAAGGGCGTCTGACAAAGATGGCGGCTAAGTATTGCCGACCGTTGGGCATGGTGATCACGCCTGCGTCACCGATCAGAAAGCCGATGTCTCCCGTCTTGTTGGCAATGTCGGCTCCCGGCCCTAATCCCGCTGGCAGCAGCGTGCGGATGGTGGTATGGCGCAAGATGTCCATCACCTGATCGCGACTCTGGCGAGATAGCAAGCGATTGTTCACCACCAGGGAGAGTAACCGCACCATGTCTTGCGAACTGGTTGTATTAGTTCCTCTAAGATCGGCTAGGAGATTGCGAATCACCGTATCTTGCAAGCCCCAACTGTGGAAGCGCTGGTTGAGCCGATCAATTCCGCCCAGGCGATCGATGATCATATTAGTGGCGGTATTGTCGCTGATGGTGATCATTTTGGTGACGGTTTCCAGGGCCGAAAAGCGGCTACCGATCGGTTCATCTTGCATCGTGCCTGAACCGCCTGTCATCAAATCGCGTCGCATGACGAGCGTTTCATCTAGACTGACCCGACCTGCATCCAAGTCCTGAAAGAAGGCGAGCAAAATAGGGAGCTTGATGGTGCTGGCTGCCGGGAAAACGCGATCGCCCCCCACATTGACGTAATTTCCTGTTTCCAGATCCAGAAAGAACATGCCCGATTGCAGGAAATTGTATTGCCCCATGACCGATTGGATCTGCGTTTGCAGATCAACCAGAGGTGACTGGAGGGCAACCACGTCGGCAAACCGTTCTCGTGGATTTAGGGTAGGTGGCATCTGGGGTTGAATCACGCCAATGGTTTGGCTATCCGGTTGGTCTGGCGAAACCGAAACTGAATCGTCTGATAGCCGTTGAGGGCTGGGTAGTTGAACTTGCCAGTGGCTCGGAGAATCGCCACGAACTTTCACTTGATTGGGATCGAGGGTATAGCCTGGGTCAAGCGCAACCACGATGCGAGTCGTGTAGGGATTAAATTGCCCGATGCGAACTTCTTGAATCGCATTGCCTACGGGCTGATTGACAAGAGGATGCCCCAAGACAATTCCTGGCAAATCAATGACTAAGCGAGTGGGATTGGAGATGAGCTGAACGCTGGGTTGAACGTATTCGTCAGTTCTAAACTCAAGTTGGTTGCGATCGCGATCAAAATGCCAATCGATGACAGTATCGGTTTGGGCAGCACCGCCCATCAAAAACACACCAAGGAAGCCAGGTAAGAACCAGCGCCATTTCACCACAATCGTCCCTCGTTCGACATAGATAGATTGATCATTCTCTCCTTCTTTCGGAGTACTTTATGACCAATCAGCATCATATAGCAATCTCGGATGAACGTGAATTCGATGAAGGCGCAAAACCGTACTCCGAGCGGCGCGTGGGGCACGTTTTTGCGCCATTTCTGCTGCGTGGCGCGCAGCAGAAATGGCGCTATCGAATTCGCATTAGATGAAGTAATTTGCGACTTTTAACACGCTTCGTCCAATGTCTCCAGATTTGAAGTGAATTCCCGTGACCTCAGCCACCAGATCGCTTGTGGACGAAAATGGACTGCTGCGATCGTTAGCGGATAGATAGGTGCGGCTTCCCAGTTTGAAGAACACATCTTCATTTGCTTTCAGCACTTGACGACCAGGACTGCGTGGGTCTTTATCGATATACGCCGATCGAATCGCCTGAATCAAACTGCCATGCTGCTGACCTGCATTAAAGAGCTTCCTCGGTCGCTCTACCGTACTCAGGTTATTATCAAAATCAAGTTTGAATTTGTCGCCTTCACTGACGTTGAAATCTGTAATGCGGTCGCGCCCCCGCAACACGGATGTCTGCATTGCACTGTGCAGTGTAGATCCTGAAAAGACAAAGCGATCGGCACCTCGGCCTCCCGTTAACGTATCTTTTCCATTGCCTCCAATTAAGACATCATTGCCGCTCAGGCCAGAAAGAGTGTCATTTCCATCCTGTCCATTCAGGTAGTCATTTCCAGGAGTACCGACAAGAATGTCACGCCCGGCAGTCCCGATAAAATCATCATTCTTGATCACTCCTGTAATAGTTCCAGTGGTGCCTACAATATAGAGTGGATCGCTAGCCAGGGTCAGGGTGATGGTTTCAGTTGGCTCAACTGTGGTATCAGTCGTGGGATTAACCACCAGAGTAACGGTGGATGAATTCGCTGCAAAGGTAACGGTTCCGCTATTTCCAGAGAAGGTGCCGCCACTGATGGTGTAATCGCTATCTGGTAAACCTGGTAAGGTAGTAGTGCCGTCCACATTCACATAAGCGGTCAGAGGAGCGATCGTAGATGCAGTGCGGGTAAAGGTGTAGGTGAGATTGGCTTTACCGTCCTCATACACAGTGCTAGGGGAAACGGCAAGGGTAATGGTCGGTAGGATGGGTTTCAGCCATCCCATATCTCTAAGCATTCCAAGGGTGATTGGGCCTGGATAATGATTCGATTCAGCCGCGCTGAGAAAAGGAGTATCTAAGGAATTTAAACTACCTGCCGGATAAGCATACTCATCCAGATGGGTATAGCTGGAACCCTGTTGCCATTGGCTAGGAGCATAGAGTTGGGGTTTAATTCCATTATTGGCAGCTACAGCATTGGGGCCATCAAAGAACAGGTTATTGCTGGTGAGTTGAGTTCCGAGCGCAAACGAAGGGTTAGGAAATAGATTGGTATCGATCAGCGGTTGCCTTGAGCCATTTTCGGTAAAGCGATCGTAAATGCTGGGAGACCCTGTAGGAGACCCTGTGAGACTAAGTCCCCATCCACCCTGTCCGTTCGAGTACTGCATCAAGGCCGTGTTTCCTAAACCATGCAATAGCTCATGTAGGACAACCGTAACCAGGTCATGTTGTTTCGCTGGAGTGTTTCCATCCGTTCCAAAATACCAGTTGGAGGTACTGCTTAAACTAGTGGTTATATCAGCACTATCAGGTTTCAAATCTTTACCTGTTAGACTATTAGCTAAAGCAGACGGATACCAGGTATTGGGCTGTAGCCCTTGGTAGTTCCTGACAAAATAGTTAGGGCCACTGCCACCCAAAACACTTGGACTTAATGGTTCCCAATACGCGTCAACTTCAATGGGTACAGGTGAGGCTATCAACGATTCCCAGATCTGAACGGCATACTCAAACGCCGTTTTTGCCTGAGGTGTAAAGTTGTGATACGTGACATTGATATTGGCCGTTTGACTATTCGAAAGCAGATTGTTCTGGATGGTGGCAGATGGAGGAATTGACGTAAAGGAATTACTGTTACTTGCGAATAACAGTTCACGAGATCCAGGCAGTTGATCCGGCATAACATTATCCTCCCGATTCTTAACCGAGAGCGATCGACTGTATATCAAGTAGGGTGCTATTTAATCTGCATGTTCATAAACGCGATCGCCATCAAAAAAAGAACATATTAAGTGAATTAGAACGTAAGAGTTTCAGGCTTAATCACGCAATTAGACTTGTGACGAATTTAGTGATTAGAAACTCAGTTGAGATCTATGAAAGATTTAAGAAAAGTTTCACCTCACAACGATTTAATTACATCTGAATTCTGATGCACCGTGTGACATGAAGTATACTACTCCTACTGTTATGTCTATAGAATAAAGAGAAATAATGAGATTCTTGTGAAGAAGTAGCTGTTTGAAAAACTCTTCAATTTTTACCAGGCTGAGTTCGCAAAATATAAATTATAAGTGACAGCTCAACTACACTGGATGTGATTGGTACCGTATCAGCAATTCTCATTTGGGAACTGTTACGAGTTTTGCGCGCCGACAGGCGCATCAAACTCGCAATGGTGTCAAGGCAAGTTTGTCACAGGCGAACTTGCCTTGATACCGATTGGCATACTGAGAATTTCTAGTACCGTATAGGGATATCGTTGTCGATACAGCAATCTTCAGTATGCAATTTTGGGCAGTGCAAGCTCGCCGTAGGCAAGCTTGCACTGCCCAAACCCAAGATTAGTTTCGAAATGAGAATTGCTGTT
>DATNPU010000258.1:0-6441 GCA_036703105.1 Microcoleaceae cyanobacterium
CGGATGACGAGTCTGTCGCCAGGGAAGATCTCGTCCTTGCTGGCTATACCAATGCAACAGCGATCGCCGCAGGTTTGCTATCACAAAACCCGACAAACCGAATGGGTGGTCTGCCGGGTTTAAAGTAGTTTCTACAGGAGCGATCGGGTTTGTGGAATGAGTTTGAGCTTGAGTGTTGGGGGCTGAAAGGGATTCCATCGGCACACACGCAGATATGTTAAGGAAGGAATCATCCTAGTCGAAATCTGACCCAAGCTGCCAAACAATGATCAGATTTGCCAACACTCAGGGCAATGCAATGACTATTTGGATTCTGATTCAGTGGTAACTAAAGATTTTTCGATCGCCAGTCGTTGTTCGGCATTACGGAGGAAGTAGCCGCTCATCATCGCCGAGGCGAGTAGCCGACCGAGATCTTCGCGAGATGTGGTGATCTCAACCTGAAAGCTTTCGGGAGGTAATCCACCGAGTAAACCAATGATGTTTCGTTCCATCATTTGGAACACTTCGGGCGAGACAGGTTTCGAGAGCTGGGCAACCGTTTCGGGACTCATCGACTGCACATAATGTAGTAAAGAGTTACCCGACTCAGCTCCGCCCTCAAGGAATTCTGGTAAGTGGTTCGATAAGTTGTTCACGATTAGAACCTCGATCAAACGGTTGCAATGTCTATAAACACACTGTATCAATCCAGCTTGGGGTTGGCAGTGAGTAGAACCGAACTCGTTAGGGTGGGATTGTCTCACTCAAGCCAGGGATAGGTTAGGAGGATGGGGGAGGTGAGGGAGATGGGGCAGAAAGGGCTAGCTAGCGAGGTATTCGCCGATCGAGGCTTTGCGCTTCCGCAGTTTGGTGAGCGCTTCCCGTTCGATTTGACGCACCCGTTCCCGGCTGATGTTCAGGCGATCGCCGATTTTGGCCAGGGTGAGGGCTTGTCCATCTTCTAAGCCAAATCGCAGTTCCAACACTTGCCGCTGTTGCGGAGTCAGATCGGCCATCAGTTTTTCTAGATCGGCCCGTAATGATGATTGAGTGGCAAACTCTTCGGGAGAAGCGCCGGTGTCTTCCAGCAGTTCACCCAGTTCAGTGTCCTGGTTATCCCCCACCCGCAAATCTAGCGATAGGGGTTGGCGAGCGCGTTCTAGATAATCGCGAACTTGGCGGGGCGTTAGTTCTAATTCCTGGGCGAGTTCGGCGGCAGTAGCGGCCCTACCCAATTTTTGCGAGAGTTTGCGCTGGGCTTTCTTAATTTTGTTCAGTTTTTCGGTGATGTGGATTGGGAGGCGGATAGTCCGGCCTTTTTCCGCGATCGCGCGAGTAATGGCTTGACGGATCCACCAGTAGGCATAGGTAGAGAAGCGGTAGCCCTTGGTGGGATCGAATTTCTCTACCCCCCGTTGCATCCCGATCGTGCCTTCTTGGATTAAATCCAACAGGTCAACGTTGCGTTTTGTATACTTCTTCGCCACCGAAACCACTAGACGCAAATTGGCCTCAACCATCTTGCGCTTGGCAAATTCACCTTCGGTAATGACTTGCTGCAATTCGGTTTCAGACAGATTAACCTGCTGTGTCCACTCCTGCGTCGTCGGAATTCGACCCAAGGTTTCTACTAACGATTCCTGGGCTTCATAGACGGTAGATAGGCGTTGCACCTGCTTGCCATAGAGAATTTCCTGCTCGTGGGTCAATAAGGGAACCCGACCGATTTCTCGCAGGTAAGTACGCACTAAGTCAGTGGTGGTTTGAGGGGTCTTCATGGCGTTGCCTGAGAATGAAGAGAGTAAGCTGAAAGCAAAGTGTGAGTAGCGATGACGATGAGCAAGACTGTAGGGTACAGCTTGTCGTCGGGAACCGGATGAAATCGAGCTAAAAAAACCTAAATATCGTCACGTACTTTAACCGGAATGGCAATTGTAGAGGGTTGTTCGGCCTGCCGTCGCTGCCACTGATCGATTATTAAGGCGATCACGCCAAGCTCAAGAATAATAGTGGTTAAGAGAAAAATTTCTTGCATCATAACAAATCATCCTTAAGGGTCGTAGTTCTATATTAACAAATGTAACATTTATGAGGGAGGCTCTTGCTTGAGATCATTAATTTTTAAGAAAGTAACCGGGAGTACAAGCCCAAAACTACCGTCCTTGTTATATAGAGAGTACCCATAATCGCATTTCTTGAATGCATCTTGGGCAACAAAATCTAATAAAATTCCGCAGCTTTGGGGGACTCCGGCCACAAGGCTTGCTAGATAAGGACTGTAAAGAATATTAATTTTTTCGAGAGTTTAATCGTTCCTTCTCAGCTAGAAAAATGAGGAGGATAAAAAAATAAATTTTCATCACCTTATACCCCTGTCTTGACTCCTCGCATCTATCTGATGATGGGTTCTCTGCTGCTAGTCGAGTTCCTGACTAACGGCAAAGGCTAGGTGGGTCTACACGCTAGCCTTTGGTAGAGGGGGTAAATTGTTCGTTGGTTCAGCCGTTTCATCAGGGGAGTCGGTAGGTGACTAACTCCTGCTGATGGCAAAACATCGTGCTACTTCAGGTATTCCTGTAAAGACTTGACTGTCAGCGCTTGGGCTTGCAGAGTCTGAATGGCAGCGGCGGTGGCTTTGGCTCCCGCGATCGTCGTGACGATCGGGATTTTATACATCAAGGCAGTCCGGCGAATCAGACGACCATCAGCACGGGCTTCTTCCCCAGAGGGCGTGTTGATGATTAAGTGGATTTGCTCATTCTTAATTGAGTCCAACACATGAGGACGACCTTCATGGAGCTTCAGAATGAGATCAACCTTTAAACCATGCTCCATTAAGATTTTGCGGGTACCTACAGTAGCAATAATCTTGAAGCCCAGATCGATGAAGTCCTGCACGATCGGCACAACAGTCGCTTTGTCGCGATCGCTCATGGAGACAAACACTGTCCCTTTCAGGGGGAGGCGTTGGCTAGCCGCCAGTTCTGCCTTAGCGTAAGCCGTACCAAAGTTATCATCGATCCCCATGACCTCCCCAGTCGAGCGCATTTCTGGCCCGAGAATAGGATCAGTACCAGCGAATTTCTCAAACGGCAACACGGCTTCTTTCACCGCAATGTGTTTGGGAATCACTTCTTCGGTGTAGTTGAGTTGCTTCAAGGTTTGCCCCGACATAATCCGCGCCGCCATTTTGGCTAACGGTACGCCGATCGCCTTCGACACAAAGGGGACGGTGCGTGAGGCCCGTGGGTTAGCTTCCAGGATGAACACCTGATTGCCCTGAACGGCAAACTGAATATTCATCAGTCCCACGACCTTTAAAGCTTTCGCTAGATCGATCGTCCAGTGGCGAATTTGCTCTAGTACGGCAGCACTCAGAGACACGCTAGGTAAAGAACAGGCTGAGTCGCCCGAGTGAATCCCCGCTTGCTCAATGTGTTCCATGATGCCGCCAATCACCACCTGCCCTGTGGCATCCGCGATCGCATCGACATCCACTTCGATCGCGTTTTCCAGATATTGATCGACCAGGATCGGGTGATCGGGTTCTACCTGGACGGCATAGGTCATGTAATGTTCTAGCTCGGTGTCGGAGTAAACAATTTCCATCGCCCGACCCCCCAGAACATAGCTGGGACGCACCACGACCGGATAGCCAATGCGACGAGCGATTTCCAGGGCCTCGCGAGTACTCCGAGCAATGCCGTTAGACGGTTGGCGAATGTTCAATTGCCGCAGAATTTTCTCGAACCGCTCCCGATCTTCTGCCATGTCGATCGAGTCGGGGGAGGTGCCCCAAATCTTGGTATTAACATGGCTTTCGGCATTGCCTTCCAAATACTTTTGTAATGGCACAGCCAGCTTCAGCGGTGTTTGGCCACCGAACTGGATAATCACTCCCTCCGGATTTTCTGCCTCGATAATGTTCAGCACATCTTCTTTCGTTAATGGCTCAAAGTAGAGGCGATCGCTGGTGTCGTAATCGGTCGAGACAGTTTCGGGGTTGGAGTTGACCATAATCGTCTCGAAGTCATCTTCCCGTAAGGAGAAGGAAGCATGACAACAGCAATAGTCAAACTCAATCCCTTGACCAATCCGGTTGGGGCCACCCCCCAGAATCATCACTTTGCGCTTGGTGGAAGGCAGAACTTCCGTTTCATCCTCATAGGTTGAGTAGTAGTAAGGTGTCAGCGCTTCAAACTCCGCTGCGCAGGTGTCCACGGTCTTATAAACCGGAATTACCCCAAGAGATTTGCGGTAGCTCCGTACCTCGTCTTCTGTGGTCTTAGTGGCAAAAGCAATCTGCCGATCGCTGAAGCCCTGCCGCTTAATCACATGCATCTGGTCTTTGGTCAGACTGGTGAGCGGAGTGCGCTTGAGGAATTTCTCCGTTTCCAGGAGTTCCTGCAACTTATCGAGGAACCAGGGATCGATCGCCGTCAGTTCATAGATTTCCTCAACTGACATCCCCATCTGCATGGCATGGCGCACCATAAAAATGCGATCGGGGTTGGGAGTCCGGAGTCCGGCCCGAATTTGTTCCAAGCTGGGCAGCTTTTCTGATTTGTCACAGCCCCAGCCTGCCCGTCCTGTTTCTAGCGAGCGCAAGGCTTTTTGAAAGGACTCGTGGAAGGTGCGTCCGATCGCCATCGCTTCACCTACCGATTTCATTTGAGTGGTGAGGATCGGTTGAGCACCGGGGAATTTCTCAAAGGCGAATCGCGGAATTTTCGTGACGACGTAATCGATCGTCGGTTCAAAACTGGCAGGAGTTTTCTTGGTGATATCGTTGGGAATTTCGTCCAGGCTGTAGCCAACGGCTAATTTTGCTGCCATCTTGGCGATCGGGAAGCCAGTCGCTTTAGAGGCCAGAGCCGAACTACGGGAAACGCGAGGATTCATTTCAATCACGATCACTTCCCCTGTATCGGGATTGACCGAGAACTGAATATTAGAGCCACCCGTTTCTACCCCGATCTCGCGGATGATGGCGATGGAATAGTCACGTAACCGCTGATATTCCTTATCTGTCAGAGTTTGAGCTGGAGCCACAGTGATGGAATCGCCCGTGTGAATCCCCATTGGATCTAGGTTCTCGATCGAGCAGATAATCACTACGTTATCCGCCAGATCTCGCATCACCTCCAGTTCGTATTCCTTCCAGCCCAAGAGCGACTTCTCAATCAAAATCTGGGAAACTGGGCTGGCATCCAAACCTGACTGCGCAATTTCCTCAAATTCCTCCTGGTTATAGGCAATTCCACCGCCGGTGCCACCCATTGTAAAAGCGGGACGAATAATTAAGGGATAGCTACCGATCTGATGCCCAATCGTCCGGGCTTCCTCTAATGTATGCGCCAAGCCAGATGGACAAACGGGCACTCCAATCCGTTCCATCGCTTCTTTAAACAGCTTGCGATCCTCGGCCATCTCGATCGCGGGCAGCTTTGCCCCAATCAGCTCCACATTATATTTATCCAAAATGCCCTGCTTGGATAAGGCCACCGCTAAGTTGAGGGCTGTCTGTCCTCCCATCGTTGGCAGCAGCGCATCGGGACGTTCTCGCTCAATAATCTTCTCAACAATTTCCGGAGTCAGCGGCTCAATATAGGTGCGATCTGCAGTTTCTGGGTCAGTCATGATCGTGGCCGGGTTAGAGTTGACCAGGATCACTTCGTACCCTTCATCTCGAAGCGCTTTACACGCCTGAGTTCCGGAGTAGTCAAACTCGCAGGCTTGGCCAATCACAATCGGGCCGGAGCCAATTAACAAAATTTTGTGGAGGTCTGTGCGACGCGGCATGGTGGTAGCTGTCAGGTCAAGGGCTAAAAAAGTCCAACCTATTGTAAAGGAAAGCCTAGGCTCAGTCGGTAGCCTTTTATCTAATCTCCGGGTTTGCTCACAGAGACTGCCCTAAACAGAACGGATGAACTTCCTTTACAGAGGCCACCTTAGTCTAGCGGTTAGACCTGAGGATTGAGAGGACTCACGCCCATTAAATTCTCTTGGGGTTTAAAAAGATTGGATTAAGCTCAGGTTAAATCAGCCATAAGTAAGATTGTTCTAAGTCAAGAAAAGATTAAAACCAGATAAAGGTGATTCTCGGCGAAAGAGAGAATTTACAGCAGCCAATTATGGGTGCTTTAGTCATCTGCTGCTGACAATTCTGAAAGTTTGTTAAACGTGGGGGTTCTACTAGCCATGATGCGAATTTGTGGCTCAGTTTTGCTGTCGTTATAGTGCTCAGGTAACGCAATGAATAAACGGGTAAAGCAACTGGTGAGTCAACTCTCAATCAGTGTCTTTGTGCTGCTTTTAGCGATCGATGTAGCGTTTATCCTATTGCATGTTGTGGCTAGAACAGTCAGTTGGTTACCTAATGATCCCAGGTTATTGATCACTCAAGATGGTGGCTATTCCGAGCAATTTCAATATGTGAAAGAATTGCTGATTGCTGTG
>DATNPU010000264.1:0-13168 GCA_036703105.1 Microcoleaceae cyanobacterium
CACACTATTTGGGAATACGGATTGCACCTGAGCTTCCACATCATCCAAGAAATCATCGGTATGATTTGGGTCATGGTGGAAGATCACGGCTTTGCTGACGTTGGCGGCCTTCGCTAGCTTCACGGCCTCCTGCCAGGTTGAGTGGCCCCAACCAATTTTGGGCGCTTTGGGGTCGTGGTATTCCTCGTCGGTGTAGCAGGCATCGTAGATCAACATATTGGCATCCCGAGCTAGATGCAGTAGGTTCTCGTCTAAGCGATCGGGGTAATGTTCGGTATCTGTGGCATAGACAACTGTCCGGCCATTCCAGGTGATGCGATAGCCCATCGCCGTATTAGGATGATTCAATGACCCTGTTTCGATCGTAATGTCATCTAACTGCATCACATCACCGGGGAACAGATCATAGAACTTCAGGTCAGATTGCATGACCTGAATCGGCACTGGGAAATTGGGATGCAGCATTTGGTCACTGAGCCGTTGCTTCATCGTGGCTCCATTCGGAGCGATCGCGCCGTAGATATGGAAACAATTGCCTTTAATGAACGCTGGGACAAAAAAGGGAAAGCCCTGAATGTGATCCCAATGGGAGTGCGTAAAGAACATATAGGCTTCTACGGGCATTTGCTTCAGCAAGCTTTTACCCAACACGCGTAAGCCTGTTCCCCCATCAAAAATTAGCCGCTTACCACCGATTCGCATTTCGACACAGGAGGTATTGCCGCCATAACGTACTGTTTCAGCCCCAGGAGCTGGAATACTGCCTCGGACACCCCAAAAGTGAACAATAAAATCGGGCGTATGAGTTACTTCTCCAACCGTTTCATGAGCAACCTGTGGGTTGGATGTCGATGGGTCAAGCTCTGACATTGTTGATCACGTTAGCCTTTTCTAACAGGTCTGTGTACCGACGGACTTCGAGCAGGCGATTCTGCTCATCCACCAGAACGACGATCGGAGAGTGATCCTTCAGTTCCTCGGATGAAAGTTGGGCGTAGGTCATCACGATCACGCGGTCTCCGGGCATTCCCAGACGAGCCGCCGCACCATTGAGTTCAACTGCCCCAGACTTAGCAGGAGCCTTGATTGCATAGGTGATCAAACGCTCACCATTGGCAACATTGACAACCTGCACCTGCTCATAAGGTAGAATTCCCGCTGCGTTTAAAATATCCTCATCAATACTTATGCTACCCACATAGTTCAGGTTGGCAGCAGTCAGTACGCAATTATGAATTTTGGCTAAGAGAAGCGTACGCTGCATAAAGGAGATAAAAGCGGTGAATCAACCGGGTAAACAGGTTAGGGGATATGTTCCTATCCTATGCGCCCCAGCTTAAATTGGGTACAAATGCAACCGTCAGGATCAGGCTTAACAGTAACTTTACCAGTTAGAGGCTTAGAACTGAGATCTCTAAGCCTCGTTGTTAAGGGCTAAGAATTAACTGCAATCGAACGATCGCAGGAGATTATCCTTTGGCACCGGCCTGAATACACTTCTCTACCAGAGGCATAACTTGATCTACATCTTTCCATCCCAAGATTTCTGTCACTTTTTTCTCCAAATTCTTATAAGTTTTGAAGAATTCGGCAATTTCATCTAAGCGATGGGAGGCAACATCCGCCAATGACTTGACATTGACATATCGCGGATCTTTATCAGGAACACACAAAATCTTTTCGTCGCGATCGCCGCCGTCTACCATCTCTAACATGCCAATTGGCCGAGCTGTAATGACACAACCTGGGAAGGTCGGTTGATCCATCAACACCATGCCATCGAGGGGATCGCCATCATCGGCCAGGGTATTCGGCACAAAACCATAGTCATAGGGATATTGTACGGAGGAGTAAAGAACGCGATCGAGCGCAAAGGCGTTTAAATCCTTGTCAAACTCATACTTATTCTTACTTCCTGCGGGAATCTCAATCAGGACATTTATCAAACCAGCCTTCGGTTGGGCAGGAATACGAGAAAGATCCACAACAACATCTCCTAACTAGCAAGTACTGAGGAATTAATATGATGAAGTTCCCCATAGCATTGTATCGGTAAGGGGACATTGGAAAATCAGACCTGTCCCCGCTGGAGTGACTTCCCCACCTTCCTGATCTTTCCTCTCTCCTTCACTCGCCACTTACGACTGACCGATCGATCGCACTAATGGTTCAAACACATCCAACAATTCCAGTTGACTGACAACCAAGGTGGGATACGATCGCCGACTGTAATCCTGACCCGGTTGCAGCGGAAAAATTGGTTCCGGTTCTAAGGGCTGCCAGGTTGCCCCTGCCGCCTGAGTAATCACCCAGACTCCAGCAATATCCCAAATTTTGGGAGTGGCTTCGACTCCTCCTACAGCTGTCCCCATTGCCACCGTTAGCAGGTTATAGGTGGCGACTCCTAACATACGGATTTTGGCCGGGAAGTCTGGTCGCATGACGGAGGTACTGCGGGCACAGAGGTTAAAGAAATGGTTGGCATCGGGTCGATCGTGACTGACAGTAATGGGGCGAGCGTTGAGAAATGCACCTGTCGGCATCTCTAACCCAGAGTGACCTGCCCAGTAGCCGTAAAACGATTGTCTCAATGGTGGAATATGAACATAGCCGAATACCGGAGTGCCACGATAGAGCAGTCCTAAAGAAATCCCCCACAGGGGTAAGCCTCTGGCAAAGTTTGTCGTGCCATCGAGCGGATCAATCACCCAACACCATTCTGTATCAGGCAAGATATGCTCGACTTCTTCGCTCAATACTCCATGGGTGGGAAACTGGTGAGCGATCGCCGTCCGGAGTTCCTCATCTGACCAGCGATCGGCTTGCGTAACTAAACTGCCATCGGCTTTCTCGGCCGCTTGGACTTGCCCAAAATCTTGCAGCAAGCGGAAACCGACTCGATCAGTGGTCGAGCGGACAAATTCAAGTATCTGTGTCCAGAAATCGATAGGAAGACCTCCCTAAATTCCACCTTTACTCTAATTCACTGCCCATGACTGCCGCGATCGCCTCTTTCGACTTCGCCTGAAATTCCTGCACATTGACGCGACCTAACAAGCCGATCGCAATTAACATCGCTACTGCTTGCAGAATAAACACAAAGCCATAGGCTGCAACTAAATCTGTCGTCAGTTTCTTCGCAAGATCTAATAGTCCTCCGCCAACTACAGTGGCACATCCCCTAGCCAAAGCCTGTGACAACCCCCAGGCGCCGATAAACATACCTGCTGTTTCGGTCGCTGTCAGATCCAACATGAGCGTGACAGCGCCCGTGGTTGTGACTCCAGAGGCAATCCCAAACAGTAGCAAGGCCAGTTGCAGGAATTTCGCATTGCCCGTGAAGCCTGAGCCAATAATCAGGACGATCGACAGTACGACCAACTGACAACCTACGTAAGCGGTTTGGCGTTTGCCGATCCGAGGCGCGACCCAGAAACCTGCTCCCAAAATTCCTAAGAGTGCCCCACCGCCAAAGAAGCTATTCAGAATTGCTGTATCACCCGGTGGCATTCTGAACACCTCACCGCCATAAGGTTCCAGAATGGTGTCTTGCAGGAACAAGCCGAGAGTCATAGCCAGCAAGAATGAGAAGAAAAACCGGGTTTGCCGACTGGATGTGAGAATTTGCCATGATCGAGCTAAGGTAATGCTTTCGTTCGCGTTGGCGAGAACTTGTCGGTGGTGCATGAACCGGGAATATTTTTGTTCAATTCCCCAGGTGGCAACAAAGGCCAGAATCACGACAATGAGCGGCATGATCACAAACACGTTGTTGACGCTGGCTTGTAGCGTACTTCCTGACGGATCAGTTTCCAGCCGTTTCAACAACACTTTAATTAAGATGCCACCGATCGCAATCCCTCCCGTTAACATCGCCCAATCGATCCCAACCAATTTGGCCCGATCGTCTTGATCGGTGACATCAACCAGGAGGGTGGCAAACGGCGTGGAACTGGAACTTAAGGCAATTCCGTATAGCCCAAACACGGCCGCTAGAGCGATCGTCCAACCATAGGCTGTACCATTGTCCCAACCTACGGAGCGGGAGACAGCGCCCAACTGCCACATGACTTGCACAGCAAGATAGGCTAACAGGGCAAAGCAGATAGCGCCAGTCAACACATAGCTGGTGCGATGCAATTTGCCCCACAGGGGTTTGCGGTCAGACAAATGACCAAACCAGACGCGTAACGGCGAAACAAACAGGGTAACGGCCAGCACAACACTCGCGATCGTGGCGGGTACACCCAGTTCCTTAATCATGACGCGGTTTAACAGTCCAGTCAGTAATACCGACATCATGCCTAACCCAAGCTGAAACAGGCCCAAGCGCAGCATGATCGGTAGCGTGATGCGGGGCAAGGGATGGGTCGTCGCGGATGGCTCTACAGGTTGGTCATTTGGCGAATTGGAAAAATCACCCGTCTCCATAACTGATTTCTCAAGAACGTTGTGAGGAAGGTAAAACTAAGTAACGTTTAGATGACGCATCTAGTTAAGAGATTTTGTCAAACTTTTACTGCCATCAGAGTGTTTGCGATCGATGAAATCTAGACTACTCCATTAGTTTCCAGATTCTATAGCCAAAGTGGAGATAACATTTCTCAATCACAGCGATACACTCAAAATGTAACGGAAGTTTAAGGAGGCGATCGCGTGCCAACAGCAACCCAAACCGTCACACTGGGTCAAACCAATATTACCGTTCCCGCCTTAGGGATTGGCACCTGGGCTTGGGGTGACAACCTATTTTGGAGTTATGGCAAAGACTATGGGGCGGAGCAGGTGCAGGCCGCATTTAGAACTGCCGTAGAGCAGGGCGTCACCTTCTTCGATACAGCTGAAGTGTATGGATTTGGCGAATCCGAGCGGTTATTGGGACAGTTCATGCAACAAACTGACCAATCAATTCAAATTGCGACCAAGTACTTTCCCTTACCCTGGCGGTTTCAAGCCCAATCTGTGGTCGATGCCCTCAATGCCAGCCTGAAACGATTACAAGTGAATCAGGTGGCGCTCTATCAAGTCCATGCTCCCTTGGATTTTCTGCTGGGACAGAAGGCCTTAATGAATGCCCTGGCAGATGCCGTCGAGCAAGGCAAAATTGGGGCGATCGGCGTCAGTAACTACTCCGCTAAACAGATGCGACAGGCCCATCAGCTATTGGCCGAACGAGGCATTCCTCTAGCGGTGAATCAAGTCCGATATTCACTGTTAACCCGACAGATTGAATCGAACGGAATTCTGGAGACAGCGCGTGAATTAGGAGTGACAATTCTTGCCTATAGTCCTCTGGCCCAGGGACTGCTGACCGGGAAATACACCGTTGAACAGGCGGCCAAACTGACAGGAGCGCGTCGTTTAGATCCCCGATTTAGCCATAGTGGCTTGGCTAAAATTGCTCCCTTGATCACCGCGTTACGCAAGATTGGTGAAGTACACCAGCGAACTCCAGCGCAGGTGGCCTTGAATTGGTTGATGGCCCAAGGAAATCTTATTCCGATTCCGGGGGCAAAAACGGCTGATCAAGCGCACCAAAATGCTGGGGCATTAGGGTGGAGTTTAGGCCGCAGCGAAATTGAGCAATTGTCTGAACTGAGTCGGGCTTGGCGATAAGAGGCTATACCGATCGGTTCGAGTAGGGCAGGTGTTTGAGGACAGTCAACTGATAAGCCTGCCCGGATTGCCTCGACCTGTCCTGACTATGAGCAATGGCTTAAGGCTCGATCGCACCATTGGAGAGGGGCAATTCAACAGTGAATTTTGTCCAACCATTGGCGCTACTGGCCTGAATTGTGCCGCCCAATTGAAGGACTAGCCGTTGGACTAAAGCTAATCCTAATCCTGTGCCCCCCTGTTTCCAGCGATCGCCATTCGGCACCCGATAAAACTTGTCAAAGACGCGTGGTAAGTCCAGAGTAGGAATTTCTGCCTGGTTCTGTACCGTGATTTGGATGGTTCTAGCGATCGCTTGCTGATAAATCCCGACGGTTGGCTCACCGTAGTTCATGGTTAAAACGATCGTGCCCTGAGGCGGAGTATATTTGCAGGCATTGTTTAATAACTCCGCTAAAACTCGTTCTAAACTGGCGCGATCGGACAAAATCGTGATAGATTCCGTGGGCCAATGCATCTGAAAGATTTGGTGGCGTTCCTGCATACGCGACTGAAACGGGGAAATTAGGGCATTCAGGCAAGCATGAAGCTCGATCGGTTCTGGGTTGATGCCATAAGAGGCTGCTTCTAGTCGTTGCAGATCTAACAAATCATTGATCAGTTCAATTTCCCGAATACACTCAGACTGCAAGATCTCCAAATATTGGGACTGGCGCTCCGGCGTCACTGCTTGTTTCAGCATGTGAATGGCCATTTTCATGTTTGACATTGGAGTTCGCAACTCATGAGACACCGTGCTAAGAAAGTCATCCTTGAGTTGGTTCAGTTCCTCCAATGCCGCGACCTGAGCTTGAGCGGCTTGATAGAGTCGGGCCTGCCGGACTGCGATCGCGCATTGATTAGCGACCTGCTGTACCAGCCGAATCTCTAAATTACTAAAACAATCGGCGGCGGGTTTGAATAACCAGAGGTCGCCAATAACGCCTTGATCATCCACCATTGGACAGACTAACGCGGCATGATGCTGTTTAAACGGACGTATAGTACTAGCGGCATTCCGGCAGAATTGAAAATATTGCGCTTGTAATAGTTGGCCATAGAGTTCGGGTAGCTCCGCCATCTGAAAAACAGTATTTTTTGCTGGAGACATACCACCTTGGATGTACTCATAGCGAATGGTGGAGATGCGCTGCTCCAGGTCATATAGGGCCGCATCACAACCATTAACTTCTAGTCCCAAGGCCAGCTCTTGAACCGCCGTCTGCAAGATTTGGTCTTCATCTAAACTGTCACGCACTGCATCGGTAATTCGTTTCAGCAAGGCTTCAAACTGCAAAGATTGTTGCAATTGCGCGGTACGTTCCTGCACTTGCTGTTCTAAATCGGCGGCAAAGCTTTGCACCTGGCGATACAGTTCCGACTGTTGAATCGCGATCGCGACCTGCGTGGCCAGTTGCTCTAGCAGATTCACTTCCCACGATTTCCATTGCCGGGGAGATGAGCATTGATGGGTGACTAACACGCCCCAAAGGCGATCGCCATGCAAAATTGGCACTCCTAAGAGGGCTTTTATTGACCACTGCTTGGAGTTTTGCGTACACGGTAATCTAGGCTCCAGCTGAGAAACATCCGAACAGACTAGATTCTTGCCCTGGCAGTAGTAGTTCGTTTGTAGTTGTTTGAACCAGTCGTCTTGTACCCGCCAGCCCAACGCCGATCGCCCCCCGACCTCAACCGATTCTGCGGTAATCACACCATGCTGATTCGCTTCAATTTGAAAGATCACGACGCGATCGGCCTGAAGTAATTGTCGGACTTCACAAACGGTCGTGTTGAGAATGTCCTCTAGATTCAACGATTGGCGGATCCGATGGGCGATTGTACTCATCAGTTGTTCGCGCTCGGCTTGTTGGCGTAAAGCGGCTTCTGCCTGCTTGCGATCGGTAATATCTTTGGTAAAACAGTGATGCCCAATCAGTTGGTCATACCAGTCATAGGCGGCCACCATCACAATTTCCTGATGGAAGGTAGAGCCATCTCGACGTAGTCCTCTCACCTCTACTTCGGCCTTGCCTTCAATGAGTAATTGTTGGTGTGCCATTAGCAAGATGGGCAGATCCTCTGGAACTACGGTAGTTTCCCAACTTTTGCCGATCATGGCCTCTGCCGAATACCCTAACGCTGCCGCATAAGCTCGGTTTAAGGCGACATACCGACCTTGCGGATCAATGCGAGCAATCCCTTCTACAGCGTTTCCCAAGGCTGTACTCATTTCCAGCAGTTCGGCTTGGGCGTGCTTGCGATCGGTGATATCTGGGAAGAAAATCGACAGACCATCGGAAGAGGGAAAAATCCGGACTTCAAACCAGGCATTCAGGGTCGGAAAGAATTCCTCAAACGTACTGGGAACTTGATGCTCCAAGGCCCGATGACATTCGTAATCTAGAGTGGAACCGACGAAATCTGGGCAGACCAACCAAAAAATTTCTCCTAGTAATTCCGCCTGCGATCGCTGTAGGACTTGCACGGCCCGTTGGTTGAGGTAGGTAAATCGCCATTCCGTATCTAATGAAATAAATGCATCAGTAATACTTTCCAGAATGTTAGCAATTTGTCGATTGGCCGCTCGTAAGGCTTCTTCGACCTGTTTCCGCTCGGTAATATCGTGGCAGTTCACCACCACACCCCGGATGGCTGGATCATGTAACAGGCTAGTGGCAACCGCCTCAAAGATGCACCAGGAGCCATTATTATGCTGAACTCGGTATTCGATCGCAGGTTGCCCAATCCCCGGATTTTGTACAGCGGCTTGCAGAACTTGTAGAATCACAGCAGCATCTGCGGGATGCACAAACTCTAGGGCACTACGGCCAATCACATCGTCCAGGGTATAGCCTAGAACCCGATAGGCGGAGGGGCTGCAATAGCGAAACACGCCCTGCTGATCCAGAATCACAATAATATCGGTGGCATTTTCAATCAGCGATCGAAACTGAGGTTCGCTGTCCTGTAAGGCCGAAGCTTCCCACCGTCGATCGTCCACTTCCGATCGTTGGTCTGCCTGCTCCTGGTCTGGAAACATGATCGATTCATGCGCTCGATCATCCTGTTGCTGTTGCCGTGAGGCTGGCCGCAACGATCGAGGCTGGGGGTTATTGGCTTGTTGGCGTTTCGGTTCAGCCATCCACAAAATCCGCTACTTTTGTCCCAGACCTGTATCCTACGATCGCCAGCTTTTTATATAGAAAAAATGATTTATGGCAGTAGTCTGACACGAAACTCTGAAGAACGCACAGATTTTAACTACGGCTGCGAAAACTGTTCTGATTGTTGCCAGAATTTGCAAACGGCATACGCCATAGTCACTACTCCGGTCACAATAGCACTCTCATCGACTTCAAACTGCGGATGGTGGAGGGGATAATTGTGTTTCTCCTTAAACCCTACCCCTAAGCGAAACATGCTGCCAGGAGCATGGTCTAAGTACACAGAAAAATCCTCTGCCCCTAACGACGGCTCTTGAATAATTTGGATGCTATGGCTACCCCAGGCTTCCTGAGCGGCGGACTCTAATAGCTGTGTCAACGCCATATCATTCTGCACCGAGGGCACTCCACGACGGTAGTTGACAATATAGCGAGCGTCGTAAGGCTGACAAGCTCCCGCCACAATCTTTTCAATCCACTCTGGCAAATTGGCATTGGTGTCTGGGTGGAGCGATCGCACCGTGCCCAACAACTGCACCTGATCCGCAATTACATTAGGCGCCCGACCACCATTAATTTGCCCGATCGTCAGCACAACTGGATAAAGCGGATTTTGGGTCCGACTGATCGCCTGTTGTAATGTCGTGACGACTTGTGAGGCAATCCAAATTGCATCGATCGCTTCATGGGGACGGGCACCATGCCCTGATTCGCCAATAATGATGATTTCCAGATCATCTGCTGCTGCTGTCAGGGCACCATACCGAATTCCTACTGTTCCGGCAGGCAGTGAGGGAAACACATGCAACGAGAAAATCCCACTGACATCAGCCATTACGCCATCCTGTACCATCCAGTTGGCGCCTTGGGCTATTTCCTCCGCTGGTTGAAACAGAAACCGCACATTGCCCGGTAATGCTTCGCCTAACTGCGACAGGATCATGGCAGTGCCTAATCCCACAGTAGTATGCACATCATGACCGCAGGCATGCATCAAGCCTAACTGCTGTGAAGTAAACTCTAAGCCTGTTCGTTCTTGAATCGGTAGAGCATCCATATCGGTTCGAATGGCGAGTAACCGATCGTCAAATCCCTGCCCCCGCAATTCCCCAATCACACCAACTTTGCCTACTCCTTCCTTAACGTGCAGTCCACAGGATGACAGTACTCCGGCGACATAGGCGGCTGTTTGAAACTCCTGCCCACTCAACTCTGGGTGACTGTGTAAGTGGCGACGAATTTCAATCAAGCGGGGAGCCAACTGAGCAGCCAGGTCTTTAATTCGGGTCAGCATGTATCGATCGTGGTGTGCTTTCTCCTATGATACCTGCCGGAAAAGTTTGCTAAGACTTGTTAAGAGAATTGCTGCCAGTCAGCGATCACGGATGATATAGAACGCTCTGGTCGATCGTTGTGAGATCGGCTAGCTTGGTGCAGTTAGATGAGGAAATGTATGGCAAGAGAACGCAAGCATTGGTTTCGGGTAGCTCTACAACTAAAAGGATCAGTGATTCCCTCCGTAATTGGACGGACAGCCTTTTGTGGTCTTTTTGGCATCTTTGTTTCTGCACTAGGACACTTTGGCTTACCCGTTGCCCTGCCTGTATTAGCCAGCCTGATCCCGAATATTGTTTTAGGGTTGTTGCTCGTCTTTCGGACTAACACGGCTTACGATCGGTTTTGGGAGGGGCGCAAATGCTGGGGCAGCATTGTCAATACTAGCCGTAACCTGGCTCGCCAGATCTGGATCACGATCGCCGCGAACACTCCAGCCGATCGGGCCGGTAAAATTGCGGCGCTTCGGTTGATTGTGGCCTTTGCTGTAGCGACTAAGCTGCATTTGCGGCAGGAGCCAATTAATTCAGAGCTAGAAGTATTAATGCCATCTGAGAATTACTTCAAGCTCAAAACCATGAACAATCCGCCCCTAGAAGTAGCGTTTTGGATTGGGGACTACTTGCAACAACAGGCCGATCGCAGACAACTTGATAGTTTCCAGTTAGCCGCGATGCAAAATCTGCTCAATATGCTGGTGGATGGCCTGGGTGGTTGTGAGCGAATTCTGCGAACTCCTATGCCATTGGCCTATGCCATTCACTTAAAACAACTGCTGTTGCTGTACTGTCTTTCGCTGCCTTTCCAAATGGTGAATAATTCAGGCTGGTGGACAGGGCCGATCGTCGCTCTAATTAGCTTTACCCTCTTTGGGATTGAAGAGATTGGCATTGAGATTGAGAATCCTTTCGGTCACGATCCCAACGATCTGCCGCTTGATGCAATTTGTGCCACGATGCTGCGTAATATTGAAGATCTGACTACCTTGAGTCCCAGTAGTGAACAGATGCCGCCCACAATTCAGTGTGAGTTAGCTGATGAAGGCCGGTGGTAACGATCTCACCTGGAGTTGCCGGAGAAACTCCCCCAGGCGATCGAAAACTGCCTTAAAATAAGAGTTTGGTTGATTTTATCCAGTCTGTTTCAGAGTCACGTTTCATGACCGTTTCGCCCCGCCGTCGCTATCACATCACCACGTTTGGTTGCCAGATGAACAAAGCCGATTCAGAACGAATGGCTGGCATTCTGGAAGATATTGGCTATGAATGGTCAGAGGAACCGGATCACGCTGACCTTATCCTCTATAACACCTGCACGATTCGGGATAATGCCGAACAAAAAGTCTATTCCTATCTGGGTCGGCAGGCGAAACGGAAGCAAGAACAGCCCGATTTAACCCTGATTGTGGCAGGCTGTGTTGCCCAACAGGAAGGGGAAAAACTCCTGCGGCGAGTGCCCGAACTCGATCTGGTGATGGGTCCACAACATGCTAACCGCCTGCGGGACTTGCTAGAAGAAGTCTTGAATGGCAGTCAGGTGGTGGCGACAGACGCGGTTCATATTCTGGAGGACATTACTAAACCGCGCCGTGATAGTGTAGTTACGGCCTGGGTGAATGTGATCTATGGCTGTAATGAACGCTGTACGTACTGTGTTGTTCCTAGTGTGCGGGGCGTTGAACAATCTCGTACCCCAGAAGCGATTCGGGCGGAAATGGTAGAACTGGGTCGTCAGGGCTATAAGGAAGTCACCTTACTGGGGCAAAATATCGATGCTTATGGCCGCGATTTACCTGGAGTGACAGCGGATGGGCGTCATCAACATACATTGACGGATCTGTTGTATTACGTGCATGATGTGCCTGGCGTGGAGCGCATTCGGTTTGCCACCAGTCACCCGCGCTATTTTACGGAGCGGCTGATCCGGGCCTGTGCGGAATTACCCAAGGTGTGTGAACATTTCCATATTCCGTTCCAGTCTGGTGATAACGAAATTCTGAAAGCGATGGCACGAGGCTATACGCATGAGCGCTATCGACGGATTATTGACCAGATTCGCCACTATATGCCGGATGCTGCTATTAGTGCGGATGCGATCGTCGGGTTCCCTGGCGAAACCGAAGCGCAATTTGAAAATACTTTGAAGCTGGTAGACGAAATTGGGTTCGACCAACTCAATACGGCGGCTTACTCTCCCCGTCCGGGTACTCCGGCTGCTATTTGGGATAATCAACTTAGCGAAGAGGTGAAAAGCGATCGCTTGCAACGCTTGAATCACTTAGTGTCCATCAAAGCCGCAGAACGATCGCAGCGCTACCTGGGCCGGATTGAGGAAGTGTTAGTTGAGGAACAGAATACCAAGGAACCCACTCAGGTGATGGGACGAACGCGTGGTAATCGGTTGACCTTCTTCCCCGGTGATCTGGCCACTCTAAAGGGAAAAGTTGTGAAGGTAAAGATCACCGAAGTGCGAGCCTTTAGCCTCACTGGAGAAATGGTGAACTAGGTTTACCGCTTGGGTGGGAAGTAGATCGTGGGATACCAACTTTGATGCAGGATGTTGGCACAAAGGCTGGGGGCTGAATATTCCAGCAAGGCGTTGCGATCGGTGGAAGACACGACGATCGCACTAATATCGGCCAAGTGAGCGGCCTTAAACACTTCCATGGCCGGATCACCACAGCGCACTTCGGTCTGTACCTTGAGGTTTAAAGCTTCCAGCTCTGTTTGCACAACGGCTAGTTCTTCCTTCGCCGCTTTAATTTTGGGTTCCTGCGGGATCGATCGGCGTCCTGCATCACTGATCACCCAACATAGATAACAACTAGTTAACGCTGGAGTAGACTGGCGGCTGGCATACTGTTTCACCTGCTCCACCATGTACTTAGCCGTTTCTGTGCCGTTGTAGGCCAACAGCAATTCTCGAAACAAATGGCGACAGCGCAGATCCAGTTCCTCAGATGTATAGGTGGCAATCAACTGAGGGCGCATGGTCATGAGCGGAACCGTGGT
>DATNPU010000275.1:0-2902 GCA_036703105.1 Microcoleaceae cyanobacterium
GGACGCACTTCTTGCTGGAAGCCGTAGGGGTCGGACTTCTCATAGATATGGCCTTCCCAGTTTTTGATTTCATATTTATAGTGATCGCCAACTCCCAAGTCAGGAATGAATAGCTCCCAAATCCCGCTGGGGCCTTTGCGCATTTGATGTTTGCGACCATCCCAATAGTTAAAGTCGCCGATCACCGAAACATTCCGGGCATTGGGAGCCCAAACCGCAAAATAAACGCCCTTAACACCATTTTGCTCAGCCAGGTGTGCCCCCATCTTTTCGTAGATGCGATGGTGGTTGCCTTCACCGAACAGATGCAGGTCAAACTCGGTCAGCATCGGCGATCGAAAGGCATAGGTATCGTAGATCACCCGCTCGTGATCAGCTTCCTTGAGCCGTAATTGATAGTTGGCTAATTCAGGCGTCTCGATCGTGCATTCAAAAAAGTGAGGGTGATGGATCGCCTGCATTTGGTATTCTTTGCGTTCCTCGGGGCAGATTACCCAAACAGCTTCTGCACTCGGTTGGTAGGTACGCACCACCCAGACAGTCTTACCATCTTGCTCAGTTTGATGCGGACCCAGCACTTCAAATGGATCATGATGCTGATTCCAAACAATCCGGTCAACCTGATCACGGGTAATGGTCATTGTCATGAAGCTGCCTACCTAGAGAATTTCAAAGCTGCAAGAAATACAGAGAATGTAAAAGAATAGCAACCAACTGTAATAAACCGTATCAAATCATTGCAAAAGTCTCAATTAATTTGACAAGATTCTGCTTAGGACTAAGTTATCAGCACGATCGGCGCTCAACGATCACCAAAAGCCTGGACAGTACATCTAATGTAGATACTGTTTTTGCTAACAGTATCGCGATCAAATCTTTACCAGGGTTCAGTTCACAGTCTAAGAGCTAGAGTTTGAAATTGACTCTGACCCTGGAAACAATTCTGTAGCAACTGCCGACATCCCTCAACAAAGTGAAGCCGCCCTCACTCTACCATTGTGTGAGTCAGGGCGGCTAGACTAGCTGAAGCTATCTGGAAATTTGCTTTGTCCAGAGGCAATTGCCTGAAAACTCTGTTTTCACCTTTAGGCACTACCTGTGAAGGTCACTTCAGGAAACTTCGCCTGAGCCTCTGCCATCGGGCGGTTCCTGCCTTCCTCCTGCCAGTAGTTAATCACTTCAGTGGCTTTATTTAACAGTTCTACCCGGTCAACCTCAGAAATCCAGTGCTTCGCTTCTAGTTCGTTTTTGAGTTGTTCCCACGCATCATTGCGGGGCCAGAAAAAATATGATGTCAGGGGGCTAGTTCCCTTACCCACAACCTGATCCACTGCAAGAGCAACGTTCTCATCCAACCAGAGAACTTTCAGAATAAACTTTGGCAATCTAACCTCCAGCAATATCCCAGAACGGTCAATTCGTTACAATCGACCATTCTACCGCAATCGTTCTACTTGGTAAAAGGTGAATTTTGAAGATTCTCAATTCAAACCAGACCCAAGCGCTGGCAGGAGATAATTGTGGAAATTTGTTCAGCACAACTGACAGTATAGTTTTAAGCGTTTGCAGGATAGATAGAGAGGGTGGGGTTGCAAGTGATAGAAACAGCGATCGTGGTGTTTGATATTGATGGCGTAGTGCGGGATGTCAGTGGTTCTTACCGCCGAGCGCTTGCCGACACCGTAGAACAATTTACCCAGGGAGCCTATCGTCCGTCTCAGGAAGACATTGACACCCTGAAAACAGAAGGCTGCTGGAATAACGACTGGGAGGCTTCCCAGGAAATGATCTATCGCTATTTTGAGGCGCAAGGGCGATCTCGCCAAAGTACTCAAACGGATCCGAGTACCACATTTACCTACGAAGAATTAGTGGCATTTTTCCAATCGCGCTATCGCGGTACTGATCCAATGCACTGGAATGGTTATATTTGCCAGGAGCCATTGTTAATGGATGCTGCTTACCTGGATGGCTTAACTCAGGCGGGGATTCGTTGGGGCTTTTTCAGTGGGGCGACCCGTGGTTCGGCGGGTTATGTTCTGGAAAAGCGCTTGGGATTGCAGGCACCAGTTCTGGTGGCGATGGAAGATGCACCGGGAAAACCTGATCCAACTGGACTGCTGCAAACCGTTGAACAATTACAACCATCTTCTGCCTCTCGATCGCCTGTGATTTATGTTGGCGATACCGTTGCCGATATGTTCACCGCTAAACATGCCCGGGAGCAATATCCCGATCGGGATTGGTTGGGAATCGGAGTGATTCCGCCCCATGCTCAGACTAATGTGGAACATCGAGAGGCTTATGCCGCAATCCTTAGGCAAGCGGGGGCAGAGATGGTTTTGGATAATGTGCAGGAGTTAACGTCAGGGACGATCGAGCAAGTATTGGGCCGTCAGTAAGGAGATGGGGGAGGTAAGCGAGAGGGGGACGTAGAAAGTGTCGATCGCTTTTCCCCTTCACCAGTCTCTGGAATTAGGACTGTAGGCTGAGAAATTTCTCCATTGCTGTCACCATTGCCGGAGGCCAGCGCCGAATATTTTTCAGCCAATCCAGGTCTTTGTAGCGGGAATCTAGACCGATCGCGGATACCCACTGGCTTTCGGCTTCCCCTTGTTTACCTTCTGCCCAGAGGGCGGCGGTGAGGGATGCCCGCATATCGGCAAACTGAGGGTACTTGCGAACCAGATTTCGCATTGTCCGAATGGCTTCGGTGGTTTCGCCGGATTGGTAGAGGGCTAGCGCATAATTGCCACGGGCAAAGGCATAGTTGGGAACCAAGTCAGCCGCTTGTTTGTAGTCTACGATCGCTTGATCCCATTCTCCCAAGCCCGCTTCTGCGTTACCCCGATTATTGAGGGCAACTGGATCATTGGGAGCTAATTCTAAAACTTTGTTGTAG
>DATNPU010000314.1:0-8151 GCA_036703105.1 Microcoleaceae cyanobacterium
CAGGGCAGCGGGATTAAATCAGGATCGCGAATTTCTAAGCGTAACCGTAAGGGCTTTTCCTGGCCTCTGGCAATGCCATAGCTTTCTTTAAAGCTGGTCAAAATCTGGCCATCAAATAACCATCGCCAGAGACTAATGCCCAAATCCTGCATTAACCGACCGGATAAACCGATCGGTGGATTGGGGGCTGAAGGCAGATCCATTGGCAGGATGACCGGATCGGGCAGGGGCGTGTTTACATCCGAGACATGAGGCACATTGGGCAAGCGGCGGGTCGAAAACATATCTTGCCATGATTGCCAGAGATTGGTCAGACTTTCTGTCCACACACAATCATGTAATACATAGGCATTGGGGAGGGGGGCCTTAATGACGTGAATGGCAAAATAAGCACTACCCGCCCGCGTGAGGGGAGCGATCGCCAGACTAAAACAAGGAGTTTCAGACAAGGACATTGAGCAGTTACATCGATAGGTCGTTAGTTGCCAGTAATCAGCGATTAGAGGATAAAGATGCAGGATTAATTAGTGTTTAGCGTATGCTGTTCCCCATCTCTCCCTGTTTCATCCATTATCTATTGAGAATCTTACTCTTAGACACCGGAGTAGAGACAGGGGCACATTTCCCTCGTTGCACCTCCGTTAAACTGAGATTACTTGTGGCTAGGGGGGCGATCGCAGCCTCCTGAATCCATCCGATATCTCCAGGATGCGCTGTAGATTGGACATCCTCCGGACGATCGGGGATCGAACAAACTTTTACTTGTAACCAAAAGGCTTGGCTTTGGGAGGCTCGACGGCTGGTAATTTCCAAAACACTGCCTACTGGCACCTTTAGCCCGGAAGCTACGGGTTCTGGACGTCCCGATTCTGACTGTCCCGGTGGGTTAGCCCGCAATAATAGCGGTGACTGCCCCACACTATCACTACTGGAACGAGTCACTTGAATTAAGGAATTCGGTCTTAACTCTGGGCTAGATAGGGGACTGGGTGGGTTAGCGGGGGACGTGGCGGGTAAGGGAGAAGACGCTACTGGGCTAGTTGTGATTGGCTCTATGCCGAACCAAGACAGCAGTTGAGAACGGACATCTGGCACCAGTAGGTACAATAACAGTCCGCCAACTGTTAATAGTAATATAAGCCCTAATAGGCTAGACCATATCCCAGACGGCGATCGTTGCCGCGAAACAGGTTGGGTTTTGGCCGTGGGTGAACTCAGCAATTGGGTCGCAGCATCAGTCCCAGTCGCCGCAGAGATAGGCTGAGTAGCAAGAGCAGCAGGTAACACGGCGGTAGCCGCAGACGGGTGAGGGGTGACCTGGCAATAGACTAAGCCAACGGTGACATTATCATGACCATTCTGCTGATTCGCTAGCGCGACCAGTTGTTGGCCAGCGGTTGCCACGTCCAGTTTGCCATCCAACACAGGTAAAAGTCGGGTTTGCCAGCATTCCTCAACGCGATCGTTATCACTCAACCCATCCGAACAGAGCAGCAATAGGCAATCTTCATCCAAGATCAATCGCTGGACTGTAGGATGCAAGAGCGATGATGAGGCCATTCCGAGCGCCTGAATTAACGAGCCAGAACCGGGTTGTCGCAGTGCCTCTCGGTAGAGAGTGTAGCCTAGGCGGACTTCCCTCGCGGCTAAGTCATCATCTAATGTGACTTGATGGCAACCTGTTCGGGTAATCCGATAGGCCCGACTATCTCCAACATGAGTCAGATAAAGTTGGTGGCCATAGCCCAAGGCCATAACCAGAGTGGTGCCCATGCGCTGTCGTTCGTAGCGCTGTTCGCTATCGTTACGCTGGCTAATCACATCATTGGCCGCTAGAGTTGCTTCCTCCAGAGCCGTCATCACTTGATCCGATTCGAGGGGAATTGATTCTTGGTTAAGGGATTGTAGTTGTGCCTCAATTGTCGCGATCGCCAGGTTTGAGGCAATACTTCCCCCTTCATGCCCACCGATGCCATCACAAACTATTACCAGCGGCAAGTCACGATTAGCCGGAGCGGGTACAGCCAGGTCGATCACGTCCGAGGCGGTACCACTTGGTGGGTAACAAGCATCTTCATTCCGCTGTCGAGTCGGCCCTTGATCCGTTAGGGTGGTAATTTGCAATTGGCGGGATTGAGTTTGGCTACAGGCAACCAGGGCTCGATCGAGCAATGCCACCAGATGTTCGGCTGTTTTCACCTGTCCCTGAAGCAGTTGTTGACAGAGGGCGGTGAGAAAATCTGCGATCGTTGAGTTGGCTCCCGCCTGCCATTGTCGCCATAACCGACCGAGATCGACTAATGTTACCGGAGTCTGATCGGGTTGTAACTCCAGTAACCGCACCAAGGAGCCTTCAGCTCGTAATCGTTGGGTATTCAGTAAACTGGCCGCAAACCCTTCATCGGTCAGAGGTTGCCAGAGCTGAGCCATTTGCCACAGCCAATTTAACTGCTGCAATCCTGTGCCTTGTGGCCATACCGTGGCTAACTCCGGCATCAGAGTTCCAGCGAGCAATTTACCGTTGAGACTAACGCCATCCGGATAAATCGGTGCTAGCTCCAGCAGCAGCAGGTCACTTTGCAGAGGTTTGGCCGATCGCTCACTTGCAACTTGAGCCGAGATCCAGGTGTATACCTGCGGAACATGTAAGGGATAAGAAGATAACCGCAAATAAGCCGCGATCGTGTCTGTAATTACCTCAGGTGATGCCGGTAGTTTGCCAGGCTTGGTATCTAGAAAGATCTGGCTGTGCTTGCACTGATAGCGATCGTCAATTAAGTCATCTGGACAAAATAATTCCGCGCCTTTGCCAACCGCCCACAGATAACGTTTGGGAAGGAGAGTTCGACATTGCTGACAAAAACGATGGCTCTCTAGATTTGGAGCCTGGCAGGGGGGATTGGGGCAGAAAATGATTGCCTCTGGGCTTTGCATGGAGAATGTAAATCCTCAGCCGTTGATCTGGGGCTGATGTGAATAGACGGGTGTTAACTCAATGGCATGTCGGTATTGCATCTATGTTAGCCTTGCATTCCCTCAGGTAAAACTCGGAATGTCAGAGAACCGCCTCAAACTTAGAGTAAAGCGGTCATCAGGCTACTCATAACCTGATCGCTCAAACTTTATGGTAGCCCCACCTCCTCGGCCAATAAATGCCTGAAATGCAGCGAAACTGCCGGGTTAAGAAAATTATTGTTGCTACGACATCCCTCCCTTAAGAGCCGCCATTATCGCTCTCAACCCCTACTTTGAAGATCTGATGAACCTCTTTTCTGTCTCAGTAAAATTACTCATGCACCATTTTGGTTCAGTAGGTTACCTTTTAGCTAAAAGACAGCCTGATTGCCTCAGTCCTTTCAAGTCCGTGTGACCTGATTGATTAGGTAAAAGTTTTTGTGGTCTTGTCTTGCATTCCAGAATTCCGCCCATCAGTTCCCAATTCTGGGCAGCTCCTTAATCTTGGGTAGCTTTAAGCAGCTGTTTAGCCAATGTCATTGGTTGCAAGTACACGCTCCACAACGGTTATCTACTGCCTCACTCTCCACTTCAGAGACTAACGTTTTGTCATGAACTCAATATCAGTTTTAATTCCTGACGGGGAACAAAGATTCTCGTTACGAGTTGCTACGTGTCTTGCTCAAATTCCTGGAAGTTCTGTACATGTTCTGAGTGAAGAACAGCACAATTCTATCCGCTTCTCTCGCTTTTGTGCGTCCTTTCAACATTGCCAATACGGTAATAACGAAGAACTGAGGTTGGAGCAAATTGCGGCGGCTGTCAGCCAAACAGGAGCCCAAATTATCCTACCTGCCTCTCTAGAAGGAATTGAATTTGTTTCTAGACGGCAAGCTGATTTACGGCAATTTGCCGCTGTTGCTTTTGTGCCGCAACGCGATGTTTTTGAAGTGACTCTGAATAAGGAACTATTTGCTCAAACTTTAGTTCAGCATCAAATTCCTCATCCTGAAACTCTATCCGTTACTAGTGACCCCTTATTCTTAGAACAGCTTGCCCGCTTCACATTTCCGGTCTTAATCAAGCCTAAATTTGGTGGAGGTGGAGCTGGTATTCATAAGTTTGAGGATCAAGCCTCATTACTCGACTTCATCACAACCCATCCAGAAGTGAATGGAACTTACATTTTGCAACGGTTCATCCCTGGACGAGATTTTGGCTGTAGCGTTTTGAGCGATCGCGGTAAGATTTTGGCCTATACAATGCAGGCTTGTGCTTGTAGCAGAACTGGATTCACGCCATTACCAGAATTGGACATTATCCATGATCCAGCTATTTTGGCACTAACCACTCGCTTAATTGCAGCGTTGGAATGGAGCGGAGTGGCACATATTGATTTGCGGTACAACGAACTAACGCAAGAACTAGAAGTAATTGAAATCAATCCTCGCTATTGGGGTAGCTTGCTAGGGTCGTTAGTTGCTGGAGTGAATTTTCCTTACTTAGCCTATCTGTCGGCATTGGGGCAAGATTTCCCGATTCCTACTTACGCCGATACGGCGTTTATGGGAGGTACAGAAACCGTTCGGCGCTTTTGGCTAGAACTGAAAACAGGCCGGTTTGATTTTCCAGCGATTCAGCATTCTAGCCTGAAATTCTTGCTGAGCGACCCCATCCCCTACCTGCTTAAAACCGTGATGGCACGTTTGCCTCGATCGCCGATTTGGTCAACGGTAAATTAACAGTAAACGTCGCTCCTTTACCTTCTCCTTCGCTCTCCGCCACGATCATGCCGTGGTGGAGTTCGACTAAATGCCGCACGATCGCTAATCCCAATCCCAACCCACCAAAGGAGCGGGTAGTTGTGCTATCGGCTTGCCGAAAATGCTCAAACACATGGGGGAGGAAATCGGCTGGAATGCCAACCCCTGTATCGATTACCTGAATCTGGGCATAGTCTGAGGGATGGGCCATGACCGCGATCGGGAGTTTGTCAGTTGGAGGGGATTGCAGCATCAGCATCGGTGCCGCACTATGACTAGTATCCCGCTCAATCATGCCCTCTCGGGTATGTTCATCCGTACCTCGGGGCGTGTCTGAACCGGCTGTCACTTGGCGTAAGCAGATCTCCACTTTGCCGCCGGCTGGAGTGAATTTAATTGCGTTGGAGAGCAAATTCCAGACAACTTGCTGAAGCCGCTCTGGATCACCGCAGATTGTGGGAACGTTGGGAGATAGGTCAACCTGAAGGTGAACCTCTTTAGAGCTGGCTAAAGGACGGGTTGTTTCCAGGACACCCTCGATTAGCTCGGTCAGATCGATCGCTTGCAGGCTGAGCCGGAGTTTGCCTCGAATAATTCGCGATACATCCAGGATGTCTTCGATTAGTTTGGCCTGCGATCGGGCATTGCGCTCGATCGTCTCCAACGCTCGGGATTTGGTCGCGTCATCAATGCGATTGGTCAGCAACACTTTTGACCAGCCCAGAATTGCATTCAGCGGAGTGCGTAGCTCGTGAGACACGATCGCCAGAAACTCATCTTTCATCTGATTAATCGTTTCTGCCTGTTGCCGGGCAGCTTGCTCCCGAATTAACCGTTCTCGCATGGCTTCGGCTTCCTTGCGGGCCGTAATATCCTCGATCGTGCCCACATGGCCAATCAACTCATTCGCATTTGAAAACATTGGGGATGAACGAACATAGGTCCATCGCACCTCTCCGGTAGAATCCTGGAACCGATACTCTGTAGAAAATTCCTGTTGGTCATAAATCACGCCTTTCCAGTCAGCCACAGCGCGATCTTGATCGTCGGGATGTAGAAAGCGAATCCAGCCTTCCCCTAAACTTTCGGCTGAGGTAAAGCCACAAATCGCCTGACAGCGGGGATTGGTATAGGTACATTGCCCATTGATATCGAGCAGAAAAATGCCAACCGGAGAGCAGGCCCCCAGCGATCGAAACCGTTCTTCACTTTCACGCAACTCGGCATTGATTGCAGCTAGTTGGGCTGCCTGCCGTTTTACTTCTGCCGTCCGTTGATACAGATCAACAAATACGGAAACTTTAGAGGCCAGGATGACTGGATCGATCGGTTTCAGGAGGTAGTCTACCGCTCCCACACCATAGCCTTTGAACACAAAGGCATCATTGGTACTGAAGGCGGTGAGAAAAATGATCGGAGTATTGCGCGATCGCTCCCGTTGCCGAATCAGGGTTGCCGTTTCAAACCCGTCCATTTCCGGCATTTGGACATCTAACAAGATGACGGCAAAGTCTTGATTTAGTAAGCAACGTAAGGCTTCCTCTCCGGAATTCGCTTTGACCAGATTTTGACCCAGCTTTTCCAAAAGTGCCTCCAGAACCAATAAATTTTCTGGATGGTCATCTACTAAGAGAATGTTGGCTTTCGAGTCAGATTCCATATATGTACTAAGCGAAAGAGCGGAAAAGGAGGAAGTTAGCAGTGGGCTAGGGACTTAGGTATCCCTAGCCCCGATGATCCAAGTCCCTACTTGTACAGCCAGACTCGCAGTAGCGAGAGCAGTTGCTCCACATCGACCGGCTTGGTGATGTAACTGGATGCTCCGGCCTCCAAGCATTTTTCACGATCGCCCTTCATGGCTTTCGCCGTTAGCGCAATCATCGGTAGCGTAGCAAACTGAGGAATTTGCCGAATTGCCCGCATGGTTTCGTAACCATCCATTTCTGGCATCATCACATCCATCAACACCAGGTCAATGTCTGAGTTGTTTTGTAGTGTATTGATGCCATCCTGACCATTCTCAGCATAAAGCACTTGCATTTGATAGCGTTCCAACATGCTGGTGAGGGCGAAGATGTTACGCACATCATCGTCCACAATCAGGACTTTCTTTCCTGCCAATACTGGATCATGTTGTTGGAGTTGCTCTAGCATCCGACGTTGAGATTCAGGTAAGTTGGCCTGGACTCGATGTAAGAACAGCGTTGTAGCATCCAACAGGCTTTCTGGCGATCGCACATCTTTGATCGTCAATGTATCGGCTATGCGCTGGAGATCCGTTTCCTGTTGACGGGTTAACTCATCCTGCACATACACGACGATCGGCGGTGGTATGAGAGACGATTGCCCCGGACTTCCCCCCTGCGCCCGAATCTGCTCGATCAGTTCAAACCCGCTCATGTCAGGTAAGCCGAGATCCAGGACAACACAGTCAAATTGCCCAGATTGCAGTGCTTCTAAGGCTTCTGCCCCTGTTCCAACTGCCGTGCTGACAATATCACTATTGTTCACCAGATCGAGAATCTGTTGCCGTTGAGTGGCATCATCCTCTACCACCAGTAAGTTTTTCACCGATCGCTCGACGAATTGCTGAATCGTCGTTAGGGCATCCGACAACACCTCTTTGCTAATCGGTTTTTGCTGATAGGCGATCGCGCCCTGTTGCAAACTCCGGTGTAATCCGTCTTCTACCGACATAATATGAACCGGGATATGACGGGTACTCGGATCATGCTTCAGCCGATCCAATACCATCCAGCCATCAAGAATCGGTAAGCGAATATCGAGGACGATCGCACTGGGATTGAATTCCCGGGCCATTGCTAATCCGACATCACCGCGAGTGGCAATTAGTCCTTTGAACCCTTGTTGCCGGATCAGTTCTAGTAAAATGCGGGCAAAGTTAACATCATCCTCAATGATCAACAAGGTGCGATCGTCGATCTGAATCGCATCGCGATCGTCCTCTAGCTCATTCTCCATCAGGGCCGCTGTGTGGGATTGCGGCGAGTAGACAATCTGAGCTTGATGCAGTGAAGTTGGCTCTATGGCTTGCCGAAACAACATATTGTCCCGCACTCTAGCACTCTCGAAGGAGACGTAAGCTTGGGGTAAGTAGAGGGTAAACGTACTGCCCTGATTGAGTTCACTATTCAGTTGAATTTCTCCCCCTAGCAGTTGGGCAATTTCGCGGCTAATCGATAATCCTAACCCCGTCCCACCATACTTACGAGATGTTGTCCCGTCGGCCTGCTGGAAGGCTTCAAAGATCACCTGCTGTTTATCTGGGGCAATGCCAATCCCGGTATCATTTACGGCAAAGGCAATTACCGTATCCGCCCGGTTCAGGATCTCATGGTTCGGACTCCAGCCTTCCGTCGCCACACTGACATTCAAACTGACCTGACCTTGTTCAGTGAACTTGAAGGCATTG
>DATNPU010000322.1:0-3724 GCA_036703105.1 Microcoleaceae cyanobacterium
AAAAGCTCAGGCAGAAGTGGCGGCTACAAAGCCAGCTAAGAAGAATGGATTCTATTTAGAGTTGAACGATGCTAAAGGAGCTGCACCAGCCGCAAAAGCATCGGCTCCCGCTGCCGCAACCGCTGTAGCTGAAAAAACTGAAACGAAAGCAGAGCCGAAGACTGAAGTGAAAGCAGCTAGCAATGGCAAGCCGTCTGCAAGAGCCGCCCAGCTCGAAGCCGCGAAAGCCGCTGCAACCAAGCCTGCTGAACCCGCAAAAGCTCCCGATCCCGCTGCTTTAATTGCAGCTGCCGTCTCTTCATCTAGCAGCAAGTCTCAATCCAATGGTACCTTTGCGCCTCAATACCTTGTCCCAACCAACAATGGTACCCGTCGCCGTCCTGGAGCCAACATGTCTACTTACATGGACATGGCTCGCAAAGTTGGCACCCGGTAACGCGATCGTGGGGAACAGCACTCTCCTCTAAATCCATCAATGGAACTTGGTTAGGCGCACAGCAATTGTGCGTCTTTTTTTATCCTGATTAAAACGTAATCCGTTCTGTCACCCAAATAGGTTCGCCATCTTCGTCAATTTGCAAATGGGCTAACCGCCATGTCTTACCTTCGGCCTGTTTTTGTAAATACAGGTCATAGGGATTCCGTTGTTGCGTGACTTGACGATCGCCGGAAAACACCATGCGGTAGTCGTAAGTCCCTTTAACGTGGTAGGCTTCCAAATCTTCTATTGTCATTGGCTTTTGCTCAGCGATCGTCACCCGCCGAATCATAATTTCTGCCGGAGTTTCACCTAACTTTAATTGCCGACTCAACTCCTGCTGAGTCCGGCTCAATTCCACTTCGATCGCCTTACCAATTAATTGCCGAGTCGGAATTGGAACTACTCCCGGTTCCGTGGCTGTTGCGCTATTACAGGCTGTGAGAAATACTGCGAGTACGATCGCCCAAATAACCCGTCCGATCCACATACCAACCTCAGGTTCTTCCCTCCAGAATACAAGGGAACGGGGTAAGGGTGGGAGAGGGTCAGGAAGATGAGGGGATGAGGCAGCGGGGAGCAAGGCTGAATACTGGTGCTTTACCAACGTGGATCGGATTTCAGCAGAGTTTCGATCGCATCGCAGGATAAGGGTTTGGCGAAAAAGTATCCCTGAGCATATTCACACTTGAGGGCGCGGAGGCGGGCCAGCTGTTCGGCTGTTTCTACCCCTTCTGCCACAATATCCATACCCAGGTTATGTCCGAGCATGACGATCGTTTGCACAATATGGGCATCTTCACTCTCATCGCCCATACGGCTAACAAACGAGCGATCAACTTTAATGGTATCGGTAGGAAATCGATGCAGATAACTCAGGGATGAGTAGCCAGTACCAAAATCATCAATACTTAATTGCAGATTTAATGCCTTCAATCGCAACAATAGGGCGATCGTCGCCTCCACGTCGGTCATAGCAATGCTTTCAGTAATTTCCAACTTCAGACAACGACCATCCAAGCCAGTATTTACGAGTGTTTGCTCAATTTGCTCGACTAAGTCTGACTGAGGAAACTGTTTGCCGGATAAGTTCACACTGACGACCAAGGGCGGCTCGATCGGAAACTGTTGCTGCCAGGCTTTTAACTGCTGACAGGCTTCTTGAATAATCCAGCGCCCCATCGGAATAATCAAATCAGTTTCTTCGGCCACCGGAATGAACTCGGCCGGATGTACAAATCCCCGCTGCGGATGTTGCCACCGGGCCAGTGCTTCGAAACCCGCAATTTTTCCGGTTTCTAAGGAAATAAAGGGTTGGTAGTGCAGCCGGAATTCTTGCCGTTCGATCGCCCGTCGCAAATCAGTTTCCAGTTGCAACCGGGTCATTACCTGATCCCGCATTCCAGCGACAAATAACTGATAACGCGCTTTACCAGATGCCTTGGCTTGCTGCATCGCGGTATGGGCATCCCGCAGAATATCTTCTGGCTGGGTCTGGGTGTCGGCACAGTCTAACACCATGCCGATACTCGCTGTGGTAAACACTTCCTGCCCATTTAAAGCAAAGGGCTTAGTCACTTGCCGCTGAATCTGATCTGCTAAGTGGGTCACTTCTTCGGCATCCCGAATATCTCGCAGCAGAATCGCAAACTCATCCCCACCGACCCGAGCAAGTTGGTTTTGTGGACGTAAGCAATGACGTAACCGCTGAGCAAAGGTGGCAATCAGTTGATCACCTAACCGATGCCCAAAGCTATCATTAATCGTCTTAAAGCTGTCTAGCCCTAACAATAAGACGGCGGTGGAAGGATGTTCCTGCGACTTGAACCAGCTCAGGAGATGCCGATCGCTCGCGATCGCCCATTGCAACTGTTGCATAAACAACGCGCGATTGGGTAATCCAGTTAGGCTGTCATGCAGGGCATCATGTAACAACTTCCAGACAATGACGCCAATACTAGAACCTACTAATGCGATCGCCGCTGGCACAAAGGGAATCCATCCAGCGGATAGGGACATCCCTAAGCAAATACCGAATAGTCCTCCTACCGTGGCGATCGTTGCTACTCCCAATGCCAAGGGATGCCGGAACCACCAGGCTAGCGCGCCTCCAACAACCGACCAGGCTACAATCCACAAAATTTCGCCAGTTTGTGACCAAAACCACAACAATGGTCTGCCATCCAGAACGGTACTGAGAATCTGGCTGACCATTTGGGTGTGCACAATGACTCCCGGCATCTTCGGACTTTGGTCTGCCGAGAGATTATAAGGCGTTAGAAATAGATCCTTAACGCTGGGAGCCGTGGTGCCAACAATGATGACTTTATCTTTAATCCAGCTAGGGTCAACCCGATCGGTTAAGACCTGAGTTAACGTGACTTGTCGGGCCACATTATTCGCCGATCGATAGTTCAACATCACCTGGTAGCCAGTAGCATCAACCGACTGATAGCCACCAGAATCTTGATCCACAGGTGGAAAGACCGTCTCACCAATCTTTAAGTAATCAGGGGTGGCCTCAAATCCCACCTTTTCCTGACTTAAGTAGCGCAAACTTAAGCGGAGAGAAAACGAATACAGTTTTTCTTGCCCCCTAGAGGCATACAGCAGATTCCGCCGGACTACGGTATCCGGATCAAGCACAATATCGCTGAAGCCCACCTGGGATAATGGAATCCCGGGAGGGGGTGGAACCTTGCTATCGTCTGCATCCCCCAAGCTTTTGATTGTAATTACATTATCCGCTCGCAGTTGCTTCAACAAGTCACTACGACCCGGTGGAGTAGGGACATCACGATAAATGTCTAACCCGATCGCGCGCGGGTGATGACGTTGTAAGTTAGCGAGTAACCGCGCAAAAACAACATCAGACATTGGCCACTGATTCTGCGCCCGAATGTCTTCCTCTGTAATCGCAACCACCAGTAAGCGTGGATCTGCCGCTGCTGCTGGTCGCAACCGCACCATTTGGTCAAATGCCAGCAATTCTAGAGGTTGTAAGCCTCCTAAGCTGCGCACTCCCAACACTGAGCCTGCTACCAATATGCTGGTCACAAGAATGGGATGCGTCAGGAGTGATCCCACGACTCGGCGGCTGTTCCTTAATACTCCTGCATATTTGATTCGGAAATCCGTCATGTGAGCTATGAGAACCTGATATCGGCGAATACGGATATATCTGTCGTGAACGATAAGGCAAGAGTAGACGGCTACCGAGAGATTCAGTCAAGCCCCAAGTACCAT
>DATNPU010000329.1:0-8323 GCA_036703105.1 Microcoleaceae cyanobacterium
ATGGTAATCCGATCGCGATCGCCAGCGCTAGAAGAAAGAAGCGTACGAGTTGAAAAGTCGGCTCAACCCAGTCTGTATAAAACCAGGAGATGGTAATATTGCCTTGCTTAATCTCCTGAAAAAATAGCTGCGTAAATGCCAGAATTTCTCGGGTAATAAATACAATTAAGATTAAGGTGAGCAAGTTGGGGATATAACCGACGATCGCGCGTTCAATGCCTCTTAATGTCGCCGCAATTACAGCCCAAAAATTATTGCTAAACTCTTGAGTCCAGGGAAAAAAGCTGAGAATTAGAAAGATATAGAAACAGATCAGGAGGAGAAATAGAAAGTTACGGGTCAATTCTGCGAACCGCAGAAATAAGGCGACGAATGGGGTTAGGCTAATGAAACGATTCCCTGAGGCTCTCAACGTGTTGTTGTATTGATCGAGCCAAGTTTTGATGCGATCGAGAGTAAATGTAAATAGTTTATTCATCAGATTAATCACAACGATTAATCCTAAGGTCACAACAATGGTATAACCAATTCCGCGCAAGATACTCTGAACACTACGCTCCTCACGATAGGTGGTTATGGCTTGCTGGATTGTTTTCGCATGCGAATCAGCGAGTTTTGCTGGAGTTGTTTTGGTAACTTGGGCATCTCTTTTAGTAATAGTGACGATCGGAATCGTTTTTACTAAGCCAGCAACAATCACTGTATCATCATGGCTAGTTTCAACTCGAATTGATGTCACTGGAATACTAAAGTTATTAGCAATTTTCGCCAATTTATTACTAGCAATTTCGGCTCGTTCAGTTGGCGAAAAGCCCCCAAGATTGGAGTCTATGGCAAACAATGGTTTGTCTGCCAAAACTACCATATTAGGTTCAACTTCAACAATCTCTTCTCCTGCAACTTCAAGTTTGGCGACCTCAGAAGATGGCTCCCGAGCAACGACATCTGTAGCTAGATTCACCACTAGCAGCAGCATACAAATAATCACTAATCCTCGGATCAATAGATGATGTAAACGATGGATCATAACAACATGTGGTAATTAGATACGCAATCAACGATCGATTCGTTAACGATTTGGTTAAATGGCCGCTATTACCGTCAGCGACTCACTCGCCAACGATCGCGCTTATCCGTAAACCGCTGTTTTCCACCTAGCAGTAGCCACCAAATGGAAACGACAAGCCAATGCAAAACGGTAATTGTCCAGAGCGAACCTGTGAAGCGATACGTGACCGTACAGGCTAACCCTAATAAGGTCAGTAAGATCCACGCTGCGGGATTGGCGATCGTGGCATACCCAGTTTTGCGGCTCGATCGCGCATAGAGCCAGTGACCGCCGACAAATATTCCCAACGCCAAAAAGGCCCAGGCCCACCAGATTGGCTCAGGAATCCAATCTTTGGGATAGGGAATCAGCAAGACTCGAAACACATATTCTTGCCATAAGGCAGGGAGAAACAAAAGCTTCAACCATGACCCTAACTGACGATACCAGGGAGCTTGCCAGGGATGCCAATACAGGAATCCTTGAGAGACGCCGATCGCAAACATGACGGCTCCAAAACTAAGAAGAATGGCGCCGGTTAGTAACCAATCCCACCCATCGGGAATAGTTACCCCTCCAAACGTTCGAATGACTAAATAAGAGAGCAACGGAAAATTAGTGAAGGGGACTTTCCAGGCTCCGAATAATAGGGTTGGCTCTAAGGGTGACAGGAGTGGATCATTGCCACCAATGATATTAGGCCGTAAGAACCATAACTTGGCATTGTGGTTGAGAAATAACATGGCGTATTCATCATGCGCCTGTCGAGGCATCGCGGTACGCCAGCTAATTAATCCAGTGACCAGGTTTTTCAACTGGAAATTATCAATGCTAATGAATGACTGCTTTGGTCGAACTCCAGTTAATACTTCTGCATTATCTTCCCAATCCCACCGGACAACTCCCATTGGCGTCAATTCTGCGGCCAGGTCTTTCGCTACGCCCACCAACCGCCGAAAGCGTTGCGTATCGGGAGCCGTCGGATGGTCTTTCATCCACTGGACAATTTGAGGATTCGTTTCGATCTTTTTCCGAAATCGTTGCAATGTTAGAAATACAGCCTGACTGGAATCTTGCACACAGGAGGTAGCAGAAGTGATTGTGGAATCTCCTGTACCATCACCAATGCGATAGCGAGCGCCAATCAAACTTAACTCCGCTAGCAACTCATTAAAGAATGACAGCTTAGTGCCACCGAAGTTGTAGTCTTCCGTTAACACGTCTAATTTAATTAACACATCCGACACGGGACGAGTCCCAACAATGCCTCGCCGCAGATTTCCCATGTAATTGGCCCAGGTGTTCCCACCCGACATCGTGCCATCCCCGTTGTTACCGTAGACCTGAAGATAGCTGTAATCAAAGATCGGTTCCTTGGTAAAGGGATCCTGAATCACTTCGCCTACACCAAACGAGAAGTGTCCGGCATAAGTCCCGAACACAAACTTCTCTGCGCTTTTCTGACTCCCACCCCGCCCCCCATAAAGATGCACTACTAGGAAGCGATCGCCCACTCGCCACGCTGCGATTGAAGCCTGCGGATCAGTAGCGGCGGCATCTAATAGAACTGTTTGAATTTTGCCCTTACGATCGCTTTCGTTCTTCCAGTTCTCAAAGTCAATATACTTTAGCCCTGGAGTCAGGCCCAAAATAGTCTGTTGGGGTTGAATTTGCAGCAGCGATCGAGGCTGCATACCCTCAACAGTAAATTGACCTGAGCGGTCTTTCGCCCCATAAATGTACCAACCGGCTTGTCCGGCAGGGGAGGTGGCGAGTTCTCGCGTGGTCATGTTGTAGACCCCAGTTTGATCAGGAGGTTGCTGCGGAATGCGGATAACCTCCTGGGCGCCATCAAACTGTTGGGACACGGGATTGTAATGCTGAACTCGCATTAAATCACTGGTACAGGGCGGATTCCCCGGACACTGTGACGGTAGCTTTTGGAGATTTTTTGGAGTGACGGGTTCTAGAAATTTGACTAGTGCCTGAAACCGCCCGGTGGCTTGGAAGGGTTCGCGATTAATGCGGAGGATGGGAAGCGGGGAGGATGGGGCCGTTGGGGGAGATAGGGGAGGTAGGGAAGAGGGAGGATTGGCAGGCGGTGGGGGAGATAGAGGAGGTGGGGAGGATGGGGGTGTAGAAGAGGATGAGGGAGAGGTAGAAGGGGATGGGAGAGAAGGAGTTGGTTCTAGGGTGACATCACCTTTGAGGGTGACAATCACATCATCGTAAGGATGGCCACCGGCGAGGGATTGGAGCGGGCCGACTTGGCTCCGGTTGTTTAACCGAATGGGCAGAAGTGTGCCGTGTTGCCATGCCTGTTCTGCGGCTGGAGTAAACTTGACATCACGGGAGGCGGTTTTAACGTAGGTCTGAGCATTAGGGGTTTTGACCCAGGCTAGTCGCACAGTTTGACCAATCAATTGTTTCGCGTTAGGTGGGGCAGTATAAACTTCTAGCCAGGCCCAATCGGTTTCCTGAGTGCGTTTGGTAACCTGCTGGTATTGCTCGGCTGGCGGCAGAATCAGTCGGCCCACCCAATTTCCGACAGAACGGTAGGCCGCTGAAGGTGGCGTTTGTACAGCAGGGTAGTCATTGGGTTGGTTGAAGGCGGCTTGAATCGTGCTGGCATACTGAGAACTGGGTAATGTGAGTTCAGCCGCCGGTAGGTGATTCACAACTATCAATAGAGTTGCGATCGCACCTACGATCAGAGCTAACCAGAATCGGTATTGCGATCGCCAATTTAAGATCCAGTGCTGCATTGTGCTTTCTCCCTCTCCATGCCACCTATAGCGGCTCAAATTGTTGAAACCCGGAACATTGTGAATGCAAAAGTTGGTTTAAAGGGTCATAGGCACGACCGGTTCAATCTCCGGGTCATATCCACCAAGCTGATTCGTGCGTAGGACCCAAACCGTGGCCCCATGTTTGAGGAAAATTTTGACCACCGTATCACTGGCAAACCGTGGCAACATAGTACGCCAACTGCCCAATCCCATCATCAAGTTATGAAATGGCTGATCTTCTAACGTGCTGCCCAGGTTGAATTCGTTGCGCTGCCAGTCAGACCGTGAGTTGCCAAATGGTTGGAGTTCTCGTTTTAGATCCTCACCTAGTTCCAGCAACTGTTGAAAGCGTTGGGCTTGCTCAGGATAACGTTCAATCCATCGTTGTAAGCCTTCACGATTCATCCGAATACTATGCTCTATTTGTTGCAAACTGGCAAACAAGGCCTGATTTGAGTCTTGAGCACAGTTATTGGCTGGACCAACATAAGTACCCCCTGTGCCATCCCCGGTGCGATAGCGGCTAGTCATCACCTGAAGTTGTAGCAGCATAAATTCGAGGGGACTCTGTCGCACTCCGTTCGCTTCATAGCAGCCAGTAAAGGCAGGATGTTTGATGATCATGTCGCAAACAGGCCGATTACCAACCCAACCAAACTGACGATCGCCTAAATACCGTGACCAGTGCAGGGTTCCAGCAATTAAACCATCCGTGTTGTGAGTATAAACCTGGTGGTAGCGAATATCGAAGCGTAATTCATCACTTAACGGTTCCCGAATCACAGTGGCCAAGCCAAAGGCAAAGTGACCAAAGAAGATCGGAGTGGCAGCGGCAGGTTCTTTCTTGTTACCACCAATCCCACCATAAACATGGATCAATAAGGCCCGATCGCCTTCCTGCCATTCATCGATCGCGGCTTGAATCGCTGAGGAAGTCCCATTCGATCGACAAGTACATAAAACTGAGGAAATTCTGCCTTTCTGCGCGATCGCATTAGCCCAAGCCCGTTTACGAATGTAGCTATACGCGGCCCGTTTGCCAAAAATCACTTCATCAGGTTGCAGGCGGAACAGCGATCGAGGCGCGAGGGACTGCACCACAAACCGCCCCTGAGCATCCTCAGCCCCATAAATGTACCAACCCATTTCATTCAGTGGCGACTTCTCTAAATCACGGGTGGTCGAGGGGTAACTACCATAGGATTCCCCCAAAACCACTTGGGGCAACCGCACGATCGCTTCTGCGCCATCGAACTGCCGAGAGGCTGGATTAAAGTGCCTGGCACGAAACTCATTAATTCCTCCAGCGATCGGTTGAATGAAGCGAACGAGCGCATAGAAGCGTCCGGTGATTTGGACAGGTTGGCTGGTGATGTAGAGAGAAATGGAGGGTGGGGAAGATGAGGAGGATAAAATCTTATCTCCCTTATCTCCCCTGCCTCCCCCATCTCCCCTACCTACCTCATCTCCCTTATCTCCCTCATCCACCTCTACCGGCTCATGCAACATCACCACAATGTCATCTTCAGGATGCGCACCTGCCAGGGATTCCAGGGGGTCGACTTGGAGCCAGTGGTTTAAGCGATCGGGGTGAATTAAACCACCATATTTACTGGTATAGGAGGCTTCAGCACTGAAATGAATATCTTGTTTAACCGCAGCTACTAACTTTTGAATTCTTGGATCTCGACTCCAGCGTAAATTCACAATTTTGCCGACTAAGTGTTGATGAGCTGCATCGGCGTGGTAAACCTCAAACAAAGCGCCCTTCACTTGAGCACGATCGGCCAGTTTAGGCAAGATTAACCGTCCCATCCAGGGGGCGATCGGGTGATATAGGGCAGCGGGTAGGGATTGTTGGATTGGGTAGAATGTGGGGCGATTGAAGTCAGCCTGCATATACAGACTGTAATTACTGGGTTTCACAGCTGTTAAGTCTTCAGCCGGTAGGAGTTCGCCTTGCAGAATGGCGTTGATGGTATCGATCGTCTGTTGGAGTGAACTGCGACCATCCGACAGCATCAACTTAGGGTCAAGAATTCCGCCCGGAACCTGATGTCCGACTGGCCCCATATCAATCAACGAAATTTTGCCTCGGCGTTTAGCACGGTTCCAGTAGGACAGGAAAAAAATTGGCCAACGACCAGGAAACATCATTGGCCCAGCCTGTTCTACCGTGTCCTTTTGTCCGACTAAATGGTAAAGGTGTTCCAGTTGCAGAATGTTGTTATTTCCACTAATCACACCACCCAAGGAAATCACATCCACAGGAGCACTCAGCGCTTGTTTGAGATAAGGCGCGCTCGCACAGGACATTTGCCCCCCGCCGCTATAACCAATTAGGGTGACAGGTACGCCACTAGCGGGTTGATAGCCATGCTTAATTAAACCGTTATAAACCACTTGCGCGATGCCCTGGTTATACAGTGGGCCGTAGCGCTTATCCGCCGAGACTCCCACCATGATTACATTACGGAGATTAACCAAATACCCTAACAGCGCCGCCGGGTTGGTGTAACGATTACGATCGGCAAGTTTCCATAAAAACGCCAGCGGGCGATCTTCATTCAATGGTTTATTCATCACCGAATACACCATTAGTCCGCGCACCAACGCTACATCGGTTGGCAGAGCTGGCCCTAGCGTATCCAAAAACTCTTCAACATCCGGTAAATACTTAAAGTCAGATTGACAAATGCCATCGAGATACACCAGATACCGAGAAACCAATTGTGAATTCGCGATCGGCGTTTGCAGTTCACCCAAATTCACGGTTGTATCAACTTCATCCTCATACCAGCCAGCCCACCACCCCAAGGTTTCTAAGGGAGCCAGGAGTCCAGCTACGACGATCGCAATTACGCCAATCCACAGGAGATCGAAGACGAAGCGAATGAAGCCTGACAGATTGGTGTACCAACCAAACCACCAGTCCCGCAGAGGTCGGAAAAACACAATCACCACATAGGTAAGAAGGGCGATACCGATTAGGCCCGCGATCGTTTTGACGGCTTTGCTAATGCCGTGATTCCTGGGTTCAATCACTGATGTAGATGCAGCAGCCAGAGAGGATGGCGAAGATACCACGCCTGTTCCAACTTGCTGACCGCCCGCCCCTTCCCCCGTCCTAGCCAACTCCGCCTGCCGCGTATCAACAATGCGCTCTCGCAGATCTTCTTGCCAAGCGGCTGAAGTGCTGTGTACATGCTGCCGGTAGACATCGGTTAAATCTTGGTGATTGGTAGCGAGATCAACTCCAGCCACTTGATTCAGTAACCACCGCCCCAATTTTGTTAGTGGCCGCCCGATCGTGCGTTGCAACATCTGGAGGACAATCCAGCCAAGAATCACATAGGTAAAGGCTCGGTTCAGCCCAGTTGTTGTAATTGTGGCCAAACCAACGACCATTGCCAAAAAATTCCAGATCGATAAGACCGTGAGAATTGGATTACCTAAGTGCGGAATTGCCCCAAAGAAACTGAAAATTAAAGGTGCATAGCTGATGCCCAGAATAATGAATAGCCTGCTGATTTCTACTGGGGCAGTGGTTCTGGATAGCAGGATGACTAGCCAAGTGCTAAAGACAAGGAAAAAGAAGCCCGCTGCAAATAGCAGTGCATTGAGCAGTACACTCAGAACAAACCGCGCAGGTTTAACGCGATTAACAAACAGAATAATGCTCTGCGCGATCGCTTGGGATAGCCCTGCCAACAGAACAACGATGATCGCTAGGGTTAAACCACTCGGTTCCCGAATAATGACGCGAAAGGCAGCCTCATTCAGTGCGAAGACATAACCTAGGATTTCCCAGAAGCGGTCAAGAGCGGTAGGTGTCATAGAAGATGTATTCCTGATTAAACATCAACAGACATGGCGGCAGTCATTACTCAGTTCTGATGGCTCGTTAAATATCTGATTGCAACCAATAGTGGTGCTAACAAGTTGCTAGATATAGTTTTAGATGGGAACTAATTCGCATTATTTGAACGATCGATATCCTGAGGCTGAGTGATTGGAGGCGTTAAAGTTGGATCGGGGGGCAATGCTGCGATCGGAGGCTCTACGTCTTCAGTTCTTAACCAGGCTGCAATCATCCCCGCGATCGGAATTGATAAAAATATGCCTAACAATCCTGCTACCCGTTCCCCAATAAACAGGGCCAGAAATAGTAAAACTGGACTAATTTCCAGCGTATTTCCCATTACCTTAGGCTGGATAAAATTATCTTGAATTTGTTGCAAAATAATGCTGCCAATCACTACTTGTAACGCTACTTCCCAGCCCTGTGAGGCAAATACCAGTGTGGTGACAATCAACACCCCTAATGTGGCCCCAATCCCCGGAATGGCATCTAATACCCCTACTACTAAAGCCAGAAATAGGGCATATCTCACCCCAAGCAGTGTAAAAACGATACAACTAGCAATCGAAAGAAATATTATTAATAATAATTGTCCTCGCAGAAATCCTAAGAAAGTATTTTGAA
>DATNPU010000331.1:0-11306 GCA_036703105.1 Microcoleaceae cyanobacterium
AACAACGCCCTCCTGAGCTGGTCGATCGCGCTATCCCAATCACCGTAACTTGGTTGCCGAAACAATCGCATCGTGGGATACCAGGGGGTATCCTTGCGATCGAGGAGCCAACGCCAATCGGGGGCAAAGGGTAATAGCACCCAAACAGGTTTGCCTAAGGCTCCGGCTAAGTGTGTGACGGCGGTATCCACACTAATCACTAAATCCAATTGCTGAATCCAGGCGGCAGTATCGACAAAATCCACCAGTTGTTCCCGTAAATCCCGAATTTCGGGATGAACTTGCAGTAATTCTAAATCGGTGGACTGGATCTCTTTCTGCAAACTATACAATTGCACTTGTGGTAGCTCAGTTAATGACAGCAGTTTTGTCAACGGTACAGCCCGACTGCGGTTATACGGATTTTGTGGATTCCCATTCCACACCAATCCAATCTTGAACCTAGACTCAACTACCCCCTCACTTCCCTTACCTTCCTTACCTTCCCCATCTCCCTCACCTGCCAAATACGGCACATCCGCTGGAATCGTCGCCATCGTTGTCCCCAAAATAAATGGCAAACTCATTAATGGAGCATGCACATCGAATGCTGGTAAGGGTTTGCCATAGGGAATGATTTCAGCAATTCCGGGCATCCGCTGCAATAAATTGACTAACGGCGGATGGCATTCGACCACTACACGTCCACCCAGTTGCACAATAATCGGCACATAGCGAATGAACTGAATCGCATCCCCCATCCCCTGTTCGGTATGGAGAAAAATCGTTTTACCATTCAGGGGTGAACCATCCCAACGATTACCAGGTAAGGGACGAGGTGGGTTTTGTTCCTGAAATTTGCTCCACTGAAAGCGCCATTCATACCCGGCAAACCCTTGCTCTAAGTCACCCGACAACAAGGACGTTAGAGCTTTGTTCCAGTGGGCTTCGACAAATTCAGGTTTAAGGCCGATCGCCCGATCGTAAGCGTCAAACGCTTCCTCAATTCGATTGCAGTTCCGCAGTGCAATCCCCAAATTATTGTAGGCTCCAGCAAAGTCAGGTTGAAGGCGTAACGCTTGTTGAAAATGTTCAAATGCCGCCTCAAATTCACCCTGTTGTTGCAGCATATTCCCCAAGTTGCTATGGGTTTCTGCCAACTCAGGATTAATTTCTAAGGCACGGCGATAACAGGCGATCGCGTCATCGATTTTATTCTGCTCTTGATAGGCATTGCCTAAGTTATTGTGCACTTCAGCATAATCGGGACGCAGTTCAATGGCTTTCTGAAAATAAGCGATCGCCTCGTCTAATTTGCGTTGATCTTTTAACAGTGCTCCTAAATTACTGTAGGCTTCGGCAAAATTCGGGCGAAATTCTAACGCCGTTTGATATTGAGCGATCGCTTGCTCGGGCTGACCAAATTCCTGATAGGCATTGCCGAGATTATTCAGCGCCTCTGGATAGTTGGGACGAATGGCTAAGGCTTGCTGATAGGCCACGATCGCCGCTTCTAACTTGTTTTGTAGTTGCAGTGCATTGGCCAAACTATGATGGGCTTCGGCAAAATCGGGTTTCAGGTCGATCGCCCGTTGATGCTGAACAATCGCCTCTTCATACTGCCCTTGTTGCTGTAACGCATGGCCCCAACTGTTGTAAACCTCAGGGAAATTGGGCTTGAGGGCGATCGCTTGTCGATAGTACTCGATCGCCTCTTCTAACTGGCCCTGCCGTTGCAACGCTACCCCTAAATTGTGATGAGCTTCCGGGTAGTTCGGCTTCAGCAGCATGGCTTCCCGGTAATGGGGAATGGCGTCCTCCCATCTGCCCAGATCCTTTAAAGCGGCTCCCAGATTGTTATGGGCTTCGGGATAATTGGGTTTCAGGTTTAACGATCGTTCGTAGGTGTCGATCGCCTCCTCTAATTGCCCCGACTCCCGCAGGGCATTCGCCAAATTGTTCAACACCTCAGGATGATCTGGCTTGAGCGCCAACGCTTGCCGATAGTGCTCGATCGCCTCGGCTAACCTGCCCTGACCTCGCAGAGCGATCGCCACACTGTTATGAGCATCCGGCGTCTGGGGTTGCTGGGTCAGTACCTGCTCAAAGCAACTCAACGCCTCCTCAAACCGACCTTGCTGATACAGTAATGCCCCTAAAAAGTTCAGAGCATCGACCGCATCCGCTTGCTGCGCCAGAATTTGGCGATATAGCTGTTCTGCCTCAGTCACCCGCCCTGCTTGGTGGTGTTGCAAAGCCTGGTTTAATCGCTCTGAGGTACTGAGCATTGACGGACTCCCTGCCATAGGTCATTGGGACACTATTCTAGCGAGGGTCGTGGAATTGGGATCAAGGAAAAATCCTCAGGTCTGGGTTTAATCCCTCAAACTTGGGTTAGGGCAACGCTGAGAGTGGAGTGCTGAGAACTGAGGATTCGCCTTTTCTCAGCACTTAGCATCCAACCCTAGGTACCTTTAAAACACATCCTAGCTATCCTGCGGGAGAATTCGTCCGATCGTCCGATTCTCAGCCGTGAATGCCGTTTGGGCGACTCGTTGAATATCAGCCGCTGTAATCGCTTCAATTTTCTGAATTTCTGTAAACAAATTCCGCCAGTTCCCGGTTTTTACTTCATATTCCAGTAACAATTGCGCCATGCCACTGTTTGAGGACAACGATCGGAGTAATCCCGCTTTGGCTTGTGTTTTGACGCGATCGAGTTCTGCGGCTGATACAGGTTCTGTTTTCAAGCGATCGATTTCTGTCCGGAGAGATTTTGCTACTTCATCTACCGTATGTCCAGGGGCCGTTAGGGCATAAAACAGCATTAAGCTATCAAACTTATCTCCAGGGAACCCCGTGAATCCCTGCGCCGCTAAGGCCACTTGTTGCTGTTCCACTAATGACTGATACAGTCGAGAGGTGCGCCCATCGCTGAGAATGTTACCCATCATGTCATAAATGATGTGATCGGGGTGCTTAAAGGCTGGTGCGTGATAGCCCTCCAAATACCAGGGTTGTGATTTCAGGCGTAAGCTGACTTCGCGCGTTTCTGTTTGTCGTGGTTCCACCGCGATCACTTCGGGTGGGGCGGGTTTAGCTGGAAAGCGACCAAAGTAACTATTGGCTAAGCGTTTAACTTCTGCCGGATTTACATCGCCCACGATCGCGATCGTCAGATTATTCGGGACATAGTGCGTGTCGTAAAACTGCTGCACATCTTGCCGCGTCAGATTCCGAATATCCTGGTCATAGCCGATCACCGGACGATGATAGGGATGCACTTTGAACGCTGTGCCCACAAAGGCTTCGATCATCTGCCCGATCGGCGAGTTATCCGTCCGCAACCGCCGTTCTTCCAGAATGACTTCTTTTTCTTTATAAAATTCCCGAAACACGGGATCCAAGAAGCGCTCCGACTCTAGCGACATCCAGAGTTCTAATTTATTCGACGGAAAACTATAAAAATAGCGGGTGGCATCTGTGGAAGTATTGGCATTCAACCCCACTCCTCCTTCCTGCTCGACAATCCGCCCCAATTCATTCTGCTTCACCAATTGGGCCGCTGCCGCTTCCACTTTGCTAAACTCTGCTTTTAGCGTTTGCACGTCAGCCGTTTGACCTTTTTGGGTCGCCGTTTGGATTTGTGAGGCTAACTGATCCAGTCGATCGAGTAACGGTTTTTCGGTCTGATAATCGGTTGTACCAATCCGACTGGTGCCCTTAAAGGCCAAATGTTCGAGAAAGTGAGCTACTCCCGTTTTGCCATCTGGTTCATCGGCTCCCCCCACATCGGCATAGGTCAGAAACGATACGGTTGGGGCTTTATGCCGCTCCAAGACAATGAACTTCATGCCATTGTCGAGTTTGAACTCCGTCACCTGATCAATCACGCGATCGAGATAGGGCTGAATCGATTGGGCAGTCTTTGGTGGCGCTGCTGGTTGTGCCCACACCATCCCAGTTACCATCAGCCAACCGAGCACCGTCAATAGGAGGGATAGCGCGATCGCGCGTCCCCATTGTTTGAATACCGACAGAACGTTTCTGGAGCGAAAGCAGGACATAGGCTGACCCAGTAAAGCGAAGAACTAGGAAAAAATGCACTCTATCCAGGATACTTGCTCTAATTCCGACTTGCTGGTTGAAACTGTAGCTAGTTGTGACAAAATCCTCCGACTTCAGCATGGGTACTCGATCGCCGCTTCAACGGATCCATCGCCGTGATGTATTCACAATTGACTGAAATCAGTCAGCCAATGCCCGGTTTGTTTGCGGAAAACACTGAAATGAGAAAGCAAACTCCAGTTTGAGAAAGCATATTGCCAGTTTGCTTGCAGAAAATACTGAAATGAGAAAGCAAACTCCAGTTTGAGAAAGCATATTGCCAGTTTGCTTGCGGAAAACACTGAAATGAGAAAGCCGATCGCCTGTTGACTTACTCAAAATCTGGAAATGAGTTAGCCAATAGGCAAAATGAGTTAGCCAAATGCCTATTTGTTTATAGAAAGCATAAAAACAGCAAGCAAACAGGAATTTTCTTGATTTAAATCGTTCCAAGCTGAAGGCGATCGCGCCACACGACACTGCGATCGGCAGAAAACATAGACTGCTGAATCCATTGGCGATCGACATTAGGATACTTATGCTTTAACGCAAAGGGCAAATACACCGAGCCATACTCCTAGTTCAAATCCCGATGATGCAGTTGCCTAACCTGCTGAAGATGCCCTTGTAACGGTTCAATCAAACTCGTAGAAAGCATCGTACCCGACTTTCATGCCCTTAGCATCACGTTGATGAAAACGTTGTGAAGCTGGTCGCCTAATTTCCTTCCTGAGGTTTACTATGCAGATCTGAGTCTGGATAAGATCCTTAATTCGGGTAGTTATGCAGATTTGGATCTGGATAAGATCCCATTTCGGGTAGTTATGCAGATTTCAAGCCGGATAAGATCCTGAAGCAAAACAGGTTGCCTATTTTTGGTCAAAGCGTCGAAAGGTGACGGCAAAGGAGATTGGCAATATTTGGGATTTTGCAGAGCGATTTATGCGTGAGTGCGGTGCGTATGATCCTGCTATCGATGCTGGGTATCTATTAGGCTCCTATTCTCCAAAGCGTGGTGGTCGATATCAAGTGCAAAATCTAGGGGTTACTCTGGTACTCAGTGGCAGCCAGAAAGTAACCTCAGTGCCTAAGTTAGTCAGGGTTGATTACTTCAGGTTTGGAAACTAACATCAAAGAAATACATATATATCTAGATAGGAAATCAGCTAACCCTGCGTTGGAACGGCGGAATGAGGGCGATCGGATATGATGCAGAAACTATATGCCGCCGCTCAACTGGACGTTAGTGCAATATTTGTGAGGCATTCGCAAAGCCCACCTGTTAGCTCCAAGGTCAAGGTGTATTGATTTCGTTGACAAGCTGTAAAACGTTGTTACGTAAAGGTTCTCCTATCCAAAATCCAGCCTCATTAATCAATGCATTCAGTAAAGGCTTTACTTCAGTGATCAAGCCTTGGCTTTTCGCTTCAACCAAGATTCCTAAGATTCCTGTGTATTGGAGGTTTAGTTTGTTTGCTATCAGGCGACCTCGGCGTTCATCAATCAAAACTTGATCGGCTTGCATCTCGACTGCCAAGGCGATCGCTTCGGCTTCTCCAATATCCAGTTCGTTACTCAATGCTTCGACAAGAGTGCGATCGCTAACAGTACGAGTTTGAATCCAGTCAAAGGTTTGTACTTCGATCGCACCTGCAACGGGAAAATTCGGGTCAGTGAGTTCTCGATAAACGGCTTCGGGAATAATAACCGTTCCATATAGTTGATGAAGGAGATAGAGGTAATTAATTGCAGCGAGGTTGTTGATGGGTGATGTGTCGCTGACAATAATCACAATCTGCCCATCTCCCGCAGGTTCTGAATGTCCTGTTCAAAATCTTCCACCCCATAATGCACTGGGATGTGGCGACTAGCAAGTAAGTGCTGAAAGGCGACACGGTGCATTCCTGCAAATCGACTTGCTTGAGCAAGGGTGAGCTTTTCACGCTGAAAGAGCATGACAGCAATTTCCTGACGCATCTCAGCTTCAGTCATGCGAGTTGCAGTTAAAATTTCGTCAGGGACAACAAGGCTCATGGCTAGGTTCCTTACTACTATTCTTATTTTATGGCTATAATCTGAGCCAACAAATGTCTATGTTATTACTGAGCCAGCTAACACTGCCTTGGTACGAACCGCATAGAGGTTATAGGTGAGAGTTCGAGGTTATCTACCGCCGCACAACTTCACCGTTAGCTGTCACAAAAGTCTCAAACCTGAGAATGGATAGTCCGTCACTGCTTCAAAACATCCCAACCCAACGTGAGGCAAGATGGCAATTGCTCAAGGAGATGATTGCGGATTGGTATCCGCCTCTGTCTGATGGGAATGGTTTTGATCATGCAACGATCGCCCAGGCAGAACAAGCATTAGGATTGAGTCTGCCTGTGGCTCTTAAGGAGTGGTACGGCTTGGCTGGTCGGCGAGTAGATATCTGGTCGAGACAAGATGAGTTCATTATTCCGGGTGATCTGGCTCACTATCGGAACTCTTTATCAGAGTCTCATCTCAACGCTCAAGAGCGGCAAAGCTGCCAAGCGGCTCTCGTTTTCTATGTTGAAAATCAAGGGTGTCAATTATGGGCAATCAAACTTGACGTGATCACAATGAATGATCCACCTGTCGTGATTAATCCAGGAGACTGGAGCATTAACAGCCAGACCGTATCCGAATTTGCGCTTCAGCGGTTTGCCGGTGAGATTAAGTGGAGTGAGCCAGTGCGGTGGATACATGGCATTGCAGAACCCGCATTACTGACTCGGATTCAGGAGAATGTCCCAAAGTTAGGACTTGCCGAATGGTGGTATTGGGGAAAGGCATACTTCTATGGTTTTCGGGATCTTGTGATTGAGGTGGTAGAAGAGTCGGCTAGCGATGTTCGAATTTTTGTTTCTGCCCGAACAGAGGCCGCCTTTGAAACGTTCACACAGTTAATCTCTGCTGCAAACTTTTACTGTGAAGCAAGTTGGGAAGATTGTACGTGATGGCTCACCTTTCATCGCTCAATCCCTAATCGCCAATATTCCACCTTAATGCAAGCATCCATCACCATCGTTAATCCCGCTTCTTGTGCCATTTGTGCCGCTACAGGATCCGTGATCCCCAACTGTGCCCACACTGTTTTCGCGTGGATCGCGATCGCCTCTTCCACAACCCCGACTAAAAACTGCGATCGGCGAAACACATTCACAATATCGACGGCTTCCGGCACTTCACGGAGCGACGGATAACAGGGCTGACCCTCAATTTCGCGCACAACTGGATTAACGGGGTAAACCGTATACCCAACCTGCCGCAAAAATTGAGCGATTTGGTAACTCACGCGATCGGGTTTGCCCGAATGGCCTACCACCGCAATCACTCGGGCCTCTTGTAAGATCTGCCGTAGCACCGGATCCGTTGGGTTGACAGTCGGCATTGGTTGCTCCCCCCAGGCTAATAACACGATCGCCCTAATACCAGCATCCCATCTGATAACGGATAGATGCCATCTGCTTCAATCAATTGTTTCTTCCCTATCTCCCTCTCTCCTTTACCACCCCCATCTCCGACTTCCCCGTTCCGCGGCACAATCTCATATGTCGGAAACGGCGCGATCGCGAGATCATCCGGGCGCATGGGTAATCCTCCGGCTCCCGTAATAATAAAGCTACCTTGCCGAGCACTCCGAGCCAGACAACTGGTTGCTAACAGCGCATTTGTATCAATAATGTTACTGGGCAACGCCGCCAAGCTGTTTTGTAATAGCGTCACATCAGGTAGCTTAATCACCCCAGAACTGATCCGACCACTGGCATTCACATCCACACGATCGTTCCCGTCTAACGTCGCTGGATCCGTGCCAAAAGGCGCAGGCCGATAGCGAAAGGCCAGAAATACCGGAGTATTCAAGGTAATATTGCCACCCCGACCATCCCGCGAGAAGGCCAGAATATCGCTGTCATCCAAGGCCACGATCGCCCGCGCCCCCAACGTAATATTGCCACCTCCACCTACCCCACTAAACACACTTGTCGTAATATCACTGTCTCCCCGCAACTGCATCGTGCGAGCCGTAATGGCAATATTGCCACCACTCGACTGGCTAGAAGAGGTCGAAATGCTGCTGTCTACGGCTGTCAAACTATTACGAACGTTGAGTTCAATACTGCCCGATCGGCCACTACCCTGACTTTGGGTGGACACCACTCCGCCAGATTGCAGCTCCAGATGCCCCGTATCAACGCGAATATCGCCCCCATTCCCAGTGGAATTAATTCCTGTAGAGCTAAAAATACCACTAGCCTGGTCAGTCGTTGGATCGACTCCCGCAATCTGCACTCTATCCACTACCTGGATATGAATATCGCCTGCATCCCCTCGCCCCTGTGTACTGGCTTGCAGTTGGCCCCCATTTGTTAACGAGAGCGTCCCTGCTTGCAGATCAATATTGCCACTATCGCCAATCGCTCTAGCTCCTACACGGCTAAAGATTCCACTAGGAAAACCATCTCGCCCCACGCCATCAAATATGGCCTCATCACTCACATGAATCGTAATGTTGGCCGCATTGCCTCGTCCCAATGTACTAGCCGCGATCGCTCCGCCATTTAAAACGGATAATGCTGCCGCTTGTAAATTAATTGCGCCCCCGTTTCCCTGAGCGATCGGGCTGACACTGCTAAAGATGCCACTGGAAAACAGCGGACTTTGACCATCAAGCACCACAGATCTAGCCACGTCGATCGTGACATTGCCCGCATTCCCCTGCCCAAATGTCGTCGCGACCAGAGCTGCCCCGTTTACCATCGAGAGTGAACCAGCCGTGAGGGAAATGCCACCACTGTTACCCACCCCATCTTGACCGACAAAACTATAGATCCCACCGGGATCAATCACACCCGCTGGTAGCTCACCGCCTAACTGGACAGCTCCTGGTGTTTGAATCGTAATTCTGCCCGAATTCCCATTCCCATAAGTGCTGGCATCTAGTTGGGCACCATTCTCTACAGCTAATGAGGCCGCCGTGATATTAATGCCACTGCTACTGCCGATCGCTCCCACATCCACGCTGCTATAGGCACCACTGGCAACCCGCTCAAGCGCTCCAACTCCTGCAAACCGAACCTCGTCGTCAGCCACGATCGTAATGCTGCCGGCATTGCCTTGGCCTAAAGTATTCGCGCTCAGTAATGCCCCATTAGTGACAGATACTGACTGCGCCCGAATTTGAATGCCTCCACTATTACCGATCGCGGTGTCATTGACTCGGCTATAGGTGCCGCTGGGTTCCCTCTGGCTGTCTTCGCCATCAAAACTAACGATACCTGTTGCTTGAATATTGACCGTGCCCCCGTTGCCCTGTCCAAACGTACTGGAATTCACCTGCGCCCCATCTCGGAGGAACACAGATGCCGCGGTAATGTTGACATCCCCACTATCGCCTTGGCCCAGCGTTGAGTTAGCAATGAAACTACCCTCTGTGAGTCTGACATTGCCAGTCGCCAGGATATTGACATCTCCGGCCCGACTGCCGACTGCCCCCTCATTGGCCGCGATCCCCGCTCGCAGAATACTGGTATTCGCTAGCGTCACATTCTGCCCTGCGATCGTGATACTGCCGCCCCCCCCAGCCCGCACATTAATTTCACTGCCATTGTTCAAAGACACATCTTCCAGGGGCACTCTAAGCGGTAGGTTCAACCCTACCTGCGTATCATTCACCGTCAGACCCACAATACCAATGCCACTAGCTACGCTAGCTAACTCAACCTGCCCACCTAGAGCCAGGAGAGTGCTACCGCTCAAGGTAATTGGACTGCCAACGAAAACCAGGCTACGACCTGGGGCAACCTCCAAACGTGCTTGACTCTGAATTGACTGAGCCGTGATCTGGTTCAACAGCAGAGCTGATGGATTAATCGTTAACAATGCTGGAGCAGAAGGATTGATCGCACTAAAACTCCCCTGACTACCAAACTGAATCGCTGTGGCTGTACTGGCAAGAAACGACCCACCAATTTGTAGTTGGGCATTCGGTCCAAACAAAATGCCATTGGGATTGATGAGAAATACATTGGCATTCCCATTGGCTCGGATCACCCCATCAATAGTGGATGCGGAATTCCCAGTAACTCGACTGATAATATTGGTAATGTTAGCGGCGTTATTGAAAAAGGCTTCACCACCCGTAGGGATGGAAAATTCTCGAAAACTGTGGAATAAATTGCTGCCCCGTACCGCTCCCCCATCAATTTGAACATTTGGCTCGGGGGAAGCCTGAGACCGTTCTGCCAATGGCAACGTGTCGTCGGGCACTACCTGGGTGAGTCCTGGCAGCCCTCCACTATTCACCAGCCCTAAACTGATGATTGTTCCAACCAACCAACGCCCTTGCATGACTTCACACCCTGTTGTTGCCTCCGTACATGACACTTTACCAACACGATCGCCCTAAAACCATAAGAATTAAGGACATAGGCCAGATCGTTACACTGCCCCCTGCTGCGCTTGCCTCTGGAGTGCTCTATGCGCCATTACTTTCAGCGATCGCGGTTACATCGCTGGTTCAAATTCGTCGTCCTCATTAGCCTGATTCTAGGCTGGTTAATTAGTCTACATAGTTTAGGGATCCTGCCAGGGCAAGCTCGCGAGGCTACAAGTCCGACCAGTGTGTTGCTCGCCGATACCAGCAGTTCACCCCCAGGGCTACAACAGGGATTACAGCAGTTTCAGGCAGGAAATGCTGTTGCCGCGATCGCCCTTTGGCAACAGGCCCTCCAGCAGACCCCACGAAATTCTGAATCATGGGTGCTGCTGCTGAAATATTTGGTGCGCGCTCAAACTCAGGTGGGGCAAGTCGATGTCGCGATCGCGAACCTCGATCAGTTAATCAATCACTACCGTCAGGCTAACGATCGCCGACAGTTAGGCCGAATGTTAACCGAGCAAGCCCAACTGTATAGCAGCTTAGGCCAACAGCGACGGGCGATCGCTCTGCTGTGTAACGAGGTGCCTGATCAAAATTGCCAGCCGGGAAGTGCTCTGGCGATCGCACAGCAGCAAGCCGATGGATTGGGAACGGTGGCGGCCCTAGGCAGTTTGGGGAATGCCTATCGGCTCCGGGGCAACTATACGGCTGGAATTGACTATCTCAACGCGAGCCTGAAGCTGGCTCAAGAACGTCAGCTATCAGCTTATGAGATTGCAGCATGGCATGGTTTAGGCAACCTTCATAGCAGTTT
>DATNPU010000337.1:0-5007 GCA_036703105.1 Microcoleaceae cyanobacterium
GCCTGTCCTAGCAGCACCCCGATATTACCCCCTAGCTCAACGCTGGGGCCTTCAGGGCCTAAGGATGCTCCCGTTCCTAAAGACACGGAAGCTGCAATTCCTTTCGCCGAAAATTTAATAGGAGAAACTCGTTGAAACGCTTGAGGCGCAGAAATCAGGGATGAGATGCTGGGGCCAAAGTCGTGTAACCATCCCCGCATGAGGCCGACAACTAGTCCCCCTAAACAAGGAATTGCGGCCAATGTCCAGGCTCCCCAGCCCCCAATTAGTCCCATCAGATCCTCTACCATCAAGCTGCGAATCTGATGAATGAGCCAGTGAAATAGCACTACGGCTAATCCTGTTCCACCACCAATTACCACGGCTAAGAGCAGGACGACGGTTTCCGGAGAAGGTTGTAAACGGTTAAGTGTGCCAGTGAGGAAGGAGGTCGGCGAAGAATGCAGAGAAGTTCCAGCGCTAGCTGGAGGCGAGGGAGGGCTGGCGTTCATTAATGTAGAGCCGGATAAAAATTGAAATATAGCTTAAACTTTTATTTCTTAATTCTATTTTGCGCGATCGGTCGCCTTGCCGACAAGTCTTCAACGGCTTATCCTGTAAGGAATTTAGCGTTTTCCACTTAAGTCTAGTTTAACTTAATAATTAGTTAACAGAATTTGACAATTCTGAGAATTTGCGGCAATCGATGAGGATGGTTTTGACCTGAAGACTAGCTCACCCAGACAATTCTGAACTGTGGATCACAATCTTCACAGCTTCCTCATAAGTTTTAGCCATGATAAATTTAGTTCTGATTCATCCAGCTCAGTTTAAATTAGAGCTATCAGCTGAAGTTGCCTTGCCTGTCTCCTAGCCCTGCATAAAATTGAAGGTTAGCTTAGCCGACTCAGAGGGTAAGCTGATCAGTCTAAGGCTAATAACATTAAAAAAGGTAAATGTTACTTGGGAAGGTAGCCTGAATTCTAGGTAGACTAGGGCAGTTTAGGATGAAGCTATTCCTTTCGGTAGAGTGCAGATAACCTGACTGCGAAGTTGAACGACTCTAATGGATGCTCACACTTTCGATACTCCTTCCTTTACCTGTCCGATCTGTAATCACACTCAGACAGTAAAACCTCATAAGCTATTCACTGGCCTGTTAACTTGCCAGCATTGTCGAGAGCGTCTTGTAGTCAGTTGGAGCGGTCATTATGTCCGTGATCCATTTACGCTGAAACAGTTTGCCACTCGGCGCCGACTCCGATTAGAGAGTCATCCTCTGGCTCGGATCCGCCGGGATCTGTGGGTCGCTGGACAACCTGTTTTATTCGCTGTATTGGGTAGTGCTGCGTTTTTAGGGGTGTTGCTCCTGTTCCAACGGGGGCTGACGTGGAATGATAGTTTGTCTTCCCCAACGTCTTCCCCGATCGTAGAAACCTATCCGCCTACTAACGCTTCTGATTAGTACTAATTTCGATTCCAGACGACTAGCCTGTGAGCCATCCTACTCCTCCCCTGCTCAAGCAACAGTTAGGCGTCCCAGGGGCAATTTTCATGGGTTTAGGGTCGATCGTCGGTACCGGCGTATTCGTCAGTATTGGCATTGCAGCTGGAATTGCTGGCTCGGCTGTCGTGCTGGCTGTGGCCATTGCGGCGATCGTCGCCATCTGTAATGGTCTCAGTGCCGCGCAACTGGCGGCAAATCATCCGGTGAGTGGTGGCACCTATGAATATGGTTATCGCTACCTGAATCCCTGGATGGGGTTTACTGCTGGGTGGCTGTTTTTATTGGCTAAAACGGCTTCAGCCGCAACAGCGGCACTGGGTTTTGCGGGTTATCTCCTGGCGGCGATCGGCGTGACCTCCTCAACCGGGTTGGTTGCTGTGGCCCTCTTAACGGTTCTGCTGCTAACGCTCCTGGTTTTAAGTGGACTACAGCGTTCTAATATGGCTAATATCGTGATTGTTTCGGTCACATTATTGGCCCTCGGGGCGTTTATCCTAGCGGGTCTGCCGGTTCTATGGACGCAAGGGACAACTCATTTAATCCCCTTCTTACCGGACGATCGGCCAGTGGCAGCGGTACTTCATGCTAGTGCCTTGATGTTTGTGGCTTACACAGGGTATGGCCGAATTGCCACGATGGGAGAAGAAGTCCAAAATCCGCGTCGTACAATTCCCCGAGCTATGGTGATCACAATGGGACTGACGATGTTCCTTTATTTGGCGATCGCGGTGGTTGGTGTGGGTTCTGTTGGCGCTGGGCCGTTGAGTACCCTCACCCAAGCAGCGGCTCCCTTAGAAGTGGCTGCCCGTCAATTTCCTACTCCAGGGATTGCAGTGATTGTTGCACTCGGGGCTATGACTGCCATGCTCGGGGTCTTGCTGAATTTAATTTTAGGATTGTCGCGGGTGTTGCTGGCAATGGGGCGTCGCGGAGATATGCCCGCTGTTATGGCCCGACTGAACCGTGCTAGAACGGCTCCGGTAGTAGCGGTGTTAGTGGTCGGTGGAGCTATCGCGTTATTAACCTGTACTGGAAATGTCAAAACAACCTGGTCGTTTAGTGCATTTACGGTGTTGGTTTACTATGCCTTGACCAATTGGGCGGCGTTACGGTTGTCGGCGGCAGAACGACTGTATCCTCAATGGATTGCCTGGACGGGATTAGTCTCCTGTCTGCTCCTATCCTTTTGGGTAGAACCAGAAATTTGGTTTGTTGGGGTGGGGTTAATTTTGACTGGGTTAGTTTGGAAAATTGCGATCGGGCGATTGGCGGCACTTCAGAAAAACAGTCGCTCACCCAAGGAATGAATCCAATAAAGGATAAAGTAATGAACTAGGTATTTTGCCGTTATCCTTTCTGGTGCCGTGCCATTATGCAGCTTGAGTTTGTTCCCGTTGAGGAGTTTTATTTTGCCATAACGCTAGCAGTGAAAACGCTAGAAGAGTTAGCTGTCCCTGGACTCTCTGAACAAGTCCGAGGGCGGTTGGAACAAGAATGTGGCCAACCTTCTACCGTTGCGGCGGCTAGCCAAAATTCCTATAACTATGTGTTTCGCGTTAAAGACATTGATAATAGTCCAGCCAATCAGCTCATTGTGTCGATCGCGGATTGGCAAGGTAATTTGCGGCTAAGTAGTGACTATGGCTGGACATTAGATGAACAGCGACGACCCGTCCGAACTGACAAATTTGAGCAACGAGCGCAGTTCTGCCAACAATTGCAGACCCATTTACAGGAATGGCTACAGCTTCCCTTGCTCCAGTCCCAAACCCCTAATTAAATTATTTCAATTGTGACTGAGTAGGGCGAACAACCGTTCGCCCATATCGATCTACTGAACGGTTGAGGGTTGGCGATTGATCGCTGTTTCAATTTGAGTAGCATCTAGAGCGCGACCGATAAACACCAAGCGAGTGTGTCGGGGTTCGTCGGCTTGCCAGGGACGATCGTAAAAAGAGTCGAATCGATTGCCAACGCCTTGTAAAACTAAACGCATCGGTTTATTGGGGACAGCCACGAAACCCTTGATCCGATAAATCTCCTGGTGTTGCACGAGCTGCTTCAGGCGATCGATCAGTTCAGTTGGCTCAAAGTCACTTGTAAAGGAAAGATGCACCGAGTTAATGTCGTCATCATGATCATGATCTTCTTCGGTGTCATGGTGGCTGGGACGACTATCTAAGTGATCCTCAACCGCTGCATTAAACCCTAACAGCACATCGGGGCTAATTTCTCCATGTAAACAAGGGAGAATTTTCACGCCTGGGGCCACTTCCTGTTCTAACCACTGCTGAACCCGGTGTAGAGCTGTTTCGTCCAGATGATCGGCTTTGGTTAGTAGTACCAGATCGGCACAGGCCAATTGATCTTCAAATAATTCTTCGATCGGGGTTTCGTGGTCTAAACTATCGTCTGCTTGCCGTTGGGCTTCGAGTGCCGCTAAGTCACCCACCAGTTGACCATTGGCTAGGGCTTCACTATCGACTACTGTGATCACACCATCCACGGTCGCCGCTGTGCGAATTTCATTCCACCGGAAAGCTTGAACTAAGGGCTTGGGTAACGCTAACCCGGAGGTTTCAATCACCATGCAATCAATTTGATCGCGCCGCTCTAGCAATGCCTGCATGGTTGGTAAAAATTCTTCTTGGACGGTGCAGCACAGGCAACCGTTGGTCAATTCCACAATCTCGGGAGCCCCAGTGTTGGCGGTTTCATCATCGCAAACCTGACACGATCGCAGCAGATCGCCATCTATTCCCACTTCACCAAATTCATTCACTAAAACGGCGATCCGTCGTCCCTGGTTGTTTTGGAGCAACTGCCGGATCAGCGTAGTTTTTCCGGCTCCTAGAAAGCCCGTGATGATTGTGACGGGAATTTTGTGCATAGGTTCTCAGTTCTGGCTTGACAGTCTTTAATCCTTGGTGACTCTAGCACAGGATGGGGAGGTTAGGAGCGGGAGGCTATGAGGGAGATCGGGGAGATGACGTAGGTGATGAAGATCACAAGATGGCTTGAACGAGATCGCAGTGAATTCGGGTGATTGACAATATCGTAAGAACTGTGAAGAAGTATGTGGTTCCAGTCTCAACAGTCGCTCGCCGTTCGGTGTCATGAGTTATTCGTCCTCGCTCCTGGTTGCTCAAGTGTCGGATGTCCACCTGTTTGCTGATGCCAGTAAGCGGTTGTTGGGGTTACCAACGTTGGAATCATTTCAGGCGATCGTCAGCCAACTGCGAGCCCTTGATCCGCAACCGGATTTGTTATTGCTAACGGGGGATTTGTCTCAGGATGGCAGAGCAGATGCTTACGAGTTGCTTCAGGAAATGTTGTGTCCGCTGGGAATTCCCACCTATTGGCTGCCTGGGAATCATGACAAAGCCGATGTGATGGCACAGGTATTGGTGCGATCGCCCTTTTCGCCACAGAAATCGTTTCAGGCTGGGGGTTGGCACTTCTTATTGCTCAACTCTGGTGTACCGGGCTGTGTGCATGGCTATTTAACAGCCGCTAGCCTG
>DATNPU010000340.1:0-8921 GCA_036703105.1 Microcoleaceae cyanobacterium
ACCTTCGATCTTCATCTTGCAGCTTGTGCAGTCCATCCCGTTGACCTGCATCTGCTGAGTTTTGAGCGATGGCGGTTGAGTCATAGAGGGTTCATTAGGCGATGAAGGAAAGAACGTTTCTGAACTCTAACACAATAGAGTTTTTTGCGACCCTGGCTGCCCCAAACCGATTGTGCAGCACTCAGCACACCTCAACTAGTTTTGGAGAGGTTCAAAACAGTTCCTATCCTCTCATTAGAAGGCATTACCCTTTGAGTAATCGCAAACCACTCAGTGTCACAATCACGGTCGAGCCTTCATGCCCTAGCACACCCAATGGCAGCGTAATATGGCCGACAAAGTTGAGAACTAGCAAAATTGCTACAAAACTGAGGGCAAATATCATGTTTTGCTTAACCGTAGTTTGCGCACGGCGACCTAGACGAATTGCGGTTTCTAATCGTTCTAATCGATCGGCCATTAATATAATATCAGCGGTTTCCAATGCCACATCACTACCCGCCACTCCCATCGCAATGCCAACAGATGCCTGGGCTAGGGCAGGGGCATCATTAATCCCATCTCCCACCATCGCTACTGTCTGGTACTGCTGCTGGAGTTTGCGGATCGCCTCGACTTTATCTTCTGGCAACAGTTCTGCATATACCTGATCGACTCCGACTTGTTGAGCAATGCTGTAGGCCGTGCGAGTGTTATCTCCAGTTAGCATGACAATCTGCTGAATTCCCAGACGTTTTAAGCGGGCGATCGTGGATGCCGCCTCCGGGCGAACGGTATCAGCCACGGCAATCATGCCTAGGATTTCTCCCGCATAGGCCACCCAGACCACTGTTTTTCCTGCTGCCTCCCACTGCTGGCTGGTTTCGGTCAGAGCTTTGGCAATATGATCCACTTGCGTTTGCACAAAAGCCGTTTTACCAGCGATCGCGATCTGACCGTTGATGGTTCCAGTGATGCCCTGCCCAGCTCGTGCTTGTCCGTTCACGGCTTCTGGCCAGGTTACCTGCTGTTGTCGGACATATTCAGCGATCGCTTCGCCAATTGGATGCTCAGATAAACTCTCTAATGCCGCTGCCACTTGCAGCTTGCCGGTGGTTAGTGTTCCGGTCTTATCAAAGGCGATCGCTCGTACCTGGCCAATTCGTTCCAACTGGGCCCCATTTTTGAATACAATGCCTTGCCGAGCGCCATTGGCAATTCCGGATAGCAGAGTCGGCATAATTGAGGCCATCAGCGCACAAGGCGATGCAACTACCAGAAAAATTAAGGCTCGGTAAATTGTCTCATCCCAAGTCCAGTGCAATAGAAACGGCGGTAATGTCCCTAGCAAGATGCCAGCGATCACAATTACCTTGGCATAACCACGCTCAAATCGTTCAATAAACTGCTGTGAGGGTGGTGCGACCGTTTGGGCTTGCTGAACCAGACGAATGACTCGCTGAATCAAGCTACTGGCGGGCGGCTGATGAATTTTGAGGCGTAAGGCGCCATGACCATTAATTGTGCCGGCAAAGACTTCATCCCCGATCGTCTTTTCAACGGGAATCGATTCTCCAGTGATCGAAGCCTGGTTGAGGGTACTGAATCCTTCCAGCACTAACCCATCGGTTGGCACTAGTTCTCCGGGCTTTACCAGGACTTGATCGCCAATCCTGAGGTCGGAAATTGGTATGATCTGTTCCTGCCCATTCTGGATGACTCGGGTGGTATCGGTGGTTAAGCCCATCAACCCCTGAATACTGCGCTCGGTGCGCTGCATCGCATATCCCTCTAATGCCCCACTAATGGCAAAAATCAGGATCAGGACAGCGCCATCGACAATCAGGTAATACTCTCGCTGCCAAAGTCCCAAACTGGCGGCTCCCAATGCAGCCACAATCATCAGCAGATCGACATCCAGTTCTTTTTCTTCCCAAAGGGTGGTTAAACCTTCACGGGCGCTGGCAAAGCCACCGATCACATAAGCGGCGGTTAAGCTCAAGAGAGCAACTCCTAGCCAACCGAGATTAAGCATCTGCCAGCCCAGAAGTATCAGAAGGCCACACGCGATCGCGGCAATGACATCGGGGTGTTCTCTCAGGAGCCTTGGAAAGCGAGGGATAGAAGGGGTAGCAGCAGCCATGTTTCCAATCAAAGCGTTAACACATACCTTTCCAGCCTAAACCTTAACATTAGTGTCAATGTCAAGGTTGTGAGTAAACTGAAGGGATGAAGCCTGACCACTTAACGATCAAAGAACTGACCAATGTCGTAGGTGGTGGCGTGACCCCTCGCATGGTACGCCACTATCACACGCTAGGACTGCTGCCGCCTGTGCAGCGCTCAGCCGGGAACTATCGCCTTTACACGCAGCAAGATGTGCAGCGATTACAGCGGATCATGGCGTTGAAGCAACAGGGGTTTCAGTTATCCCACATTCGTCATCTCTTAGACTGTCATGCAGAAGTGGCAATTGATACTAATTTGATGACTCATTTGCAACAGCAATATCATTCTGTGATTCAACAAATTACCCGACTGCGGCAAACGGCCTCTGCATTAGAGGGATTACTGGGGCGCGATCGCGACTGTCAAATGACGCAAGCCGCTGCCCTAGCCCAGCTCAAACAACTGGATATCGATGCCCAAGAAGGGCTGGGTAAACTGGAACAACTGTGGATTAACTTGGACGCAGAAACCACGACCCACCCGGAAGCATTTCAAGAATCATTGCAACGTTTACTTCCTGATCTATCTCACTATCCTGAAATCACTGTTCATCTACTGCATCAACTGGTACTGGCTTGTGGTGATGTCAGCTTGGTCAATTCTATTCGCTTGAGTCAAGGTGCGATCGCAACTGCCCGAGATGCTTTGAAAATAGAATGCTCGGTTGTAACCGATGTCCCGATCGTGGCGACCGCTCTCGATCAAACGCGGTTAGCTCATTTAAACTGTTCCGTTCAAATGCTGATTGATGATCCTCACATTACGGGAGTTAATGAAGCGGAACAAGCCTTTTGGCAATATGATTATTGTCGGCAACGGTTACAACAAATTCCAACCGGATGTGTCCTTATGATTGGCTATGCTCCTTCCGTCCTACTAGCGGCTTGCCAACTGATTGAGCAACAACAGATTCAACCCGCTCTGGTGATTGGTATGCCGATCGGATTTAGTCATGCTCCAGCCGCAAAGCGACGGTTGATGGCCACACAAACTCCCTATATCACCATTCAAGGTAGTTTAGGAGGGGGACTTTTAGCCGCAGTCACGCTGAATGCCTTGGTAGAAACGTTGATTGATAAGCCAGACTGCCATTGTTACCTCACCTGTCCCTAAGATAGCTGTGAAATTGCAAATTTAACTAGTTGCGCGGCGGTTCTGTATAAACAAATATCGCCAGCATGAACGATCGTACTTCTGACTTATGGTTGATGACGTTCGAGAGAATCGGAGTCAGCCTAGATCAGCAGTATGGTCAGTAGAAAGATGCCGGTGCGTAAAAAACAAAGTAAGTCTAGGCCAGTGATATAGCGATTAGACCGATTGCTGTCTGTTGTAAATAATTCTGGAAAAATTGCATGGATAAATCTCAAACGCTATCCTCTCCGGACAATAACAAGATTCTGTCAATTCAGATGCTACGTGGATTAGCTGCTCTGCTAGTTGTTTATATGCATGCAATAATTCACCAAACGCAGTTGAATATTGGCAATTCTGTTCAACAGCAGTTTTATTTTTTAGCTACTTTTGGTGCGGTTGGCGTTGATATCTTCTTTGTGATTAGCGGATTTATCATTACAGTGATCTCCGCTAAATTTCTGAGAGGACACGGGGTTCAAGATTTTTTTATTAAACGCTTAATTCGTATCGTGCCCATTTACTGGCTACTCTCTCTACTAGAGATCACGAATTCACTCATCCAGCATCCTGATCGCCTCAACGTGCAGGAAGTGGTCAAAACTATTACGATTCTGCCCATTTTTGACTCAAATAACTTTGTTTTTCCAGTCATTGGTCTAGGCTGGACATTAGCTTTTGAGTTGTATTTCTACCTCGTGGTCGGATTATTTCTAGTGACCCGACGTCAGGCATTTATCTTATATGCGTCGTCATTCATGTTAGCGCTAATGGGCTTGGGCTTAGTTGTGCCAGAGATTCGTGTTCCCATGTTTGAGTTTATGGCTAATCCAATCATATTGGAGTTTTTATTGGGATGCTTAATTGGGTGGTTGTATCAGAATCGAGTCAAGCCGGGAATTGGCTTATCCTTGAGCTTAGTAATTCTGGCGATCCTCGGTCTTGGTCTGACGATCGGGCTAGATACCGACACAATCAGTCGGGCGGAAAATGTGCTTAACCATCCTCATGTGGCTTTTTTCCGAGTTCTGGTGTGGGGAATTCCCAGTGCTTTGTTGGTAGCTGGTTTAGTATTTCTTGAATCCAATCATCGATTGACTGTTAAGCGATCGCTAATTTTATCGGGGGATGCTTCCTACTCAATTTATCTCACGCACTTTTTTGTATTAACAGCCTTTGATAAAATCTGGTTGCGTTTGGGATTACAATCACCCGATCTATTCATCATTATCTCAGTGATTAGTTCGAGTGCGATCGGAATTATTTTTTATCTACTGGTTGAGAAAAATCTACTAACCTATCTAAACTCAACGTACAGAGCGTATTGCCAGCGCCGAGTTCGAAAAGCCGAGGTTCCGCTATCAGCAAGTAGAAAGACTTAATATATTATTATTAATACGTCTCAATAATATGTAAAACTCTATTGCTATTCAAGCTAGATATTTATCGTTGCCAAACGTTGAAATCGCAGAATTAAGTGATTCAATTCCTCAAAACTATTTCTGCCGTTGCAAAAATTAATTCTATTTGACCTAAGAGGATGAAACCTCGCTAGACTGGGGGTGCTAATTCCCAGGAGGTAGTGGCCTAATAGTCGTTAGACAGTGATTATGGGTATTCTTTTGGGCAGGGTAATAGTAGGCCTTTCTTGCAGCAGGTGCTATAGCACACAACACCAGAACTAGATGACGGAAGAAAAAATCACTGGTAATGGATTCTTCAGCAAATTTGTTCAGCAGATTGCTGCCATAAATGTACGCCCCAACTCCGTATCTTCCGGGAGTCAAGCGCTGTCGCTCAGGCGGTATCTGGTTCTGCTTGTAGCCGGAGCCTTACTGCCCGTAGTGGTGTTTGCTGTTGCGATCGTTTATAAGCTATCAAGCCAGGAACAAGTGGCATCAGAACGGCGAATTCTGCTGGCGGCCCGCAACTTGGCCGGAACGGTAGACAACGAGTTTTCCAGTACAATTCGGGCGCTTCAGGTACTAGCGGCGTCGGAGCAACTGAATCAGGTCAACCTGGAAACCTTTCATCGGGAAGCAAGACGAGTCGCGCAAACACAAGCCACCTGGATATCTGTGATCCTTCTATCACCGGAAGGGCAACAATTGGTCAACACCAGACAACCATTTGGTAAACGATTGCCCACAGTGGTAGAGCCAGAAAGCTTACAACATGTAATCAAAACCCACCAGCCAACGATCGGGAATCTGGCTCATGGCAAGCTGGAACCAGACATTGTGGCCATTCCAGTGCGCATTCCAGTCATGAAAAACGATCGCCTTCGCTATATTCTCACAGCGAGCATTACTCCAAAGGCACTCGCTCAATTGGTCAATCAGCAGACAACCGTTGATGGAGAATGGACACGGACAGTGGTGGACAGTCAGGGGATTGTAGTGGCTCGGACCCGCAACCCTGAACGTTTTGTTGGGCGGCGGGGAACCCCCTCTTTTTTGAAACGGACTGGCGAGACAACTGAGGGAATCTACCGGGATACGACCTTAGAAGGGATGAAGGTTTATGTTGCCTTCCGGCGGCTGAATAGTTCGCCGTGGACAGTTGCTGTTACTGTGCCTGTGAATGTGATTCAGGGGCCTAGCCAACGAGCTATGGAGCTGGTGATTGTCTCTGGTTTAGCCTTACTGCTAGTGAGTGGTATTGGTGCTTTTATTTTCTCACGACCGATTTCCCGCAGTATTACTTCAGCCGCTTCAGCCGCCGAAGCTTTAGCCAACGGTGAGTATCCCCACGTTAGTTTGCTCTCAATTAAAGAAATTGTTGTGTTAGGGCAATCCCTGGAATTTGCAGCGAATCTACTGTCACAACGAGAGCAAGAGCGTACCGAAAATTTGATGCAAGCTGAAGCCGCACGATCGGAAGCTGAGGCCAGTAACCGCATTAAGGATGAGTTTTTAGCAGTGCTTTCCCATGAACTACGAACCCCACTTAACCCGATTCTGGGCTGGGCTAAGTTACTTCGATCGGGACGGTTGGATGCTGCTAAAACGGCTTTTGCTTTAGAAACGATCGAGCGTAATGCCAAATTACAGACTCAACTAATTGAGGATCTTTTAGATGTATCCCGGATTATCCAGGGTAAACTGAGTCTCCACATGCTTCCTGTTAATCTCGGATCGACGATCACAGCTGCGATCGAAACAGTACAACTAGCCGCAGAGGCCAAGTCTATTCAGATACAAACTCAGCTTGTGCCGATGCCAAGGTCGGTCTTAGGCGATCCAGCTCGTCTTCAGCAAGTGATTTGGAACTTACTGAGCAATGCGATTAAGTTTACAACGGCCGGAGGACAGGTCAATGTTCAGTTGGCCTATGATGATTTACAAGCTCAAATCCAGGTGAGTGATACTGGTAAAGGTATTGATCCCGATTTTCTACCCTATGTATTCGAGTACTTTCGGCAGGAAGATGGTAAAACAACCCGCAAATTTGGTGGTCTGGGGTTAGGATTAGCGATCGTGCGGCACCTAGTAGAACTTCACGGCGGAACCGTTCAGGCAGATAGCGCTGGAGAAGGAAAGGGAGCAACCTTCACAGTTTGTTTACCACTATTAGAAGACAGCAATAAAGTAGAGAAAGATCAACAAAATAGTAATCAATCTATCACTTCTTCAGGCTCAGTTCTGGCTAACCTCCAAGTATTGCTTGTCGATGATGATATAGATGCGAGAAATTTTATCGCGTTTTTGTTAGCGCAGAATCAGATGGTTGTGACGGCTGTATCCTCGGCGCAAGAAGCGTTGCAAGCCTTGGAACAAACCAACTTTGATTTGCTCATTAGCGATATTGGTATGCCAGAAATAGATGGCTATATGCTGATGCGACAAATTCGTAGTCGCTGTCTTCACGCCAGTAGCTCGATACCCGCGATCGCGTTGACAGCCTATGCGGGGGACTATAACCAACAACAAGCCCTCCAAGCAGGATTTCAACGCCACATTGCAAAGCCTGTAGAACCGGAAGGATTAATCCAGACGATCGTGGATGTAGTTAATCTAACGTCTGGGAGAAAGCACAACTGACGGTTAAACCCAGTCATCGATCGAACACTAAACAGGAACGAGATGAATGGTTTACGCGCATATTCGTAAAAGCGAATCAAGCGGTTATGTAGCCTTTATGACAAAAATTCTAGCTTTAGGAGGATGGCTGGAGTGAATTCTCACGTTTCAGTATGAGTAGCCATTTTAACCGTGCTCAGCGTTGACTTTTAGTCAGCATAACGGGATCAGTTGGGACTGAGTTAATTCTGGTCACGGTGCACACGATCGCATCAGTTCAGCGGTAAAAGGTTGAGGATATGCACGAAACTCGCGACAGTATTGCCGGCATCTGGGGGGAACGTACTCCTTATTTTGGCGAGTGGCCAGTTCGAGTAGATGAACACATCCGAGAAGCACCCGATCAATGGATACAATCGGCTTGTGTACTATGCTCCAATGGCTGCGGCATGGATATTGGCGTCAAGGATGGAGTGATTGTCGGAGTCCGGGGGCGGGCGGTAGATCCAGTCAATCACGGACGACTGGGGCCGAAAGGCTTACATAGTTGGGTGGCCAATCACAGCCAGGATCGATTAACGCAACCTTTAATCCGCCGGAATGGCAAATTAGAAATCGCCAGTTGGGACGAGGCCATGAATTTAATTGTGCAGCGTTCCCAAGACATCTGCGATCGCTATACGAGTGGTGCGATCGGCTTTTACACCAGTGGGCAACTGTTTATAGAAGAATATTACACACTCGGTGTAATTGGGAAAGCTGGGCTGGGGACACCTCACATGGACGGGAATACTCGTCTCTGTACGGCTACTTCTGCGGCAGCCTTAAAGCAAAGCTTTGGGAGTGATGGCCAACCCGGTTCTTACATTGATCTGGATGTAACGGATGCCATTTTGCATGTTGGGCATAATATTGCCTCTCAACATACTGTTTTGTGGATGCGGATTCTCGATCGCCGACGTGGCCCCAACCCACCCAAACTAGTAGTGATTGATCCACGGGAAACGGTAACTGCGAAAGAAGCAGATGTACATCTAGCGTTGAAAGTTGGTACGAATATTCCGGTGTTGAATGGATTGTTGAATTTGATAATCGAAGCGGGACACATCGATCGTGCTTACATCGATGCTCACACTGTGGGATTTGAGGTTTTGCAGCAAACAGTCCGCCAATGGCCTCCCGAGCGTGTAGAACAGGTTGCGAATGTGCCGGCAGCGAAACTGCGAGCGGCTGCCGAAATCCTAGGGAGCGCGAAGACATTAGTTTCGACGGCGTTGTAAGGAGTTTACCAGTCAATGCAGGCAACTGCTGCTGCTTGTCAGGTCAACAACCTGCATTTAATTCGGGGGTTAATTGGTCGTCCAGGGTGTGGGATTTACCAGATGAATGGTCAACCGACGGCTCAAAATACTCGTGAATGTGGAGCAGATGGCGATTTACCTGCCTTTCGTAACTGGGATAACCCGGAGCATGTGGCAGAGTTAGCCAAGTTGTGGAATGTGGATGTAAATAAGATTCCCCATTGGTCGCCCCCAACTCATGCGATGCAAATCTTCC
>DATNPU010000344.1:0-5665 GCA_036703105.1 Microcoleaceae cyanobacterium
AAACCCGCTAAATTAGCGCTCCAAATCCAGCGTTTACGCCATAGGAGAAGTCCCGCGATCGCAATTGCCGTGCCCCCTAGAATCACACTGCCTAACACAGGTAAGCCTGCTTCCTGAAGCCGTAAGCCTAAATTCGGCATAGCAGCATCTTCATCCAGCCAATTCGGGCTTTTCCGCAGCACGATCGCTAATGCCACCAACGCCACAATATTCAAACTTTGGCTGAGCCACAGACGCGATCGTCGTCCCGGCGCGGCCCAGTCGTTAACCCAGAGTTGCGCGACTAAAATACTGGCAGCGGGTACAAGCGGTAGGGTGTAACTGACCACTTTAGTACTGGCCACCGTAAAAAATAGCAACACCACTAGAAACCAACTCAGGGCAAACAGCCCTAAATGCTGTGATCGAGGTTGCTGCTGCCAGATTTTTCGCTGGAAAGGCCGGAGTCGAGCGATCGCGGCGGGCAGATACACCGACCAGGGTAAAAAGCCTGCAATCACGACCAAAAAGTGAAAATACCAGGGTTCCTTGTGGCGATTGACAACCATCGTAAACCGCTCAAAGTTGTGGTAGCCAAAAAACGAATCAATAAACGCTTCCCCATTGGCAAGGGTGACTAACACATACCAAGGCACTGCGATCGCCAACACAATCAAGCTACCCCGAATTAACCGCAGTTCTCGCAGCACTTTCCAGCCATTGCCGACATATAGCAAAAAGGGGGCAATAATTAGCCCAGGTAACACAATTCCTACTGGCCCCTTCGCTAACACTGCTAACGCCATCAGCACATAAAATGCCACATACCAGCGTTGTTGAGTGGTGCGTTCTGGTTGGGCATACCCGAGGAAGAAGGCTAACAACGACCCACCCATGCAGGCACTTAGCAACATATCGGAATGTCCAGTCCGTCCCCAACCGAAGGTGTAGGCATTCAGCAGCAGCATCGTTGTGCCGAGGAGGGCGACGAGGGGGGCAGGCGAGGGGGACGGGAGGGAAGATGGGGGAGCGGGGGAGGATGGGTCAGGCAGATTTTGAGTGTCCTGACGATCTGACAGTTGTATAGGTTCGCGGCCAGTCGGTTGACCAAAGTGCCAGAGGGTATAGCCACTGATGAAGGTCAGGGCTAAGGCAGATAGGGCAGAGGGGAGGCGGGCAGCCCATTCATTCACACCAAAGATTTTGTAGGCGATCGCCATCAGCCAGTAGATTAAGGGTGGTTTATCAAACCGGGTATCACCATTGAAGTAGGGGGTGATCCAGTCGCCAGTCACCGTCATTTGGCGAGCGGCTTCTGCAAACAACGGCTCTGTTTCGTCAATCAACCCTGTATTGCCGAGATCCCAGAACAGCATCAAGCCCGCGATCGCCAAAATCCAACCGACTAATCCGACGGCAATCAGTTTGGGATGCTTGGCCCAGAGCTTACTGAACTGCTGCATGACGCGATCGGGTAGTTGCTTTAAAGTTGTGCCCATGTGATTCATTCCATCTCCCCCATCACTGCCATTCCCCGACCTTAATTTAACGACAAACCGTTACCTATTGTTACAAGAAGTTGTGACGGCGAGTGACGGCCAATTGTTCATGACCATCCTCCTTACCTTGCCTACATCCTGGATCTTTGGTTTCCGCCCATAGTCTATCCTTCTGAATTTATGGGATTCTCAAGAAACGCAATTTGTTTCCTTGGGTTTCCTTCGTCAACTGCCATGATTCTAGAATCCAGCCACTACTGGTTAAAAAATGCCCATGTTCCAGAATCCCTGATGGTTAAGAGTAAGCAGGGGAAAAGCCGCAATTGGTCTACGACCAACCCGATCGACCAGCCCGATCGGGCATCGTTGCTATTAGTCGATTTGGAGATTATGGATGGGTTTATTGCCAGTATTGCCACGGCCGGAACCCTCAGTTCCTATAACTATCCCTCGATTGATTTGCAGGGTGGGATGGTATTTCCCTGTTTTGTAGACCTGCATACCCATCTCGATAAGGGGCATATCTGGGAACGAACTCCTAACCCGGATGGCACATTTAACAGCGCGATCGCGGCTTGTGTTGCCGATGAAGTCATTTGGACGGCTGACGATGTCTATCGGCGCATGGAGTTTGGGCTGAAGTGTAGTTATGCGCATGGGACAAAAGCCATCCGTACCCATATTGATGCGGTGGGGGAGCAAACGGCGATTAGCCTGGAGGCATTTAACACCTTACGGGAAGAATGGGCCGATCGCTTAATTCTGCAAGCCGTATCTTTGGTGTCGTTAGATTATTGGCTGACACCGGAGGGAGAAAAACTAGCTGACCAGATGGCCGAGATTGGGGGCATTCTCGGCGGCGTAATTTATATGAATCCCGATGTAGAAGCCCAGATTGAGCGAGTGTTTACCCTGGCTAAAGACCGCAATCTCAATCTCGATTTTCATACTGACGAAACCAATCAACCAGATTCCATCACTTTGCGATTAGTCGCCGAAGCCACATTGCGCCATCGCTACCAGGGGCGAGTGGTATGTGGCCACGCTTGCAGTTTAGCGGTGCAGTCACTAGAAGAAGCTGAAGCAACGATCGCTGTGGTGAAGCAAGCGGGGATTGGCGTCGTGAGTTTGCCACTGTGTAATCTTTATTTGCAAGACCGTCAAATTGGGCGGACTCCCCGTTGGCGAGGTGTGACATTACTGCATGAACTCAAAGCCAAAGGAGTTCCGGTTGCGTTAGCGAATGACAACTGCCGAGATCCCTTTCATGCTTTTGGCGATCATGATGTGCTGGAAGTGTTCTCCTGGTCAACTAAAATCGCTCATTTAGATCATCCTTATGACGATTGGTGTTGTGCTGTTACCCGCACTCCCGCCGACTTAATGAACTTGCCCACCGTAGGCCGAATTGGCGTGGGATTGCCCGCCGATCTAGTGTTATGTAAAGCGCGGCGCTACAGTGAGCTATTTTCTCGTTCGCAAAGCGATCGCATTGTCTTGCGTGAGGGCCAGCCGATCGATACTACACTGCCAGACTATGCCGAATTAGATGATTTGTATCGTTAGCGACGATCGCCACCTATCCCCACAACCAATGCGTATGATCCAAATAGTCCCTTGACCTAGTCGCAATTCTGGCTAGCCAGGGATGATTACTCTATTATCCTCACCACTTTATGATTGGTCACATTGGGGAATTGCTGTGGTCTAGTGGCTTCATTCCCCACGGGCATTGCTATCTCTGGCAACCAGGGCTAGTAGGGCTGCATGTGATGTCCGACTCACTAATTGCGTTGGCCTACTATTCCATTCCCATCACCCTGTTCTACTTCGTCCGTAAGCGCCAGGATTTGCCCTTTGATTGGATTTTCCTCCTGTTTGCCTCGTTCATCGTGGCCTGTGGCACCACCCACATTATGGAGGTCTGGACCCTATGGCATCCCATGTATTGGCTCTCCGGTGCGATTAAATCAGTCACGGCAGGAGTGTCATTATACACAGCCGTATCTCTGGTGTCGTTAGTACCGACTGCGTTAGCTCTACCCAGTCCAGCCCAACTGGAAGCGGCTAACCGGGAATTGGAACGAGAAATTGCTGAACGCAGGCGGGTTGAGGCCACACTCCGGGAAAGTGAGGCGCGGTATCGGGCCGTGGTGGAAGATCAAACGGAATTGATTACTCGATTTTTACCAGATGGCACACTCACCTTTGTGAATGGCGCTTATTGTCGCTTTTTTGGAGTCAATTCCCAAGAGGTACTGGGGCAGCGATTTGACCCTGTGGTTTTGGAAGCGGATCGGACTCAAGTTGCCGAACAGCTCGATCGCATGTGTGCCGCAAATCCGGTGGTGACGATCGAAAATCGCGTTGTCGTGGATGGGCAGATCCGGTGGACGCAGTGGATCAATCGCGTTTTGTTTGATCAACAAGGGCAGTTTGTCGAGTTTCAAGCCGTCGGACGGGATATTAGCGATCGTAAGCAAGCCGAAGCAGCCTTGGAGGAAAGCCGTCGCTTTATTCAAAAAATCGCGGATACCGCCCCCGTACTCCTGTATGTCTATGATTTTCTGGTAGACCGAAACGTCTACGCGAACCGAGAAATTGCCGAATTTTTGGGCTACTCCACTGAAGATATCGCCACTTCGCGACAAACCTTTCTCCAAGCCCTACAACATGCGGAGGATCCACTGGAAATAGACCGTTACGATCGCTGGAAAACGGCGAGTGATGGTGAAATTCTGCAAACGGAGTTTCGGATGCAGCACCGCAGTGGTGAGTGGCGGTATTGGCAATGCCAAGAAACGCTATTCGCTCGCACCCCTGAAGGTCTACCCAAACAGATTTTAGGCGTAGCGGTGGATATTACCGATCGCAAGCAAAGTCAGCACCTGCAAGCCTCCTTACGGGAAAAAGAGGTGTTACTTCAGGAAATCCATCATCGAGTCAAAAATAATTTGCAGATGGTGTATAGCTTGCTGCGCTTACAACATCGCCGCACCTCGGATCGTCAGGCCGCCGATATTCTGTTAGAAAGTCAAAATCGAATTAAATCGATCGCGTTGATCCACGAACGTCTCTATCGCTCCAAGGACTTTTCAAAAATCGATTTTGCCCAATACATTTCTAGCTTGGTAGCCAGCCTCCTCAGTTCTTACCGCCTAACTTCAGATGCCATTTCGTTAAGCACCAAAGTAGATGGGACTGAGCTAGGCATCAATCAAGCTATTCCCTGCGGGCTAATTATCAATGAGTTGATTGCAAACTCACTTAAGTATGCATTTCCCAGTGGCCATGCGGGAAGACTGGATGTAGAGTTTTACACCAATCACAACTCCGAAATTACCCTAGTGGTGCGAGATAACGGTATCGGTATTCCCGACCAGATTCAACTCACAGATACAGGACTATCCAGTAAAACCGCCTCTTTAGGGCTGAAATTAGTTCAAGATCTGGTGAATCAACTCCAAGGAACGATCGCGCTCGATCGCACTCAGGGCACAACATTTAGGATTACGTTTCCAGGGGATAATAAGCCGTGATTAGCAGCTTGGCATCAGAATCCATACCAGCAAACATGACCCGCATCCTAATTGTGGAAGATGAAACGATTGTGGCCACAGATGTGCAGGAGTGTCTAGAAAATCTGGGATATGTGGTGCCCGCGATCGCCGCCTCAGGGGAAGAAGCGATTATCAAAGCCAACGAACTGCGCCCCGATCTCATTTTGATGGATATTCGGTTGCGGGGTGAGGTTGACGGGATCCAGGCAGCTGAGCAGATTTGGGATGCTCTGAAAATTCCCATTGTCTATGCCACGGGCTACTCCGATCGCAATACCTTGAACCGGACAACCGGAACAGCAGCCTTTGGCTATGTGCTGAAACCGCTGGAGGAACGCGAGTTATATGTAGCCATCGAAACAGCGCTACAACGGTTTCGTCTGGACATGGAGTTGAAACAACGGGAAGAATGGCTGGCCACGATCTTAAACAGTATTGGTGATGGCGTTATTGTGGCAGACACCCAAGAGCGGGTGAAATTTCTCAATCCGGTCGCTGAAAACTTAACCGGCTGGCAACACCAGGAAGCGATCGGGCAACGAGTAACGGATATTTTGCATATAGTGCATGCACAAACTGGCGTTCGAGTCATTAGTCCAGTCAGTAAAGCGTTGGATACCGGCACGA
>DATNPU010000357.1:0-27155 GCA_036703105.1 Microcoleaceae cyanobacterium
TCCACTTTTCAGCCCAAACTTCTTAACAATGGGCGTACTCCAGAGCACGACGAGGGCAGATACCAGAAATGCAATCAGGTGATACCAGTGTTGACTCATCTGAAACGGTAGGGTTGAGGACAAGCGTCAGGCAGCAGTGTACTACACTTCAGATGATAGTCAGCAAAGAATTGTGAATAAAATCTTTTTTACCAATTTGACAGATTTCCTACCAAGGCTGATCAGGTTTGTCTTAAACGCTAAGCTATCCCACTATAACCAAGCAGGATAGGCGTTACAACCTTAGAGAACAGTATCTCAGGTATTTGTAACACCTATCCATCAACCAGGATCTGATAACAAATTCCGATTATGCGAGAGCTGGAACCGGAATAGTCAAGTGAGGATATAACGGGAAGCGTTGGCACAAATTGGCTACCCGATTCCGGCAATCCGTCGCGATCGCTTCATCCTCGGGATTTAACAAGCGATCGGCAATGATGTTCGCGATTTCCGTAAATTCGGCTGTGCCCATTCCACGAGTGGTCATCGCCGGTGATCCCAGACGTAAACCGCTGGTAACAAAGGGCGATTCAGGATCAAAGGGAACGGTGTTCTTGTTCGCCGTAATGTTGACCGAACTCATCAATTGGTCAGCTTGCTTACCGGTCATGCCCACTGATCGTAAATCAACCAGCATCAGGTGGTTATCGGTGCCATTGGAGACAATCTTGCAACCCCGTTGTTGCAATTGGGCGGCCATCGCTTTGGCGTTCTCAATTACCTGACCAGAATAGGTTTTGAATTCCGGCTTCAAAGCTTCCCCAAAGGCCACTGCTTTCGCTGCGATCACATGTTCCAACGGACCACCTTGGCTACCGGGGAACACGGCCTTATCAAACTTCTTGCCAAGTTCAGGATCGCGGGTCATGATTAAGCCGCCTCTGGGTCCCCGCAAGGTTTTGTGGGTAGTCGTCGTCACCACATCACAGTAGGGAATCGGATTCGGGTGGTGGCCAGTGGCAACCAAGCCAGCAATATGGGCAATGTCTGCCATTAAATAAGCGCCCACTTCATCGGCGATCGCTCGGAACTTATCAAACTCGATCGTGCGAGAGTAAGCCGAGTAACCACAAATGATTAACTTCGGACGGTGTTGTAGGGCTAAATCCCGAATCAGATCAAAGTCCAGACATTCGGTTTCTGGGTTCACACCGTAATGCTGCTTGTTAAACCACAGCCCAGAAACATTCACTGGCGAACCGTGGGTTAAGTGACCACCGTGGGACAAATCCATCCCCATGAAGGTGTCACCGGGCTTCAGCAGGGCTAGAAATACTGCAAAGTTGGCTTGTGCTCCAGAGTGAGGTTGCACATTCGCATGAGCCGCACCGAACAGTTGCTTGACACGATCGATCGCTAATTGCTCGACCTGATCGACAAACTCACACCCCCCGTAGTAACGCTTACCCGGTAGGCCCTCAGCATATTTATTGGTTAATACAGAACCTTGTGCTGCCAGCACTGCCGCCGAGGTAAAGTTTTCGCTGGCAATCAATTCCAGGTGATCCCGTTGGCGTTGCAGTTCTTGTTGGATAAACCCGGCGATCGTGGGATCAGTTTGAGCCAGGAAATCTAAGTTGGTCTGAGTCACAAGGCAATCCTCGCAGCAAAAATCGTCAAACTGAAGTCAAATTGGGCGGCAAGCCACAGTTGTGTATTGTTCCCGAACCTATGATCATACTGCGATCCTTGTCCAATAAGACTACTTTGATCACAATTTTTCAGAGGTTTTTAGGTAACGTTACTTAAGCCATAAGCAGGCCTTGTTCGCCCAAGGATTCGATTGCCACGAAACTATGGTTATGCAATGCACTCAAGACGCCACTGATTAATTTTTCTCAAATAGATATAGCGGATACGACTACTTTGTAAGCGTTGTATTAAGCTGTGTGTGATGATCCCCGATGGGATAAAAGTCCTGGATAGAATGAATTTACAGCAATCAAAAGGCGTTCATCGGAGGTGTTGAATGCTGGTTATTTTGATGGAGAATCAACTTATCTCTCCTAGCACTGTGTGTCAAACCTGCTTACTAGCAGATCAAGCAGGTCAACCGCGCTGGTCGGGAGGACGCTTACGCTGTGGTCATGCTGTGCGGAAATTGGCAGAACAGCAGCCAGACCAGTATGAATGTGAAATGGGCTTCCGAATTGCCAATATTGAATAATTTTATCCAGCAAGAAGTTTCATTAGCTAAACAATTTAAAGACCAACAGAGGTGTTTTTCTATTCCCCCTGTTGGTTTCAATTAGCCTCTATGTAGCCATTATTCAGGTTAGACAGGTGCTGCTTTTTCCAGCATTTGGGCTTTTTCAAACATCAGCTTGGAACGTTTCAGCAACTCAGGCACTGGCACAGGATAATCGCCAGTAAAGCAAGCGGAACAGAAGTTCTCCGTATCATCCTGAGTCGCTTCTAACATACCACCCCAACTGAGATAGCTAAGGGAGTCTACCCCAATGTGAGCGGCAATCTCTTCGACCGACTTGGTAGCCGCAATCAGTTGATTTTGATTATCGGTATCGATGCCATAGAAGCAAGGATGCGTTACTGGAGGCGAGGAAATGCGCATGTGAACTTCCGTTGCCCCGGCATCCCGCAAGGCTTTGACAATCTTGCCGCTGGTAGTGCCTCGGACGATCGAGTCATCTACAATCACCACTCGCTTGCCTTGCAACACATCCTTTAAGGGATTCAGTTTCATTTTGATCCCTGATTCCCGCATGGTTTGGGTCGGCTGAATAAACGTCCGGCCCACATAGCGGTTTTTGATCAACCCTTCCGCATAGGGAATCCCGGAAACTTGCGAAAAGCCGATCGCCGCCGGAACGCCGGAGTCTGGTACAGCAATCACGATATCGGCATCAGCTGGAGACTCCACGGCCAATTGCCGCCCAATTCGCATCCGATAGCTGTAGAGGGTTTCGTTATGCATCACACTATCGGGACGAGCGAAGTAGATCATCTCAAAGATGCAGAGCTTGGGTTTCGGCTGCGTCACCCAATGGAACGACGATAACCCTGCATCCGTAATCCACACCACTTCGCCAGGTTCGACATCCCGTAGGTAATCTGCCCCGATAATATCCAGCCCACAAGTTTCAGAAGCCAACACATAGCGCACTGGATCAGTCGGTTGATGCTGCGGCAGGGTGCCAATTACCAAAGGCCGAATCCCATTCGGATCGCGAGTGCCCATGACGCCTTCGGGTGTCCCGATCGCCAAACTAAATGCCCCCTGACAACGACCAAACGCTGTAATCGCCGCTTCCAGCCACGTTTTGCCCCGATTCACTTCTTCTGCGATCGCCAGCGCAATCAGTTCTGAGTCAGTCGTAGTTAACAGATTGTGGTTGCTTCGCAGCATTTCCTCACGCAGAGAACCCGTGTTCACCAGATTGCCATTGTGCGCCAGTGCCAACGGGCCTAACTGAGTTTCCACTACAGCGGGTTGAGCATTGACTACGCGACTAGAACCTGTTGTGGAGTAACGGGTATGCCCGATCGCCAGATCCCCTTTTAAGGTATCCAAAATCTCTTCATCAAAGACTTGGGACACTAGCCCCATCTCTTTATAGAGATGAACATGGTTAGCACTGAGGGTCGCAATTCCGGCAGATTCTTGCCCCCGATGTTGCAGAGCAAACAATCCAAAGTAGGTCAGTTTCGCCACATCCTCGCCGGGTGCATACACCCCAAACACACCACAAGCTTCCTCAGGTTTATCCGAGGAAGCTTGCTCGTTAAGGGTGACACTGAATTCGTCAGCAGAGGATGCAGAATCAGAAAAGGACTGGCTGGAGATCATGCGTGAACTGGCTCCGGATGCTAGATGGGTCAGCAGAGTAAGTGCTAGGAAATTGAGCGAAAAGTCAAAAAACTTAAAGTTACTTTAATTTTCTCATTAACTACTGACGCTTATATCCTAACAGGCACAGATGCTGAAAAGCGGTAGGGGAGCAGTAGAGATGTCAAACCGGGGCAAGTTGGGTCAGCAGTCAAGGGAAAGAGCAGGTTAAGGTGCGAAATACCGTTCGATCGCTGTATGCCAACGATCGCCCAGATCGACCAGACTGAGATTAATCAAAGTGCCGTGATCTGTCGTCGAAAGATGTAACTGAGGCTGTGAATTGACCGAGCCTAAGGCTTGCCAGGATGTTGGCAAATGCTCGTTCAAGTAGGATTCCCAAATGGCTTGCTGTGATCGCGCGACAGAAACTAAAATTCGCGCTCCCCCTTCCGCAAACAGCAGATGATCCCATCGTAACGACTGATTCGTAGCTAAGACGACCTCTGCCCCTAAATTGCCACTGATACAGGATTCTGCCAGCGCAACAGCAAGCCCCCCTTCTGCCACGTCATGCGCCGCTCGAATCCAGCCTTGCCGAATGCCGGCCCGACAAACTGCCTGAACTTGTCGCTCTAAGCCGAAATCCACCACAGGCGGTTGACCCGCAACCAATCCATGCACAGTCGCCAGATACTCTGAACCCCCTAGCGTTACGTTGGCAGTTAATTCAGCATCCGACTTCGCTCCCAGGAGATAAATTAAATCATCGGCGGCTTGCCAACCCTGACCACAAATTTGGGCTAAATCATCAACCAAACCGACCATACCCACAACTGGCGTCGGATAAATCGGTTGGGGCACCCCATTCGCATCCAAAGTTTCGTTATAGAGAGAGACATTGCCCCCCGTTACCGGAGTACTGAACTCTCGGCAGGCTTCGGATAGCCCCCGGCAGGCTTCTGCTAGTTGCCAGTACCCGATCGGTTTTTCGGGACTGCCAAAATTGAGGTTATCTGTGACCGCTAGGGGTTCTGCACCCACACAACTGAGATTCCGAGCCGCTTCCGCCACGGTCGCCTTCGCGCCTTCATAGGGATTGAGATAGACATAGCGAGAGTTGCAATCAACGGTTGCGGCTACACCTTTTGAAGCCATGCATGCAGGTTGCTGTCCCGTTGCCGACTGGCCTGGATGCTCCCACTCTGAAACAGAACGGACTCGGACGATCGCGGCATCCGCTCCACCCGGTAGCATCACGGTGTTGTTTTGCACTTGATGGTCATATTGGCGATAGACCCAACGCTTTGAGGCGATCGTTGGAGTGGCCAATAGTTTCAGCAGCAGATCATTCCAACTGTACTGCGTCCCTTGCAGTTCAAGGCCTTGGGGAGTCGCAGCGGGTAAGCGATCGACTGACCAAGCCCAAGCCTGACGGGCATACTCGGGGGGGGCTGCCAACAATTCTCGATGATAAATTGGCGTATTATCCGCTAGAGCCGTGGCCGGGATCTCTGCGGCCACTTCGCCCTTAAACAGAATCCGGACGATCGATTGTTCAATCACACTGCCAGCCACAACGGCATGGAGTCCCCAGCGTTCAAACACATCGATTAATTCTTGCTCCCGGCCTTTATGAGCTACAAACAACATGCGTTCCTGCGACTCAGACAACAGGTACTCATAGGGCACCATGCCAGTTTCTCGCACGGGGATTTTGTCTAAATCCAGTTCGATGCCAACCCCACCTTTCGCCGCCATTTCCGAGGTTGAACAGGTAATCCCAGCCGCTCCCATATCCTGAGCCGCTACCACTGCCCCGGTTTTAAACGCTTCCAAACAGGCTTCAATCAGGGATTTTTCCAGAAACGGATCGCCGACTTGTACGGCTGGACGATCGTCGATCGAGGCATCACTTAATTCCGCACTGGCGAAACTGGCTCCACCCATACCATCTCGTCCGGTAGTCGAGCCAACATACAACACCGGATTGCCAATTCCTTTCGCACCCGATTTAACAATCTCTGGGGTTTCCATCAAGCCTAAGGCCATGGCATTAACTAAGGGATTGCCGGAATAAGCGGGATCAAAGTAGACTTCACCACCAACCGTCGGCACACCAACGCAGTTACCGTAGTGGGAAATCCCGGCTACAACACCGCTAAATAGCTGTCGGGTACGGGCATCTTCTAACGAGCCGAAGCGGAGAGAATTTAGGATCGCGATCGGGCGAGCACCCATCGTAAAAATGTCGCGCAGAATGCCACCGACCCCTGTTGCCGCTCCTTGAAACGGTTCCACAGCTGAAGGGTGATTGTGGGATTCAATCTTGAACGCTAACCGGAAACCATCCCCCAAATCCACTACACCAGCGTTCTCACCAGGACCCACCAGGATGCGGGGGCCTTCTGTAGGAAATTGTTTTAATAACGGGCGGGAGTTCTTGTAGCAGCAATGTTCTGACCACATCACCCCAAACATACCCAATTCTGCTTTATTCGGGTGGCGACCCAATCGTCGCACAATTTCTTCGTATTCCTCTGGTTTAATGCCTTCCGAAGCGATTTCTTCAGCCGAAAAAGGAGCAGAGGCAAGAGCCGACATAAGACCAGATCCCCAATAGAACAGGCTCTATTGTATCGGGGTTCTTTCGCTTTTTGCTCAAGCTTGCGGAGATAAAATCACTTTCAGAAAGGTTAGATTCCACTTTTGCAAATCTAGACAGTAGTTGAAATCCCTTTCTTTAGTTCAGATTCAGATCAAAATCTCGATCAATTTCAGACAATCAATTAATTTCTTTCAAGTCTAAAAAATTAGTCCTGTGGCTTTAAAGCCTCTGGAGCTAACTGATAATTTACCGTTAGTTGATCCGCAAAACTGGTCAAATAGGTTAACAGAGCGTAGATAAAGATTAAAATTCCGGTCATTTCCAAAATTTCTTCAGAAATAATCACAGTTTGAGTCACTATATTCCAGCGACCATACGCCTCGCGAATTGCCCCACCGAGCATTTCCATGCCTAGAGCACCAGTCACATAAATACCGCAGGCAAGCATCACTAAAAACCGAGTTTGTCTCGGCAGATGCATGGCAAACTTCCAGTATTTAAACATGAAAAAGCCGACTAAACCGAGCGCAGGAATCACCCAAGTATGATAAAAGAGCGGATTAAGATGTAAGGACTTACGCACTGACGGCACAATCAGAGCTTCATGAAAACTAAAAGCTTCATCCAACCCTAAAAACAAAAAAATGAATGCCAAAATTTTCCAATAAAAGTGATAGCGATCGCTCTTTTTCAAAGCAGTAATGACAGCTAATAGGCCAGCAGAAAATAATAGAGAGAAGCTAGAGTACCAAGCTGGGATATTGTATTCACTATCTAGATCAAACATTTTGTGAAACCATTTTGACCCCGGCAGCGGATAGTTAAGAATTCTGAATGTAGAACTCAGAATGCCTGCGACAATTAAGCAGAGCACGATCGTAATTAACAATCGCATTACTCGTTTTACCGGCGTGTAAACGGATAATTCCACCTGCCGAACTACCATTTTCTGCATAATCACCTCTCACTGCATTACGTGTTGTGGTCAGGTTAAACACTGACACTTCCTGTCATACTTTGGCTTGGGATGTAGCTCACAGGTGAAGTCATGGGGATGACCCATAACGAGTTACCTATTATACTCTCCTGACTGTCACGCCAAAATTCGCCAACTGCTTCACAGCATTCTCGGTTATGTCACTCAATTCCATAAAACGAGAGTTTAATTCATTGCATCTCTGGTTACTTCTGGGCTGGATGCTCCTCGGTGCCTGGCTTCGGTTCACTAATCTAGCTGGGAAACCACTATCTACGATCGAAGTTGCCACCCTAGGATTTAGCTTAGGACATGGTTTTTTAGACATTCCCGTTGAGCAGGTGATCGGCCTCAAGACCTTATTACAACCCCTATGGGTCGATCGAGCGTTAACGGCGCAGGATACCGTTAGACATTTAATGCAGGAGAGTACCCATCCCCCGTTATATTTCTGGCTCACCCATTTTTGGCTTCAGCTATGGTCACCTGCTGGGGAATTAGTGTCTCTGGGAGCCGGACGATCGCTCAGTGCACTCTTGGGGGTGCTAGCCATCCCAGCCTTATTTGGTTTAGGTTGGTTGGCGTTTGGTTCTCGGCTAGTCGCTCAATTAGCCGCTGCTCTGATGGCCGTTTCACCCTACGGGGTCTATCTCGCTCAGGAAGCCCGCCACTATACTTTGGCCATCTTATGGATCATTGCGTCTCTCAGTTGCCTGGTGGTAGCCGTACACAGGTTAGCCCGTCGATCGCCGCTGCCTGTGTCAATCATCGGCCTCTGGATTTTGGTGAATGGTCTGGGTATGGCTACCCATTATTTCTTTCTGCTAGTTTTGATGGCTGAAGGTACTGTTCTGGCTGGACTGTGGCTATCAATTCGCCGAGGGTGGCTGAAGTTGGAAGCGCAAGTTTTCGCGGGAGCAAACTGGAACAGGATTTGGATTGCGGCGATCGGCAGCACGATCGCGGCCCTGGTCTGGTTGCCTGCCCTACGAGGCGTTTCGGACAGTGAATTAACACAATGGATTCGGACGGATTTAGGAATTGGGGAATGGTTAGAGCCGATCGCGCGATTGCTAGCCTGGATTGTGACGATGCTGGTGATTTTGCCAGTAGAAAACCAATCCTGGCCGGTAATTGTCCCAATGGCACTGCTCATTTTGCTGACCCTGTATTGGGTAATTCCTCCAGTGATCCAAGGCATTCGCAGACAACTGAAGCTCCCAAACGATCGGCTGATGGTGCTAGTGATTGGTGGTTTTGTCGGAGTCGCCTTGGTTCTATTTCTGGCCATCATTTACATTCAAGGTTCGGATTTAAGTGTGGCTCCTCGCTATCATTTTGTTTATTTCCCAGCATTTCTATTAGTTATTGCTGCTGCTTTAGCAATGAGTTGGCAACCTATAAAAAGCGAAGCATCTGCATTACAATCAGCGACCCAGGGCAACTGGTTCTCTCGTCTACCTAGACTTTCGGGACGACAAGTAGTGATTTGGGTCGTGCTGATGGGATTGATTGGCAGCATGACCGTTGTTTCAGATTTGAGCTTTAGGAAATCTCGCCATCCTGATGTGCTAGCCGCAGAAATTGCCCAAGCTAAAACGCCAACTTTAGTTGCTGTTGGCTATGAAACTCATGCCGAAATTCGCAGTACGATCGCGATCGGGTATGAATTGGCGCGATCAGCTTTTGAGCAAGCTTCTTCAACTAAATTCTTGCTGCTCAAAGAAAAGGAAGATTCTCGACTGCTCCTAACCTCGCTCACTCAAGGCATCAACTCTTTTGCAAGACCGTTAAATTTGTGGACAATTAATTTACCTAAAAAGCTAGATTTAAGTGGATTAAATTGTCAGAAGTCACATCGAAACGATCAGGATACAGGATATTCCGATCGCCACTATTTGTGTAAATAAGAACCAAGCTCACATCGTATGGCCAAAGTTTTCGATCGCATTACCGAAGAGTTGCAAGACTTTATTGCAGTTCAACCTATATTTTTTGTCGCGACGGCTCCATTAATCCCAACTGGGCACGTCAATATGTCGCCAAAAGGATTAAATAGTTTCCGAATTTTATCCCCTCATCAAGTCGCTTATTTAGACTTAACGGGGAGTGGTAATGAAACCTCGGCTCACTTACAGGAAAATGGCCGCATTACGTTCATGTTTTGCGCTTTCCAAGAACCACCTTGTATTCTGCGGTTGTATGGTCAAGGTCGAGTGATTTTGCCAGATTCCCCTGAGTGGCATAATCTCTATAGTAAGTTTGTGGCAATTCCCGGAGCCCGCCAAATTATCGTGGCAGACATTTCACGAGTTCAAACATCTTGTGGCCTGGGAGTGCCCCTGTTCGAGTACCAGACGCAGCGGCAAAGTTTAGTGAGTTGGGCAGAAAAAAAAGGTGAACAGGGGCTAAAGGAATACCATCAACTCAAAAATTTTGTCAGTGTAGATGGGCTACCTACACCATTAAGCCAACAGAACCTAGATTAAACGCCAACAATTTTATGGCCAGCCGCCACAATTAATTGTTTAAACGTTTCTTCCGACGCTTTAGCCTCTACAGTAACCGTTTGAGCATCGGTATCAATGTCTACTTTGGCATCCGGTTCAGAAGTAAGAATCGTTTCTTTTAGCTCTTGAGCCGCTTCAGGACTATTTAAGGTTGGAACTTTCAGTTTCAGTGCCATATTTTTTCTTGCTACAAATTACAGCTATCTCTATTGTTGAGATGCTCTAGCGATTTAGCATGGCGCTAAAGATAGATCCTAAAGATAATTTGAATGTTCGTAAAGTTTGGCATCAATTTCTGACTAAAGGTAGGTTGACAGAATTGTTCTGGCTAGACTAGAGCACATTCTCAGTTTAGTCAGATTATCGGTATGGAATGGCTCAGAAAAACCTTAGGTTTGTTCCTAGCAGGACTCACATTTTTAGGGTTAGTTTTAGCAACTAATGTTCATACATTAGCGAGTCCAACAGTTCACTCATCAACTGTAGAGGTAATTGCCCGATCTCCTACTAAAATCCCAACAGTTTCCGTTAGTCAACTCCCCCCAGAAGCTCGCAAAACCATTAATTTAATTAAACGGGGAGGTCCATTTCCCTATCGCAAAGACGGCACAATATTTGGCAATCGAGAAGGGAGATTACCACCTGCAACCAAAGGTTACTATCGGGAATACACCGTTCCGACTCCTGGATCATCCGATCGTGGTGCCCGCCGAATTATTACCGGGCAAAAAGGTGAAATTTACTATACAAATGACCACTATCGCAGTTTTGTAAAAGTGGAGTAAAAGATGGATCAGGTACTCAACATTTTGACGAATCAAGACCAAGTTGGAATATACCAATTAGTTACAGAGATAGAAGTTGAAGCCTTATTTGAATTTTGTCGGACGCATGATTTTCAGTTAGTTTGTTTAGATGGGCAAACTATCACCAATAAATCAGAGTTTCTGCAAGCTTGCGCTCAAGCTATGGAATTCCCCCAGCATTTTGGGTTAAATTGGGATGCGCTTGAGGATTGTTTAACTGATTTGGATTGGTTACCAGCTAAGGGCTATGTCGTGTTATATGAACAGCCCGAACTGTTTGCACAATCAGAACCAATCGAGTGGTCAACCACCCTAGAAATTTTTCAAGCCGCGATCGAGTACTGGCAAAATACAAATGTTCCCATGTATGTTTTATTGAAACCGCGTAGTTCGATATTTAGCAATCTACCAAGCATATAGGGCGATCGCTATCAGCAACCGCCCTAATTAACGACAATATACAGGTTAATTAAGTGCCCCGCCGCGTGAATTGTTCTAGCTCTTTTGTGCGATCTTGAGTCATTCGATCAACACAGGTACTGTAGACTAGGGGAGCCATTGAACCACCTTGAAACCGATTCATAGCAAACTGACAATTGGTATCTCGAAACTTAATCCAGGCCAGTTGAGCATCAACTAATTGGTCGGCCATCGCTGTGCCTTTATACCCCGCCAGTACTTTTTGATAAACCTGATTTAATTTGCGATCGGAAATTTTTGCTTGCTCGGCGGCACAATAATTCATCTCCACCTGAGACTGGGGATTTTTACAATTTGGTTTAGGCGATTGGGCATGAGCGGGCAACAAGCTCACGCTGCCGAGTAATATGGCGATCGTACCTACCGTTACAGCAATTGTGGGGCGTTTGTTTGACATGATGAGAGAATAATAATTAATTGGCAATGAACAATGTTTAACTACCCAATAGTACAGAGCAATCAACTGTTCTTTGCTTAGCTTCAGTATCATTTCATGCCATTTCGGTCAGTAAGGGAGCGATCGCTTGGACTACGGTTTAGCTATTCACACAGCCAGCCCCGATTTAGGGTTAGCCATAAGCAATTTTGCAACAGATTCTCGCTGGCGATCGTGGGCTTTAGGACGAGATACATCAAATTTGCTGCATCAATATTTAGCTGAGTTTTTATCTCCTCAAACTTGGCAAGATTTAGCCTTTATTGCTGTTGCTAAAGGTCCCGGTGGCTTCACAGGCACTCGCATTGGTGTTGTTACGGCTCGAACTCTTGCCCAACAATTAGATATTCCCTTATTTGCCATTTCAACTCTGGCCGCGATCGCGCACACTACGACCATTCAACATCCTGATATACAACAGATCGCTGTAGAAATGCCTGCTCAACGGGGTGAAGTGTATGGGGCAATTTATCAGCTAGATGAACAACAACGATCGCAGTTAATCCCACTACTACCAGATACCGTGATGAGTTTGGCAGACTGGCAACAAACCTTAGCCACCTGGTCAAACCCCTATCATTTAACGCAAATTTCGGGTGGTTTAGGCGATTCAGTTTCTAGTGTTTTAACCCTGGCCTTTGCAGAATGGCAACAGGGAAAACGACCCGACTGGTCAGAGGCTTTACCCTTTTACGGTCAGCATCCTGTAGATAAATAATTCACTCCATTCCACTGAATCAACTTCATAAACTGATGAATCGCTTTCAAATATGACTGGTTTCCAGGCTGATAAATTCTTACGTGGTCAGCATCAGCAATTAACACTAGTTGCTTAGGTTCAGAGGCAGCATCATATAACTGTTGGCTCATTTCAAACGGCACAACAGAATCAGCTTTACCATGCAGAAATAATACGGGAATCCGCAGCGATCGAACCTTAGCAAGCGAATTAAATTTCTCAGTCAGCAGCAGATCGATCGGAAAAATCTGCAACACCTGGCGATATTTAATCACCTCAGCCATTGAGGTAAACGAACTTTGCCGCCCGCATCGGGATGTTTGATCGCTAAATCTAAGGCGATCGCTCCTCCTAACGACTCTCCATAAATTACAATTTGCTCAGATGAAATTCGCCGGGTATAACGTAAATAATTCCAGGCAACTTGGCTATCTTCATAAACCTGCAACTCCTGGGGAAATGCTCCCTTGCTTAGACCATACCCGCGATAGTCAAACACAAGTACCGAAAAGCCTAGTTGCCGGAAAGCTGACACTCTAGCCAGATAATTGTAATCTCCCATATTTCGCCCCACTCCACACAAATACAACATTGTTTTAAGAGCAGTGAGAATATTCATCGGCTCATTTGGTAAAAGCGAAAACTTTTCCTGGCGAGAGGGAGCCGGAATCCACCAAGCATGTAGAGGCGATTGCGCGTGAGCGATCGGAATCCAAATATCCTGGTAAGGCAACTTGAATGCTGAGGCATTCGGCAACATGGCTAGTTTTGAGTTAGGACGGTAGATCAGCTCACGCTGCCGAAAAAATAGAAATAAACAGGCTGATAAGTAGGCTAGTAAAAGTAGCGTTATAACAATCAGAAATCGTTTCCAGTGTTTCGAGTTTTTGTTTAACTTAAAAATCACTATGCTTGCCTAAACTAACCAATTGGCAATACTACAGTCAGCAAATCAGCAATATCGCAAAAATTAACTCAAAAAAATTGGACAGGACGATCGCCCTGCCCAATCAAGTCTTATTCAATTAGAATTTGTTGCCCTACAAAATATAGAGTAGGAAAAACAAAATAATCCAAATGACATCAACAAAGTGCCAATAGATTTCAGCAGCTTCCACTCCAAAATGGCTGGTATTCGAGTAGTGATTCGGCTTCATCGATCGCCACAACACTGCCAGAATCAGTAGCAGACCAAAACACACGTGTAACCCGTGAAACCCAGTCAGCACATAAAATGTACTGGCAAATAGATTACTTTTCAGCCCAAACTCTAGATGGAAATATTCATAGAGCTGTCCTACCAGGAAAACCGCTCCCATCGCTGCCGTGATCAGAAACCACTTACGCAGCCCCTTGACATCATTCTGTTTGATGGCTGTATCCGCATTATGGATAACAAAACTACTGGAGATCAGAATAATCGTATTGATTCCCGGTAGGAGCAACTCTAACTTTGGTGTTCCTTCTGGTGGCCACTCAGGGGTCATCAGCCGAAAGGTGAGATAGGCCATGAACAGCCCCATGAAAATCATGCCTTCCGCAATCAGGAAGACAATAATGCCAAAAATTCGGTGGTCGGGATGGTCGGCGTGATGGTCAGCCGCCCCTTCCGCGTGGTAATTCAAGACAGTTTGGCTGGAATCGATCGTAGAACCTTGCATGAGCCTCCAAAATCCATCAGTCGCAACATTGGTCAAAGCCAAGCATCCGTAATGATCCGAACACTTGGCTGATGGCTAACGTTAGCCGCGATCGTCAGCGTTATCCTCCTGTCGATCTTCTGGGTAAGCCGCAACCGCTGGATCGGGATCGGCTCGTAAAGCCGAGTTGGGGCCAGCCGCCAGTACCGGATCACGTTCATCCGCCAACGGCACATCCACCGGTTCAGCTCTATGCTCAAAGCCGTAGTCATAGGGACCAACCGTTAGCACTGGTTCTACGTCAAAGTTTTCGGTAGGAGGAGGCGAACTGATCGTCCACTCAAAGGTCAAGGCATTCCAGGGATTATTAGGGGCTTTCGGGCCAGAGACCCAGCTCCAGGCAGCATTGGCAATAAACGGTAGGGTTGAAACAGCCAGGATATATGACCCGATCGTGCACACTAAATTCAAGGTCGTGAACTGGGGATCATATTCCGCTACCCGCCGATTCATCCCTTCCAGACCCAGCTTATGCATTGGCATAAAGGCCAGGTTGAAACCAATCAGCGTCAGAACAAAGTGAATTTTACCCAACGTTTCATTCATCATCCGTCCGGTCATCTTCGGGAACCAATGATAGATTCCGGCATAGATGCCAAACACACTGCCACCGAACAACACGTAGTGCAAATGCGCCACGATAAAGTAGGTGTCGTGGACGTGAATATCAAACGGCACTGAGGCCACCATCACCCCACTAATTCCGCCGATCACAAACATGGAGATAAAGCCCATCGCGAACAGCATGGCGCTATTCAACCGCAGCTTGCCACCCCAAATTGTCGCTAACCAGCTAAACACCTTAATTCCGGTCGGCACAGCAATGATCATGGTGTTGATCATGAAAAACATCCGCAACCAGGGAGGGGTACCGCTGGTAAACATGTGGTGCGCCCACACAATCAGCCCCAGAAAGCTAATCGCCAAACTAGAGTACGCGATCGCTTTGTAGCCAAAAATCGGCTTGCGGGAATGCACTGGCAGAATTTCCGAGATCAAGCCAAAAATTGGCAAGATCATGATGTATACAGCCGGGTGCGAGTAGAACCAGAACATATGCTGGTAGACGATCGGATCGCCACCCCCCGTGGGATTAAAGAACGATGTACCGACCAGCAAATCAAAGGCCAGCAGAATCAAGGCTCCAGCTAACACCGGAGTCGATAACAGTACCAAGGCTGACGTGGCCAACATTGACCAACAGAACAACGGCATCCGGTTCAAGGTCATGCCGGGGACACGCATCAGCAAAATCGTGGTCAGGAAATTGACCGCCCCCATGATGGAGGAGGTTCCCAGGATTAAGACACTAAGAATCCAAATCGCTTCCCCCGCTTGGTTGACCACCAAACTCAAGGGCGGGTAGGAAGTCCAACCGGCGGCTGGAGCACCGACAAAGAAACTGGCCAGCAACAAAATGCCACCCGGAATGATCATCCAGAATGCCAGAGCATTTAACCGGGGAAATGCCATATCCTTCGCCCCAATCAGCAAGGGAATCAGAAAGTTGGCAAAGGCTCCGGTGCCGGCTGGCACAATCCACAGAAAGATCATCACTGTGGCGTGAACAGTGAACAAACTGTTGTAGACTTCTCGGCTGACAAAATCGACTTCTGGCGTAGCGAGTTCCGTCCGCACAGCTGTCGCTAACGCCCCACCAATTAAATAAAACAGAAACGTTGTGACCAGGTATTGAATCCCAATCACTTTATGATCCGTGTTGAAGGTAAAGTATTTCCGCCAGTTATTACCCTCAGGTTCGGCATGGTGGGCAACGGCGCCCACTGGCTCTTGGATGGCTTGGGTCATAGACGATTATCCATGTGAGAGTGGGCAACGGCAGGATGAAGCGACTCAAGAGTTTGGGGTAAAACATTGAGATCCCGCACATAGGGAGCGAGAAACTGATCAGGAGTTTGCGCCTTGGCAGGAGTCGGGTTGAGGGCGATCGCCTGATCTAACCCATTACTACTCGCCACTTTCTGACTATCAATCCAGGCCGTAAACTCCTCTGGAGTTTGAGCGATCACTTTGGTTTTCATCGCTCCGTGATAGGGGCCACACAACTCGGCACAAATCACCGGATACTCACCCACTTTGCTGGGAATAAAGTGTAACTCACTCATCCGCCCAGGGATCGCATCTTGCTTCAAGCGATATTCTGGCACCCAAAAGGCATGCAGCACATCATTGGCTTTGATATTCAGCTGAACGGGTTGCCCCACTGGGACATGCAACTCTCCAGCTGTCACGCCAGTATCGGGATAGGTAAAAATCCAGGCGTACTGTAAGCCAGCCACATCCACCACCAGTTCAGATTTGCCTGACTGGGGATTTTCCATAGTTTTCCCCACCCCTGCTTTGGTCAATTGGTTGCTGCCATCAGGTAATGTCGCTGCGATCGCGGCTCCTGGCATCGGCTTCATATCAACCATTGCCGTTTGTTCGGTGCGGTGACCGTGGGCAACCGAGTGATCCATCGGGTTCAGGTTCAGCCCACCCATGAGGTTATAGACCTCAAAACTGTAGACCGCTAAACCAAGCACGATGACGGCTGGAATCGAAGTCCAGAGGATTTCCAGGGGAATGTTGCCTTCCACTGGGGGGCCATCCGTGTCATCTCCGGGTTTGCGACGAAAGCGAAATGCGGCGACTAATAGCGTTCCTTGGACTAACAGGAACAGCCCGGTGCCGATCGTCAGCATTGTGTTAAATAAGCCATCGACCAGAGGTGCCTCTTCAGAGGCTTGGGCGGGCAACAACCCGTGATTCTGACCATACCAGAGGCTAACCAGGGTCAACGCAATCCCCGCCAGCATCGTGATAATTGAACTTGGAATGTTCACAATTTATCTCCGCCTAGAACGTGTTCCAAATATCTACAAAACTTCCTTAAATCTGAAGAATTTCTTAAGAAATTGCACCAATCAAATTGGGTTGATCCGCGATCGCCAGGATGTCGACAACGAGGATGAATCAACAGCCACACGATTGATGTTCTTCATGCCACCACAGTTACCTCGATACGGTAGAACAGTCAGGAATCTACTTAGGTATACCAGCTACAAGGTAGAACAGGAGTTTGAGAGACGACATACTCCGAGTAATTTTCTTAATCTTTCTTCGGAACTTCTTGAGTGAGTTGAAGAGGTCACTGTCTGCTAGGTTAACGCATCTTAAATCGAATCAGAATGTGTCAGAAGTCACATCTAAAAAAATTTTCTCTGACAGAATAGCAAGTGTTAATTTAACTTTTGTCAAGTGAAATCCTGAAATGTAAATACCACTACCAGCCTATGCCTTTAGATAGAATTTAGCTCGCTTTCCAAAGAAATCCCTAAAGGTTCTTGCATCCGGCAACAGGGTCATTAAAGTAATAGCTAAGTTACGACGATCATTTCGCTAAATTGAGGGAGGAGCGTCTTAATTCAGATTGAGCCAATACTAGGGTCTTAGTTAAGAAAAATTGATTTTTTGTACAGCAGGTTACTAGACATGATCGATTTTGCCCCTTACCCATCCACTACTGAGCCGTTGTCTCGTCCGCAGGTGTGGATTCGTCGCCTGGTATTGGGAATGGCGGCAGCAACCTTATTTTTAATGGCATTAGGAAGTGCAACACGGGTAATGAACGCTGGGCTGGCTTGCCCCGACTGGCCACTCTGCTATGGGGAGTTGATCCCCCGCCAGCAAATGAACCTTCAAGTGTTTTTGGAATGGTTCCATCGATTAATTGCGTCGTCGATGGGACTGTTTGCGATCGCCCTAGCCACCCTTTCCTGGTGGCATCGTCGCACTCTCCCTAATTGGCTCCCTTGGGCAGCCACCTTCGCTTTGGGATTAGTCGTTTTCCAGGGTATTCTCGGCGGACTCACCGTGACCCAACTGCTCCGGTTTGATATTGTCACCGCCCACTTGGGAACTGGCCTGTTGTTTTTCGTCACCCTGCTGACGATCGGGATCGCTCTATTGCCTTACCAGGGAGTCGATACATCCGGCAAGTTACCCTGGGTCGGCTTAATTGCCGCGCTCTTGGTCTATGGCCAAAGTTTGTTAGGCGGATTGGTCGCGTCACAATGGGCGCTCCATCAATGTCTCGGCACATCCAAACTCTGCCTGGTGATGAACAGCCATATTGCGGGGGTCGTTCCCGCCACGCTGGTCACACTCGGATTAGTGATCTGGGCCTGGCGCACTCCTGCTCTCCATCCAGCTTTACGACGCTGGGCCACGATCGCGGGCAGCTTGGTGGGAGTGCAGATTCTCCTGGGGGTAGCCACCTTCAAACTCCGGTTACAAGTCGAACCCTTAACCGTGGCTCACCAAGCTGTAGGCGCTATGTTGCTAGGCAGTTTAGTCATCTTCACCGTCTTGGCTTGGCGCGATCGGGCTGCCGAATCTGGAGAAACAGCGACGATCGCCGCTCCAACCTCAGCGGCAACCACACTCACAGGCACAACCGATGGGCAACCGGCCTAATTCTGGTTCCACGATTGGTTTGTTCCTCACACCCTAGCTCACTAGTGAATCTGCTCCGATCCTGATCGGTTTTTTATAGATGTGAACGGCGCACCTGCGATCGTATTTTTCCGGTTCTGCGGTGCGTCCTTTTGGGAGGAAAACTGAATGCAAGAAACAACCCTGACTGTAAGCCCCCGGCACCACGAAAACCTGCTGCAAGTTATCCAGAGTTATTACCAACTCACCAAACCTCGGATTATTTTGCTGCTGTTGATTACCACCGCTGGTGGCATGTGGGTAGCGGCGGCCGGACAGGTTGATCCCGTGTTACTGCTGGTCACGTTGGTCAGTGGAGCCTTTGCCGCCGGATCCGCAAACACAATTAATTGTTTGTACGATCGCGACATTGATTACATCATGGAGCGCACTCGCCATCGTCCTTTACCCTCTGGACGGGTTCAGCCACGCGATGCTCTCCTGTTTGCGATCAGCCTGGCAACCCTTTCTTTTACCTTACTTTCCGTCTTCGCCAACCTCCTCAGTGCTTGTCTGGCCATGTCAGGCATTGTGTTCTACGTCCTGATTTATACCCACTGGCTCAAACGGCATAGCACTCAAAATATTGTGATCGGCGGCGCCGCAGGTGCTATTCCGCCCTTAGTCGGTTGGGCGGCGGTCACCGGAGAGCTGAGTTGGGCTGCCTGGGTACTATTTGCCATCATCTTTCTCTGGACCCCCCCCCATTTCTGGGCACTCGCGGTGATGATTCGCGAAGACTATGCCAAAGTTGGTGTGCCGATGCTACCAGTAGTCGTTGGGGATGAACCCACGTCCCGCCAAATTTTTTACTACACTCTGGCGCTGATCCCAGTCTCGCTGTTACTGGTGTATCCCTTGCATGTCATGGGAGCGGTCTATTGTGGCATCGCTTTACTCCTGGGTGGAATTTTCGTCAAAAAAGCATGGCAACTGATGCAAGCCCCATCGGATCTGCAAGTCGCACGATCGTTATTCAAATACTCGATCCTTTACATGATGCTGCTCTGTGCTGGTATGGGCTTAGACAGCTTACCCTGGACTCATCAACTCACCGATACAGTAGCCAGCAATATGCAAATGCTGATTAGTGCGATGTTACCCGCCCAGGTCTAGAGGATTGTTCGAAAAGTCAAAATAGTGACGTGAACTGCCCCCTATCCCCTCAACTCGGGGGGCAGTAGATTCAAAGTCTCCTAGAATTGGGGGAATTGAGGGGGCGAGCGAATGACATACCACTGCTTAATTAAGATGTAGGAACCTAAGTCTCAACTCGTCATTGAATACTTCACATGAAGGGCGATCGCTGGGGATTGCCCTTTTCTATATCCGTAGTCATAGATGATCGACCCTTAACAAGTCTCCAAGCCGACTAGAATAAAGATTGAGATTTGTATCATCAGGTGGGGTAAGTATGGCTCCCGCAGTGACGATCGAAAAGTTGCAAAAGCGGTATGGCAGCGTTGAAGCGGTCAAAGATGTTTCGTTGCAGATCGAATCGGGCGAAATTTTTGGGTTATTAGGTCCAAATGGGGCCGGTAAAACAACGACCCTCCGTTGCCTCTGCACGTTGACAGAACCCGATGCTGGCACAATTGACGTATCGGGAATTTCAGTCCTGGGCGATCCGCGATCGGCGCGGCAGCATTTAGGCTATGTGGCGCAAGAAGTGGCGATCGACAAGGTGTTGACCGGACGCGAACTCCTGCAACTGCAAGCCGCGCTTTATCATTTACCGAAAGCGATCGCTCAAGCCCGAATTGATTTAGTGATCCAGCGATTAGGGCTAGAAAACTATATTGATAAGAAAAGCGGGACGTACTCCGGGGGGATCCGCAAACGCTTGGATCTAGCTGCCGGACTGCTGCACCAACCGGATGTACTGGTACTAGATGAACCAACGGTTGGCCTGGATATCGAAAGTCGGGTCGCCGTCTGGAACTTTCTGCGCCAAATCCGGGATGAGGGCACAACAGTTTTACTCACCAGCCACTATTTAGAAGAAGTCGATGCCCTGGCAGACCGAGTTGCCATCATCGACCAGGGTGTGGTGATTGCGGCGGGTACACCTTCAGACCTGAAGGATCAAGTGGGCGGCGATCGCATCACGTTGCGGATTCGTGAATTCTCGCCCTTGGATGAAGCCGAACGAGCCAAGCAGTTGCTAGAATCCTTGCCGACTGTGCAGGAAGTGATCATTAACAATGCCCAAGGTAATTCCCTGAATTTAGTGGTGCAGCCCCAGAGTGATGCCTTAATGACAGTACAGCAAGCCCTTCAGGCGGCTGGATTGCCCACTTTTGGCATTGCCCAATCCCGTCCCAGTTTGGATGATGTCTATTTAGCTGCCACGGGCCGCACTTTATTAGATGCTGAAATTGCGGCGGCAGGTAACCGGGACGAAAAAGCCGAGCGGAAAAAGAGTATGAGGTAACGCGATGAGTACTACGATTACACCATCCCATCTCAAGTCCACGATCGCCGATGCCAAGTCAGCGCCTGCCAGTCCTGTGAGTGAGTTTTGGCAGGAAACGAGCGCTTTAACAAAACGGCTCTTTATTCAATTACAACGTCGTCCCTCTACTCTCATTGCCGGAATCATCCAGCCGTTAATGTGGTTGATTCTGTTTGGGGCCTTGTTCCAAAATGCACCCCAAGGTTTGTTTGGATCTGATGTCAGCTATGGCCAGTTTCTTGGGGCTGGGGTGATTGTCTTTACTGCCTTTGGTGGCGCACTGAATGCTGGTCTGCCCGTGATGTTCGATCGCGAGTTCGGCTTTTTGAATCGTTTGTTAGTTGCGCCTTTAGCGTCTCGGTATTCGATCGTCCTGGCTTCTGCCATCTTCATCACCGTGATGAGCCTGATTCAGACCACAGCGATCATCGCGATGGGAGCAGCACTGGGTTCTGGCTTACCCAACTTACCCGGATTATTGCTAGTTGGCGCGATCGTCCTGCTGCTGGTCGTTGCGGTGACTGCCTTGAGCTTAGGACTTGCATTTTCTCTGGCAGGACACATTGAACTGATTGCCGTCATTTTTGTCACTAACCTGCCACTGTTGTTTGCTAGCACCGCCCTGGTGCCGCTTTCCTTTATGCCCACCTGGTTGCAGTGGGTCGCTACCTTAAATCCGCTCAGTTACGCGATCGAACCAATTCGCTATGTCTACCTGCATCCCGATTGGTCGTTTAGTAGCATTGTCATGCAAGCTCCCTGGGGTTCTGTCAGTTTAGGAAGCGCTCTCTTGGTACTGCTAGGGTTTGCGGTGGTCGCTCTGCTCAGCATTCAACCTCGGTTACGCAAAGCATTTGCTTAATCACAGGAGCAAATTAGGAGTGCATCCGTCTTGGCTAAAGAACACGCTAAATTGATAGTGGCCGTACTGTGCTGGCTGAAGGAGTTAACCTGAGATGATGACAAAACTGAGCAGAGTAACCTACATTCGTTCCGCCCAGATGGCGATCGGGCTACTGGCAGGGCTGGGTGTTGTATTTGGCTCTCTATCGGCAGCAATGGCTGATACTGCAACTCCTCAACCCCTTCAGGACTTCCAGAATCCCGATAAATCCTCAGATCCGTTCAGTGGTCGGGGCGGGCAAAGCGGAGTCATGGATTTCATCCACCGCGCTATGCAGGGACCATCCCGTAGTACTGAAGAGTTTAGTGCTGAACAAGACGAAAACCTAGATGCAGCAATGGCAGAATTCCGTGCCCAGCAATTATCTGCAATTCGCAAGCGGCAGCAGGCGCAATTTGGCACTGAAAATACAACCCCCAATGCTGTTCCTGGCAATCAGACTGCTCCCACTCCCACAACTCCTTAAAACTCATAAAAGCCTGCGATATATACAAGGGATTGAGTCAGTATTGGTGGTAATCTGGAGGATTACGGGGTAATAGGGCTATCCACATCAGCCATTCTTCTACCCCAATTCCATTGTTCCTCCCGCCGCTTACTGGTTTCAGTTCCTTTTTGTCTTATGGAAAATTTTCTGCCGATCGCCTACCTGCAAAACCAATTTCTGCCCTTTACAGAAGCCAAAGTCTCTGTTGCCACCCATGCTCTACACTATGGCACGGCAGCATTTGGCGGGTTGCGCGGCATTCCTGACCCGGAAAATCCCCAGCGAGTTTTACTGTTTCGCCTCGATCGGCATTGTCAGCGCTTAAGTGCCAGTGCCAAACTCCTGCAATACGAGCTACCGGCCAGCAAAATCCAGGAGCTGATTGTTGATTTTATCCAAAAAAATCGGCCAGCTACCTCGTTCTATATTCGTCCGTTAATTTATAGCTCGGGATTGGGTGTATCGCCTCGCTTACACAATATCGAGAAAGATTTTTTAATCTACGGGTTGGAGATGGCAGACTACCTGCCCCCTGGTGGCGTATCCTGCCGGATTAGCTCCTGGTATCGGCAAGAAGATCGCAGTTTCCCGTTACGGGGCAAAATCAGTGCCGCTTACATCACCTCATCGCTGGCGAAAACAGAAGCCGTTGCCTCCGGATTTGATGAGGCCATTATGATGAATTCCCAAGGCAAAGTCAGCGAAGCCTCTGGAATGAACATTTTTATTATCCGCAACAATACCCTGATTACCCCCGGATTTGAGCAAGACATTCTGGAGGGGATTACGCGGGATAGTGTGCTGACGATGGCCCGCGAGTTAGGCATCCCAATCCAGGAACGGCCTGTTGATCACTCGGAACTCCTGATTGCCGATGAAGTCTTTCTCTGCGGTACGGCAGCCAGAATTGCTCCGGTTAAACGGATTGAGAATTACGTGCTACCAGAAGCCCGCCCAATCACCCAAACCTTACAAACTAAACTCACCGCGATTACCGAAAATCGGGATGAAACCTATCGGCATTGGGTTTTCCCGATCGAAATCGGTAATTTCTAACCCATTACAGCTCGCTCTTTTAGCATGGCATCAGGTTTGTGCCCTCGTGCCTCCACGGGCCATCACAAATTGTCCGGCAGTCTCCTGGCCACTTCGGAAGAACCCGTTAGGACCGGATCAGGCGGTGCAGTAGAGTCTCCGTGGAGTAGTTCAGTGGCGGCATGGTCAGACATGAGACTGGCCTCCGCCATTTGTTTGGGCCGCAGATACAAGTTGTCTAGTAGAACTCCGGCGCCGGCAACCCAGGGGGGCACGATCAACGCCCCTAAAACACCTAACACCTGGGTTCCCCCTAAGACAGCCAGGAACACATATAAAGGATGCAATTTAACCGACGACCCAATCACCAACGGTGTGAGGATATTTCCCTCCAGGTTTTGCACAATCACAAATAGCAACAATACCCATAGCCAGGTCAACCCACCCGTTGCCAGCGCCACAATTAAAGCTGGAATCGCTCCTACAACAGGCCCCACTAGGGGCACTAAATTAGCAAATCCGGCAATCACTCCTAAAGCTAGAGCAAATTCTGATAGCCCTAGGAACTTCAAGCCGACCGTAATCACAACCCCTAGAATCAGGGAAACAATCACGCGTCCGGCAATAAAGCCGCCCATCCGTTGACTGACCGGCTTAACCTGCTCCAGCAAACGTTCATTCCAGGGATAGGGAAATAGCTCGACCAGCTGAGCAATTAAAGCTCTACTACTGGTCACCATGTAGGCAGATAGAATTAACACTAAAATGCCACTAAAGACCACCCAGACCACGCCCCGGGTCAAGTCATACGATCGCAGTACCACCTGACGGCTAGAACGAATCGCCCAATTCGTTAAATCCTGGGGATTAAGAATCTTGGCTAACAGATCAGGCTGACTCGTGTTGACCTGGCTGGTAACATCCTGAAGCCACAGATACAGACTTTCGGAATATCCCGGCAAGCTACTGATCAACCGCTGAGTTTGCTGCACCACCGTCGGCCCAATTAGTAAGCCTAAGCCAACAAAGCCCCCGATCGACACTAAATAAACCGTCACCACCGAAAGCCAGCGAGGAATCCGCAAGGATTCAGCCCAATCAACGATCGGTGCGATCGAGGACGCCAGTACAACCGACACCATCACAACCACAACCAACTCCCGTAATTGCCAAAGCATGATCAGGAGCAGCACCACCAATAGGGAGGTCACGATCGTGGAGAGAGAAATAGTAATGCGCTGTTCGGACATAAAAAGAATGATTAAGCGGCAAAGGGCGAAGGGCTAGAAAGATTTTAGCCCTTATCGCTCTACGCTAATGGCGATGCCACCGAGTCTCACCCCCCGGTTGGTCGATTAAGGTAATTCCCTGTGCCTGAAGTTCGTTACGAATGCGATCGCCCTCCGCGAAATTCTTGGCTTTCCGGGCGGCCTGCCGTTGTTGAATCAACGCCTCAATCTCAGCATCACTCAGGCCAGCCGCAACGTTGCTATTCGGATTAGCGTCCGTTAACTCAGCATCAGATACACTACTGACCTCTAGACCCAGCACCTGACTGAGCCGCCGCAATGTTTGCCACTTTTGTTGGAGTTGCTCAACAGGGAGGTCAGACTGTCCGGTATGCACCAACACATTGCCTTCCCGCCGCAAATCCTTTGATAACTCAAACAACACCGCGATGGCAACAGGAGTATTAAAGTCATCATTCATCGCGTCATTGAACCGATCAACACTCGCTTGATCGAGCGTATCCGTATTAGACCAACCGGGCAACTGTTCAAAGTTCACCTGATATTTCAGGGCTTCCTTCAGCGTGTTCCAGCCATTTTCAGCCGCCGCGATCGCGTCTTCTGTAAAATCGATCGGGCTACGGTAGTGAGCTTGCAAGACAAATAGCCGCACCACCATTGGATCAGTTGTTTCTAGCAACGATCGGATCGTGGTGAAATTCTTCAGGGACTTAGACATTTTGTCGCCCCGAATTTTCACGAAGCCGTTATGCATCCAGAAATTAGCTAACGGTTGGGAGAGGGCCGCTTCCGATTGAGCAATCTCGTTTTCATGATGGGGAAACACCAAATCTTCACCACCGCTATGGATATCAATGCGATCTCCTAACCATTCCCGCACCATCGCCGAGCATTCAATATGCCAACCCGGACGACCTTTACCCCAGGGAGACTCCCATTCTGGCTCGCCCGGTTTTGCCGCTTTCCATAACGCGAAATCTAAGGGATGGCGTTTCTTCGCGACCGCTTCAGTTTCCAGCCGTTCACTGGCACCCGCTTCCATTTGCTCCAGCTTACGTCCCGATAGTTTGCCATAGTCTGGAAACCGCTCAACAGCATAGTAAACATCCCCATCTACCGGATAGGCATAGCCCTGCTCAATCAAGGTTTTAATCAACTCAATGATCTGCGGCATCACATCGGTGGCTTTGGGATAGGCATTGGCAGGCAGAATATTTAGCCGCCCCATGTCTTCCTGGTAAGCTTCGATATATTTGCGGGTGATCTCCTGCCAGGGCAAGCCTTCTTCCTGCGATCGCCGGATAATTTTGTCATCAATATCAGTGAAGTTCTGAACGTACTGCACCTGATAGCCGCACCATTGTAAGTAGCGACGTACCGTGTCCCAAACAATATAAGAGCGGGCATGACCCAAATGGCAGTAGTCATACACCGTCACACCGCAGCAATACATCCGGACTGTTCCGGCGACGATCGGTTCAAACGGTTTCTTATCGCGGGTGAGCGTGTTGTAAATAGTCAGGGTCATACAATTCGGAGCACCAAGTACAGATTGGCAGTGGTAAGGTAGGGGTATGAAGGAGGCATGTCCCCAAGCGGGGCGATCGTACTCCATTCCAACCCATATTTTCTGACGTTTCGGACAACCGCGCTATGCAGTCAGCAGCAGTCAATGCTTCCACCATGGAAGCTCCCAAGGTTGGCTTACCTGTCACCATCATTACAGGCTTTTTGGGTAGCGGCAAAACTACTCTGCTTAACCATATTCTGACAAATCAGCAGGGAGTCAAGACCGCTGTTTTAGTGAATGAATTTGGCGAGATCGGCATCGACAATGAGCTAATTATCACCACCGAAGATGACATGGTGGAGTTAAGTAATGGCTGTATTTGCTGCACCATCAACAATGATTTAGTTAATGCCGTCTATAAGGTATTAGAGCGCCAGGATGCTGTCGATTATCTAGTGGTCGAAACTACCGGATTAGCTGACCCATTGCCGGTCGCGATGACCTTCTTGGGTACAGAACTGCGCGATATGACCCGGTTAGACTCGATTATTACTGTGGTCGATTCCGAAAACTTCAGTTTAGATCTGTTTAATAGTCAGGCAGCCCTGAGCCAGATTACTTACGGCGATATCATTCTGCTGAACAAAGCTGATTTAGTCGATGAAGCGGTAGTGGACTCCCTAGAAGTCCGGATCCGGGACATGAAAGAAGGAGCAAGAATCCTTCGCACTGTAAAGGGACAAGTCCCACTCGGAATGCTCTTGAGTGTGGGGCTATTCGAGTCGGATCAGTATTTCGATACAGAGGCAGAAGAGCATGATCACGACCCTCATGAGCATCATCACCATGAGCATGACCATCATGCTCACGATGATCATTCTGCTTGCGACCATGATCACGGTCAATGTGTCCATGACCACCCTGATCACGACC
>DATNPU010000347.1:0-4187 GCA_036703105.1 Microcoleaceae cyanobacterium
GAGGCGTAGAACAGCAGAATTTGCCAGTCTAGTCGAGACAAACTGCTCGAATCAGGAGATTGATCAGGCGCTTGCAATTTCAGTTGCAGTGGTGGCTGAAAAATTGCAGTGATCAATGGCTGATTTTCAGGTATGCTATGCCTCTACAAGCTTCAAATGGCTAGCACAAGTTAATGATCTGTAGATAAAAAATAGACAGTTTTCAAACTGTCATATGATGGAAAACTTTTTGGGTTCCCGCCGCGTCATGGCAGACATCAGTACACGACAGAGGCATCGCCCTCACACATCAACTACCATGAACACTTCATCCAGAGTGACAGTAGCCGCATTGGCTACTTTGACCGCAGCATCGTTTGGCAATGTTTCCCCCGCATCGGCAGCAGGAATGTTCGGTCAGCAGGAAGTCGAGCAGAGCAAGTTCGCGTTGATTGCTTCCCCGTATGCCAATGGTGCTGCGCATCAGCTTCTCATTGTAGAGCAGATTAGCAATGCCCGTCCATGCTGGAGTGAGAGTCAGGCTGGCTCAATGACAGCGATCAATCCTTTGTTAACTGAGTTTGACTTTACCAACATCTGTGGTCGCAGCATCGATAGTAACGGCTACTCTCTTCGGACAGCAGGCGAGGATCAAAACTGGAAATATAGCCTGCGCGTGGCACAGAAAGACAATGATATTTTGTTGTTAGGGACTCCGACCAGCGATCGCTCGTCTCCCGAATTACTGATTGGTCGAGTGCGGGGTAATACCAATGGGTTTGCCAAAATTTATCTAGAACCCGGTTGGCGACTGACGAAGCGTACTTATAACGGTAGTCCAGTGGGTCACATTTATTTGACGAATGATCAGACGATCGCCAGTCTCAATGCGACAGCCTTAGCGATGAGACCGCCAATCACAACTCCTTTGCCTCCTGTGAAGCCGGTCACTCCGCCTGTTGCTACTAAACCTGAACCGAAACCGCCTGTTTCAACGAAGCCTGAAACCAAGCCACCAGTGGCCACTAATCCTGAAACGAAGCCACCTGCTGTGACACCAACTCAGCCTCAGACCACTGTGAAGAAGTATCCTTGGTGGCAATTCTGGAACTGGGGTAAGCAACGGGTACAACCAACCTCGGCCACCCAAGCTCCGGCTCCAACTCAGCCAAGTACAGTTGTGGTGCCAACAACGCTTAATTACTGACAGCTAGCCTAAGCCGGATGTTGGGAATGGCAGCATCCGTGTGACGGGAGCGAATCGATCGAATGATCTAGATGAGTGGAATGCCTTGTGGCTGTTATCCTTTGGGTGGCAACCAAGGCATTCTTTTCTGTGTGTAAGTTGAACGATTCTGATTCCTCTCTAACCGCGCAAATTACGGCCACTCTAGAGCGACTGCGACAACTCACCCAAATTAGCATCCAGGCAGGATGGCGCTATTGGGAGGGTGATTTACCTATAGCAGAGGCAGTCTGTTCGGAAAACTGGTCTACCTGGACAGTGGCGGTGCTCAACAATAGAGATCATCTGCCCTGGAGTAAAGGACGGCAGGTTCGCTGGTTTTCGCAAGTCATTACCGTTCCGACGACATTGCAGGGGTATCCCTTAGCCGGATTGTGTCTGCGGTTAGCGCTATTGTGGTGGGCTGAAGTCGCGCAGGTGTATGTGAATGGAACGTTAGTTCAGGAAGGCGATTTATTTGATTGTGCCCCCCGTTTATTGCTAAGTCTGCAAGTGAAGCCAGGAGAGACGATCGCGATCGCTCTGCGGTTAGTCAGTCCCAATCATGATGATGGGGCATTAATGAAATCGGTCTGTCATTATGAGGCTCCGGATGCAGATCATCCTCTGGAGCCGAGTTTTATTGCCAATGAGTTGGCGGTACTGCATAGCTTTCTGGCCCAATTTGCGCCAGAACAATTACCCGAGTTGGCGACCGTCCTTGAGCAAATTCCCTGGTCTACGCTGGATTCTGCTTCCAGTTCTCGGCAACTGTTTGATCAAGCCCTAGCCGAGTTACGGCGATCGCTCCAGCCTTTAGCCGCACCCATCAAACAACGACAAATCAAACTTGTGGGACATGCTCACTTAGACATGGCATGGCTATGGCCATTAAGTGAAACCTGGCATGTTGCCGAACAAACGTTTCGATCGGTACTCTCGCTGCAACCCAACTTTCCAGAGCTGATCTTCTGTCATTCCACTCCAGCCTTATATGAATGGATTGAACAGAACCGCCCTGAACTATTTGCCCAAATCCAAGCTCAGGTGCAAGCGGGCACTTGGGAGATTGTCGCCGGATTCTGGATTGAACCAGAGTTAAACCTGATTAGTGGCGAGTCGATGGTGCGGCAATTGCTATACGGCCAGCGCTATGTAGAAGAAAAATTTGGCATGGTTTGCCCGATCTCCTGGGTGCCCGATACCTTTGGTTTTTCCTGGCAGCTGCCCCAAATTTTGACCCAAGCGGGGGTGGAATACTTTGTCACCCAAAAACTGCGCTGGAATGATACAACCAAGTTTCCTTATGATTGGTTTTGGTGGCAAGCGCCCGACGGTAGCCGAATTTTGAGTCTGATGTCAGCCCCGATCGGCGATGGCATTGATCCGATTAAAATGACCGACTTTGCCTGGAGTTGGGAAACTAAAACTGGAATTCCCGATTCCCTCTGGTTGCCGGGAGTGGGCGATCATGGTGGTGGGCCAACCCGCGACATGTTGGAAGTTGCTCGTCGGTGGCAACACTCCCCCTTCTTCCCCAAAATTGAATTCACCACCGCCCATAACTATCTCCAATCTCTCCCGTTATCTCCCCCATCTTCCCTACCCTCCTCACCTCCCTCACCCAGTCTCTCCCTTTGGGACTCCGAACTCTACCTGGAATACCATCGCGGTTGCTACACCACCCATGCCGACCAGAAACAATGGAATCGTCATTGCGAAGGCTTACTGTACTCCGCCGAACTATGGGCCGCGTTAGCGACGTTAGCGATCGCCACGCCTTATCCCAAAGCAGAATTAGAACTGGCCTGGAAGCACATTTTATTGAACCAGTTCCATGACATTCTGCCTGGTTCTTCGATTACCCAGGTGTTTGTGGATGCGGAGAAAGATTGGTTAGCGGCTGAACGGTTGGGGGCAGAAGTTCTCTATGGTGCGTTAAGGGCGATCGCTCAACGCATCACTCTACCTTCTCCACCTCATCCCGATGCTCGCCCGATCGTGGTGTTTAACTCCCTCAACTGGGCGCGATCGCAAGTTATCGAACTGCCCGCCGCTTTGAATACTCAGGTTCTGGGTGTTTATGATTCAGCAGGCCAGCCAGTTACCTTGGAGCAGACGGCAACGGGTGAGTGGTTATTCCAGGCAGACCAGATTCCCGCGATCGGTTATCGGCTGTTCTGGTGGTATTCCAAAAAACAACCATCAGTTAATTTGCCAACACTGACTGTCCCAGAGACGTTTGTTTTGGAGAATGCTACCCTCCGAGTGACCGTAAATCCTAAAACAGGTGATTTAGCTAGCGTATGGGACAAGCTAGCTCAGCGAGAAGTGTTAAGCGGGGCAGGCAATCAACTCCAAGCCTTTGAGGATAAAGGCCAATATTGGGATGCCTGGAATATTGCTCCCGACTATGCCCAACATCCCTTACCGCCCACTCAATTACATAGCATTCAATGGCTAGAACGTGGAGGGCTGCGATCGTGCTTGCGAGTAGTGCGGCAATTAGGCAACTCGATCTTTGAGCAAGACTATGTGCTGGAAGCGGGGTCGCCTTATCTAAAAATTGTGACGCAGGTGGATTGGCAAGAACGGCACGTGTTGGTGAAAGCAGCGTTTCCGCTGACGGTGACGGCGGATGTGGCCACTTACGAAATTCCCTGTGCGGCGATTCCGCGATCGACGAATTCCCAAACCGATCGTGAGGCGGCCCAATGGGAAGCTCCGGCGTTGCGATGGGTAGATTTGAGTGACGGCAATTATGGGGTCAGCCTCTTAAACGACTGTAAATATGGCTATGACAGTCAACCGAATCAACTCCGTCTGACGTTACTACGGGGTTCCGAGTGGCCCGATCCAGAGGCTGACAAAGGCCATCACAGTTTTACCTATGCCCTCTATCCCCATTCGGGCAGCTGGCAAACTGCACATACAGTTCGGCAAGGCTATGAGCTGAATTTGCCATTGCAACTGATTGTGCCAG